>JAFYJH010000031.1 GCA_017538195.1 Prevotella sp.
GGATGTGACGCTGCGCGTACAAAAGAATGTGCCGGAGGCACAAACTCTCCATAACCCCGCACAAGCGGAGCGCAGTGTGGGGATGTGACGCTGCGCGTACAAAAGAATGTGCCGGAGGCACAAACTCTCCATAACCCCGCATAAGCGTAGCGCAGTGTGAGGATGTCATGCAAAGCGGCAACTAAGCGTTTCGGAGAAACGCGCTCTCAACAATGATTGACTGCCACGAAAGCGCGTCCCGACGGGACGCTGGATAGGGACGGCGGCGTTCTGTAACCCCACACTGCGCCTGCGGATTAGTGCGGGGTTATTGA
This sequence comes from Prevotella sp., assembly GCA_017538195.1. Lineage (GTDB taxonomy): Bacteria > Bacteroidota > Bacteroidia > Bacteroidales > Bacteroidaceae > Prevotella. Next base: position 315 of record JAFYJH010000031.1, read on the forward strand.
GAGTACGCCTCTCCGAGGCGGAGAGAATGGCGACCGTTCTTCTTTTCCTTTGCCATACTCTTTTTATTTTGTTGAACCAAACGCTTGACGCAAATCTTTTGTTAAACTTTTTAAATTGTTTGCAGAATAATTTGCATTTTCAAAATTTCTTACTACCTTTGCAGCAGAATTAAGCCCTTGATTGTCTGTGGCTGCCGCAATCGGAGCGGCTGAGTGCAGATAATTGAGGGCTTTTTTCCTGTTCATCTGTCTTAATTTGCCATCATTTATCCATCTTATAACTTTTGAGTCGTTTTTTCCATAAACGGAAGTAACAATTGTTCTATCGACTCAGCTAAACAATATTTTCAGTTTCAAGGATTTTACCAAGGTGATACCACACTTGGCAAGCATAATACTCGCGCCCATTCTCTTCGTAAACCATATCATTGCCATCATCATCTTGAAAAATAATGAACTCTGCGCTCTCCACCTCAACAAGCAGGCGTGGCGCATCCTTTCGACGACCATTGATAAGATACAGCGCGTCGTACTCTACTGGCAGTATAGTTACGGGGCTGTCATTGTCTGGCAAATCCTCCTGCCTTTTGTATTGTTTCCCCTCACATTCAAAATACACATACTTTGTGACCTGCGACGGCCATACAGTACGACGCTCTACTTTTTGTTCTCCCGTCAAGATTGCGTTAAAGCACTTCTTGTCGATTTGTAAAGTTAATTTCTTCATAATCATTTTTATTTGGTTTGTTAATATTCTGTTTTTCACTTTCACATCAACTTTGCTTTTATGTTTTCTTTGCCGATAATCTTTTTCAAGTCGGCTCCTATGGTGTTATCTCCAAAAATGGCTTTCCACTTCTTTTCAAAAATCGGATTTGTGTAGTTCCAAGAACCGTCCTTGCTTATTTCATAAATAATTAACTCTTCCTTATCACAGATTCCCATCAATGACGCATGAAGGCTTTGAGCATACGACCGACATTGGCTGAACGCTCTTCTTCTTTCCAGAACAGAAGACATATCCAATTTTGCTTCAATAATAAACGGGGCTGTTTCAAAGTGTTTGTCGCCGTGAGGAAAGAATACGAAATCTGGGATTTCAGACTCAGTTCTTCCCTTCTTTAATTTTAATTGGCGCACCCAGTCGGTTTCATCGTACCCCAACATCTTAAGTGCTGGAATCAAAATCTTTTCCTCAACATCTTTCTCCTTGCCGTCACCGATTTCTTCAAATTCGAGACCATTGGCGTCGAACAACTTGGGCAAGCCTTCAATGTTTCCTCCTTTTTCTTTAATCATTCTTTGTAGTTCAGCATAATCTTTTGCCGTCAAGTCAATACCATTTACACCTTGTAGATTCCGCCTAACAATTGGAACTTGGGAAAAATACTCATCGGCTTTCAAATCATTAAAAGAAATGGGCGGAATAATTATGCCATCGCATACGGTTGTTCTGCAATGATAATAGTCAAACGGATTAAATATACCGCCAGACTTCGCCCTCCATATAGAATGTATGTAACTTCTTGGCGATGTGCAATATATAATGACGATGTCACCTCTTTTTGTCCTTTCGTTACAAGCCCAAAAATGTTCCTTTATGTTATCTGCCTTATCTAATAAGCCAAAATCGCCTTTTCCAGAAGCTCCTGTAAGCCAAACATTAGTAGGAGTAGGCAACTCGTCATCCGAAGGTTCTTCTCTATACATCGTTGCAAAATCATATAAACAAGCACAGAATTCTTCATCCGACAAGCCATTTTCTTTCTGGAATCTATCCCAAACTTCACAAATATCATAATAATACATGAGATAGGCTCTATAATCTTTGCTATTTGGTATAGGAGGAATTTCAATCCCCAATGTGTCGCAGTTCTGCTGAATAATATCAAAGCGGTGCGGCAAAAGCATTGGTTTAAAGAAATCATAATGATAGTAAAGCCATAAAGAAAGGGACTGCATAAAAGATGCTTTTGCCCTGTATTCCTTTGGGGGAAGAAAAACGGCCTTGTCATCATAATAAAAGCGGACATTGCCTTCCTCATCTTGCTCATAATCTCTTAACTCATACTCTTCCACCAGACGAGCATATTTCTCCCGAGTCCAAGATTCATCTTCTTTAGGGAGTAAATCACTAAAAATCAAATTACAATCTAATAGATCATAAGTAAGATTAAAAGACTTTTCTAATGGCTCTCCTTTCCAATTCACAGCATAGTCAATAATTTTCTGACAATTCAAAAATTGATCCTCAACATCACGAGGATTAAACATTTCGATAACTTTCTGTTTTGCAGGATCACCTTTGTACAATTCCCAAAATTTCTTGTTCATAACTCAATCGTTTTTAGTTAATATTATTTTTATTATGTCCAGTCCAAACGTTTGAAGATTTCAGAGAACAAAAGAAGCGCAAGTCATGGCTCTTCTCTTGTATCATGAGGTCCTCGGAACGTACCTGTATCACTAGATATTAAGTCATGCCCACGCTATCGCGTAGGCACCGGCTGACTTACTCAAGAGTGATACATCATTGAAATTTCCGAGGTTTCATGATACTCTGAATAAATAGCTGATGCTATTATTTTTCACCCTCAATGTTTCCACCGGCGGCCTCCGAAGAAAACCGATCGGTGTTCATTTGCAAAGGTACAAACTTTTTCGGATTGCGGAAAAAAATATCGGGAAAAAATGAAAAAATCGTGAGTTTTGAGGGTTTTCGGGCGGTTTGAAATCTCCAAAATCCCGAATAAAAATTGGGATATTTGTTTTGTAATTCAACTTTTTTTTAGTATCTTTGCAAGCGAAATAAAATGCTTCCGATGAATAACGTGCTGACTGTCTATAAAGCAAGCGCCGGTTCGGGAAAGACGTTCCGGCTTGCTGTCAATTACATCAAATTGCTGGTGGAAGACCCGACGGCCTACCGCCGAATCCTCGCCGTGACCTTCACGAACAAGGCGACGGAGGAGATGAAAATGCGCATCCTGACGCAACTCTACGGCATCAGCCACCGATGCAGCGACGGCGAAACGCAGGATTACATCGACATCATCAAGGAGGAGACGAATCGCGACGAGGAATTCATCCGCCAACGGGCTGCCATCGCCCTCGACAACTTGCTGCACAACTACAGTTATTTCCGCGTGGAAACCATCGACTCGTTTTTCCAGAGCGTGTTGCGAAACCTTGCCCGCGAACTCGACCTGACGGCCAATCTACGCATCGAACTCAACGACACGCAAATCGAGCAGCAGGCGGTGGGCAACCTCATCGAGAACCTCGACGCGCAGAGCAAGGAACTGAAGTGGATCATCAGTTACATCCGCGAAAACATCGACGAGGACAAGTCGTGGAACATCATCTGGCAAATCGAGAAATTCGGCGAGAACATTTTCAAGGACATTTACAAGCAAAACAGCGAAAAAATCAACCAAAAACTGCACGAAAAGGGCTTTTTCGGGGACTATACGAAGCGTTTGCGGACGATTCGCGACGATGCGGAAGCCGATATGCAGCAATATGCCAAGGAATTTTACGAGAAACTGGCTGAGCGAGGCATCGGCGTCGGCGAATTTTCGCGTGGCGACAGCGGCGTGGCAGGCTATTTCAAGAAACTCGTCCATCGCACCTACGACGACGACAAACTGCTGACAAAAACCGTTCAAGAAGCCCTCGACGACCCGATGAAATGGCTGAAAAAGGCCGACCAAACGCCCACTTCCCCACTCCATTCGGCGGTGATGGAAATTTGTCAGCCGCTGTTGCAGAAATCGGAGGCCACGCGATCGAAAAACCTTCGGCTCTACAAGTCGGCGTCGCTCACGATGCGCCACCTGAGCCAACTGCGCCTGCTGAACAGCATCGACGAGCACGTGTGCGAACTTAACAAACAGGGCAACCGCTTTCTGCTGAGCGACACGCAGGGACTTCTCAACGCGCTCATCGGCGAGGGCGATTCGCCGTTTATCTTCGAGAAAATCGGCACGCAACTCGACCACATTATGATCGACGAATTTCAGGACACGAGCACCGTGCAATGGGAGAATTTCAAGGTGCTGCTGAAGGAATGTATGAGTCGCGAGGGCGCGAATCTGATTGTGGGCGACGTGAAACAGAGCATTTATCGTTGGCGGTCGGGCGACTGGCGGCTGCTGAACGGCATCGAGAGCGAATTTTCGCCCGGACAAATCGAAACCGTTCTGATGGTTGAGAATTTCCGCTCGTCGAAGAATATCATCGACTTCAACAACGCCTTTTTCGAGGTTGCCAAAGAGCTTGAAATCGCTGCCATCGCCGAGGAAAACGCCGCAGGAAGCGAGGAAATGGCGCGTGCCTACGAGGATGTGAAGCAAAGGCAATCGGAAAAAACTCGGCGCAAGAACAAAGGTTTCGTGCGCGTGGAACTGCTGCCTGCCGAAGAATACCAACAACAGACGCTCAGTCGCCTGAAAGAAGCCATCGAGCAACTGCTGGACAAGGGAATTTCGGAGAAGGAAATCGCCATTCTCGTGCGCTCGAACAGCACGATTCAACTCATCGCCGACTACCTGATGGCCGAGATGCCGCAGGTGAAAATCCTGTCGGACGAGGCTTTCCGACTCGACGCTTCGATGGCGGTGAACGTGTTGGTCGAGGCGATGCGCTGGCTCGTCGAACCCCAGAACGGAATCGTCACGGCGTATTTGGCGAAGGTCTATCAGAACAAGATTCTCGGCAACGAAATCAGCGACCTCGAACTGAGCGAGGAAATGCTGCCGAAAACGCTCACGCAGCGTCAGGAAAGCCTTCGCTCGCTGCCGATTTACGAATTGGCAGAGCAACTTCACGGCATTTTCGAGTTGGAGAAAATCGGCGGCGAAGCGGCCTATTTGTGCGCCTTCTACGACCAACTGAGCAAGTTTCTGACCGACAATATGGCCGACCTCGAATCCTTCCTCAAGGCTTGGGACGAAAACCTGCACAAAAAGACGATTCAAGGCGACGGAATCGACGGAATCCGCCTGCTGACCATCCACAAGAGCAAGGGACTCGAATTCGACTCCGTGCTGCTGCCATTTTGCGACTGGAAACTCGAACAATCGACGCTCATCTGGTGTCAGGCCGACGACGCGCCGTTCAACGAACTGCCGCTGATTCCCATCGACTACAACGCCAATCAGATGCGCGGAACGGTCTATGCCGACGACTATCTGAACGAGCATTTGCAAAACACGGTCGATAATATGAATTTGCTCTACGTGGCCTTCACACGCGCCCGCAACAACCTCTTTATCATCGGACGAAAGGCGCAGAAGGGCACGCGCTCGCAAATCATCGCCGATTCGATTCAAAAAACGGCTGAAACGCTCGGAAATCTGCCTGAAAAAGCCCATTTAAGCCTTGAAATCGACGAAAAAAACATCCTTTTCGAGTATGGCGAACTGACGAAATATCCTTCCAGCGAAAAGCAGTCTGACAACATTTTCAAGCAGAAATCGACACCGATTGAAATGCAAATGACCCACGCCGAAAGCCGTGCGGAATTTCGCCAGAGCAACCAAAGTCGGCAGTTTGTCGAGCAACAGGACGAAACGCCAACCTACATCCAATTGGGCAGCGTTTTGCACGAACTTTTCTCGACCATCCGCACCGCCGACGACATTCCCGAAGCCCTACGCCGATTCGAGTCGGAGGGCATTCTCTATAACGAGGAAATCAGTCGCGAGAAGCTCTTGAAAATGCTTGAAAAAAGGTTGAGCGACAATCGTGTATTAGACTGGTTTTCAAATCGTTGGAACATCTACAACGAATGTTCCATTCTCTATATCGACCCCGAATCGCAGCAGGTGAAATCGAAGCGCCCCGACCGCGTGATGACCGACGGAAAACAGACCATCGTCGTCGATTTCAAGTTCGCCTCGCCGAATGAAAATCACAAAAAACAGGTCGCCGAATACGTGGAATTGCTCACCCGAATGGGACTGCCCGACGTGAAGGGTTATCTGTGGTATGTCTATAACAATCAAATCGTGGAAGTCAATGGAAAATAGTTTTCTCAGATACGTCGCCGAAGACCTCGTCAGCAAGTTCGGCACGAACCTCGCCCATGTCGCCGTCGTGTTTCCCAACAAGCGCGCGTCGCTCTTCCTCAACGACCATCTCGCCCGACTCGCCGACGAGCCGGTCTGGAGTCCTGCCTACATCACCATCAGCGACCTGTTCCGCCACCACAGCACGCTCGCCGTGGCCGATCCGATTAAACTCGTCTGCGACCTGCACCGCGTTTTCACCGCCGTCACGGGAAAGCCCGAAACCCTCGACCAATTCTACGGTTGGGGCCAACTTTTGCTCTCCGATTTCGACGACATCGACAAGAATCTGGCCGATCCGCGCCGTGTTTTCGCCAACATTCGCGACATCCGCGAACTCGACGACACGACCTATCTTTCCACCGAGCAGAAGGCACTTCTCGCCAAGTTTTTCGCCAATTTCCAGCCCGACAAAGCCGAGAGCCAACTCAAGGAGAAATTCCTGACGATTTGGAACAATCTCTACCAGATTTATACCGATTTCAACGCCCGACTCACCGAACAGGGACTCGCCTACGAAGGCAGTCTTTATCGGCAGGTGGCGACGCAGGACGACATCGATTTCAAGTACGAAACCTACGTTTTTGTCGGCTTCAATATGCTGCAAAAGGCCGAACAACGCCTTTTCGACCGCCTCAAACAGCAGGGACGCGCCCGTTTCTACTGGAATTTCGACGATTATTATATGAAAAATCAGCACGAAAGCGGCCATTTCATCCGACAATATCTCGAAAAATATCCCAACGAACTCGACAACGCCGACGAGCGAATCTATCGGAACCTCGACAAGCCGAAGGACATCGCCTATATCTCGGCGAAAACCGACAACGCAC
>JAFYJH010000032.1 GCA_017538195.1 Prevotella sp.
ACGTCGGCCTTGTCGATGCCCATTCCGAAGGCGTTGGTCGCCACCATCACGCGCACTTCGCCACGTTGCCATTGCTCCTGTCGCTCGTCGCGGATGCTGTGGTCGAGGCCGGCGTGGTAGTGCGTGGCAATGATGGGTGATGGGTGTTGGGTGTTGGGTGATGAGGTGTTGGGTGATGAGGTGTTGGGTGATGAGGCGTTGAGCAAATCGGCGATTTCCTTCGTGCGACTGCGACTGCGCACATAGACGATGGCCGAGCCGGGCACGGCGTTGAGAATATGCAGCAATTCGGCGTATTTGTCGGCGGTTTCGCGTCCGATATAAGCCAGATTTTTCCGCTCGAAACTCATTTTGAATACCTTGAACTTCCTTTCGGGGTCGATGGTCAGAATGTCTTGGATGTCCTGCATCACACGCGGCGTGGCGGTGGCGGTGAGGGCGAGGATTGGGCAGCCCCCCTCAGTCCCCCCAACTGGGGGGAAGTTTTGAGCAGAAACCAATTTTCGGATTTGGGCGATTTCGAGATACGACGGACGAAAATCGTGACCCCATTGCGAAATGCAGTGGGCTTCATCGACCGTGATGAAACTGACGCGGATGCGCCGAAGTTTTACTTGGAAAATCTCGGAAGCGAGTCGCTCAGGCGAAATGTAAAGGATTTTCACGCCTCCGAAAATGCAGTTTTCGAGCGTCGTGACGATTTCCGAATGTGACATTCCGCTGTAGATGGCCGAGGCTTGGATGCCGCGACTCCGCAGGTTCTGCACTTGGTCTTTCATCAGGGCGATGAGCGGCGTAATCACGATGCAAACGCCCTCCATCATCAGTGCCGGAACCTGAAAAGTAATGCTTTTTCCACCGCCCGTCGGCATCAGTCCGAGCGTATCGTTTCCGGCGCAGATGCTTTCGATGATTTCACGCTGAATGCCCCGGAAATCGTCGTATCCCCAGTATTGCTTGAGAATTTGCTCTGCGGTCGTCATTTTGGGCTAAAAATCGTTTTTTCGTAGTTGAAAATCGGTCTGAAAAGCCTATTCCTCCCGTGGGCGGATGTCTTCGATTTGCAACTGCACCTGACTGCGTTTGAATACGTTGTCTTCAATCGTGTAAGCGATGTCGAAGGCGCGTTTCGACTTGATGTAGCGGGCCGACGCGCTCTGTCCGAAGGCGATGCCATTGACCACGTTGCTCGACTTCGAATCGACGAGTTCGAGTTTGATATGCTCCTGTTCGCGACCCACGACCTTGCTCGTGCCGTAGTCATAGACGCCGGTGGTGCAGAACATCGGCTTCTGGTTGCCCGGACCGAAAGGCGAGAAGCGTTTCAGGTCGTTGTGCAGCCGCTTGTTGATGTCCTTGAAGTCGAGAATCGCGTCGATGTCGAGGTTCGCCTCGGTCTGTTCGGGTTCGATGTGCTCATCCACATACTGCTGAAAACGCTGGCGGAAGGTCGGAATGTCGTCCCAGCGCAGCGTGAGTCCGGCGGCGTAGGTGTGGCCTCCGAAATTAACCAAAAGGTCGCGACAACTCTTGATGGCGGCATAAACGTCGAATCCCGTCACCGAGCGAGCCGAACCTGTCGCAAACTCGCCGTCGCGCGTCAGAACGACCGTCGGACGGAAGTAGATTTCCGTCAGTCGCGAGGCCACGATGCCAATCACGCCCTTTTTCCAACCTTCGTCGTAGAGCACGATGCTCGACCGATGCTGTTGCGATTCGAGCCGCTCGACAATCTGGTTGGCCTCCTCAGTCATTTGTTTGTCGATGTCCTTGCGCTGTTCGTTGTATTCGTTGATGTGCTTCGCCATGTTGAAAGCCGTCGGAAAGTCCTTTTCAATGAGCAAATCGACCGATTCCTTGCCGTTTTCCATGCGTCCCGAAGCGTTGATGCGCGGTCCGATTTTGAAAACGATGTCGCTCATCGAGAGTTCGCGGTCGTTGAGGCCGCAAATGTCGATGATGGCTTTCAGGCCGATGCTCGGATTCTGGTTGAGTTGGCGAAGTCCGTGATAGGCGAGGATGCGGTTTTCGTCGGTCACGGGAACGATGTCGGCAGCGATGCTCACGGCGCAAAATTCGAGCAGCGGAACGAGTCGCGAGAACGGAAATCCGTTGTTTTTTGCGAAGGCTTGCATGAATTTGAAGCCCACGCCGCAACCGCTCAAATGCTTGAAAGGATAGGCATCGTCGGGTCGCTTCGGATTCAGGATCGCCACGGCCTCCGGCATAATTTCATCTGGCACGTGATGGTCGCAGATGATGAAGTCGATTCCGAGGCTTTTGGCGTAGGCAATCTCGTGAATCGCCTTGATGCCGCAGTCGAGAATGATGACGAGTTTCACACCCGTGTCGTGGGCATATTCCACTCCTTTTCGGCTCACGCCATAGCCCTCATCGTAGCGGTCGGGAATGTAGTAGTCGATGTTCGAGTAGAACTGCCGCAAAAATTTGTACACCAGTGCGACGGCTGTGCAACCGTCCACATCATAGTCACCATACACCAGAATGCGCTCCTTGCGCCCGATGGCATCGTTCAAGCGATCAACCGCCACGTCCATGTCCTTCATCAGAAACGGGTTGATGAGGTCGGCCAACTGCGGTCGGAAGAATCTCTTGGCTGCACTTTCCGTGGTGATGCCGCGACGGATGAGCAGCTGCGCGAGCACCTCGCTGATGCCGAGTTTCTCGCCCAGTTCCTTAGCTGTCTGCTGTTCTTGCGGTGTAGGTGGTTCGTAATTCCATTTGAAGTGCATGTTTTATATTGTTTTTTGTTTCTTCTCGCAGATGACCCGATTCTTGAAACGGGCGTTCAAAGTTACGAATAAAAATTCAGACAAAGGAATTTTCTGTCATTTTTTTAACAGATTGCCTTCAATTTTACCGATTTTTGAGGATGATTGGACGACGAAATCGGGTTTCGGCTACAAGTCTGCGACCCATTTGTCGAACCATGTCAGCTTCGTATTGTAGTTTTTGATCATCAGCGCAACGGCATCGTCGTAGGGCAGCGTTTCGTCGTTGTTCACGCGAGTGCTGATTGGCCAGAGTTTGCCGTTCATCTCGGCTGACGACTTGATTTTCCGAGCCTGCTCGTCGATGTAGTCGGGAATTGTCAGCATCTGGGGCTTGTATTCCGCCCAACGCTCCTTCATACGGGCGACAAACACGGGGTCTTTGAACAACTGACCGTAGTAAGTGGCCGATTTCATCGGCGCGGAGTTGAGCCAGTAGGTCGAGAACGTGGCGTAGTCGCAGTCCCAGACGGGGCCGGCCTTCAGTTTTCCGTTCATGTCTTTATAGACGTAAGTGCTTTTGGGCCATGTCGATTCGGTGTTTTGAACGAGTTCGCAGACGATGAAATAGTCGATGAAGGTGTCGATGTCGAGCATTTCGGCGTAGTCGCGCTGCGCAAGCCAGTCGCTTTTGTAAAGCGTGGCTTCCAAATCGTTGATAAACTGCTGCATATAGGCGAGTTTCGGCTCGTTGAGCAGTTCGTCGTCGGGTTCCTTGAACATATAGGGCAGATTTCGCTTCGTCGAGTGGAACGTGTGCAGTTCGTCCATGTTTTCGTCCATTTCCATCACATATCCGCCCGTGACGGCCTCGCCTTCGTTGTCGTCGATCGTCATTTTATGCAGATTCAGGCGATTTTTGTCGATTTCAATCTTCTCGCAAAGGTAATAGTTGCCGACGTAGCGACCGTTGAGAATCAGTTCGACAAACTGCCCTCGCGGAGTCCATTCCAAATGCGTCCGACGCGCAATTTCAAAAGAAACAGCGTTGCGCAACAGCGTGCGGTCGTACCAGTTGGCCAACAAAACCCAGCGTCTGTCCTTCGGCATTTCAAGCAATTCGCCGCCTTGGTCCAATTTCAGTACGTAGGGCTTTTTCGGTGCTGCCCACGTGGTGTTTCCGCGCCCTTTGATGCTCAGTTTTCCCTCGTAGGAAACGCTGCCGTCGGGCATGGTGATGTTGATGGTCGATTCCGTCGTCCATTCTTCTTTGCTCGTGATGGCCGAGCCTTCCGGCGTGTCGATGCTGACCACCGGCAAATTCGACGTGATGACCGTAACCGTGTAGGAATTAACTTCGCCGTCGGCGGAAATGACTTGATAGACGATTGGACTCGAAAAATTCTGCGGCGTGATGCCGTTTTGCTGCTCCACGCCTGCCACAAAAACCTTCTGGCCGTTGGTGACCCACGTCGGGATCAGCCCTTCGGCGTTCAGCACGTAGGGCGACCGAATCACAATGTTGTTCCCATTCGGAACAACCACGACATCGCCGGTGACTTTGCCCGAATTGTCCTTGAGCAAGAAGGAAAATTCCGTAATCAGATTGCTCGAATAGAGGGCGCGGAAAGCCGACGACGACACTTCGACGGGTTTTCCCTGCTGATCTTCCAAACTGAGCACGAGCGCAAACTGGTCGTCGTAGGTTTCGCTGTTGCCAATGTCCTCAATCACAGCGCGATATTGCCCCTGTTTCTGTACGCCTTGTTCGTCATAGACCTGCGAAACGCTCGCCAGTCGGCAGTGGATCGGCGTGGTGATGTAACTGCGCGTGCCGGAGTGGATTTGGTCGAGGAAAATCTGGCAATTTTCCGACTCGACATCGTAGTTGAACAACGCCGACGATGGATTGACACGGAACTCGAAACTCGCCGAACTTCCTTTGGCAAGTCGCAGCGGCTGCGTCGTCAGAATGGCGACGCTCGTCGGTAGCGTGTAGGCCGACAAAAACGTGTAGGAATCGCCGTTTTGCATCGTCAGCGTGACGGTGTGGCGAAGGTCGTCTTGCGTGATGCCATAGATGAGGTTTTTCGGGTTGGCGGTGTATGGCGTCACAAGATCGTCGATGATGTTTTTCGGCGGTCCGGCCTCGTAGAATTGAAGCACGTAATAGTCGTCGTCATTGACCCAAATCTCCACCGAAATGCCTTGTTCGCCTTTTTCGCCTTGCTCTCCTTGTTCACCCTGCTCGCCTTTTTCGCCTTTTTCGCCTTTGGCCTGAATGTAGTCGCCGTTGCTGTCGGTGAGTCGGGTGTAGGTTGTTCCGTTGTCGTAAGAAACGCAGTAAAATCCGTCTTGGTCAATCTTGATGAGCGGTGTAACACCGTCGATTCCGTTGATTCCGTCTTTGCCATCCTTGCCGTCGGCACCGTCTTTTCCGTCAGTGCCATCAACGCCGTCTTTTCCGTCGGTTCCGTCTTTTCCGTCAGTGCCATTTTTTCCGTCCTTTCCGTCGGAACCATCTTTTCCGTCCTTTCCATCGACGCCGTCTTTTCCATCTTTTCCATCAACGCCGTCCTTACCGTCAGTTCCGTCTGCGCCGTCCTTTCCATCAACACCATCTTTTCCGTCAGTTCCGTCAGCACCGTTCATCACGGCAATGGCCGACTGGTCGGAAAACGTAATCAACCAACCGCCATCTCCTTCGGCGATGTGGTTCACCGACGAGATGACTTTCCCGTCGGCATAGGCGCGTTGCAGCGCAGCGAGAGCATCTTCGATGTTCGTCACGCGATTTTCCAATTGGTCAATCCGCTCGTTGACCTCGTCTAAACTCGTACACGAGGCCATCCACAGACAGAGTGCCAAAATTGCGATGAAAATGGAAAATATTTGTTTCATGAAACGTCTTTTTTCTTTCAGCCGCCAAAGGTACGAAGAAAAAATCAAAAAACAGCGCATTCCGACGAAAAAAACGGAATGCGCTGCCATTTCAAAGTCTTTCTAAGTGTCAATTAGCCAATCAGATGCCGAGTTTCTTGCGAATTTCAGCCGGAATGGCCTTCTTATTGACGAGGTAGTCCATCGTGTTGGCGGCGATGAAAGCCTTCGTCATGTACCAAACGCCCTTGTAGTCGCCGGTCTCGCCCCACGAGTTCTTCACCATGTAATATTCCTTGCCGTTCTGGTCTTTGGCGAGGCCGAAAATGTGCATTCCGTGGTCGTCGGTGAGTTCCCAGTTGTCGAAACGCTCTTGGCGCATCTCCTGTGTGGGCACGATTTCGGGCACCTTGCAGCCGAGCGAGTCGAGCAGACTGTTCTTCTTCGACGGAGCCAGATTCAGCCAACGTGCCATGTCGCTACCGGCGAGGCTCTGAGCGGCCTTTCCATCGACGGCGTAGGCAATGCCCTTGCGCGTGAAACCGTCCTCCGAAACATCACCGCCCCAAGCAATTGTGTAGCCGAGTTCAAGGGCGTTGTCGATGACCTGCATCATCTCGTCGATGGGCAGGTTGTAGCTGAGCGGGAAGCGCCAGTTGTCCTGCACTTCGACGGCGAAGCCCGTGTAGAACGGATGGTGGGTGAAACTGGTGATGGAAACGTAGTCGTTGAGGTCGATTCCAAGCGTGTTCATGAACGATTTCGGGGTGTATTCACGACCTTCGTAGGTGAATTTTTCGGGACATTCGCCGAGATAAGCGTCAAGAATGCCTTGGAAACCGGCTTTCCACTGGTTGGAAATCTTCTTGGACTTGTTCTTGGCGATGGCATCGACGTAGGGGCTCAGCAGCGAGAAGAACTCGTTGAAGTTGTTGAGCGAGTCGCCGTAGAGCGAGCCGGGGAAGGGCATTGCGCTTTCGGGGCAGATGCCGTGAGTTTTCAACGTTTGAAGCACGTCCTCAGCCGAGCCGCCCTGTGCAAACTGGCAGTCGCCGTGGAAGCGCACGACCTGAACGGCGCGGTCCATGTAGGTTTTGTTTTCCACAAACGACTCGCAAAGGTCGTATTTCTTGCCCGTAGCCTTCAAGATTTCGGCCTCGAAGAACGAGAGCGTGGAATAACACCAGCACGTACCGCTACGGCTCTGGTCTTTCATCGAAGTGACGGGAATTTCCTTCACGACGGTGAAAACGGGTTTGTTACTGACCTTTGCAGGTGCTTTTTTCTTGGCTGCGCTCACGTTCAGTGCGAACACGGCGAGCAGTGCCATCATCAAATACTTTTTCATTGTTTTTTTGATTTTTTGCCCCCTAAGATAGGGGGTTGGGGTTTGTAATTATTTTATATTAACTCTTTTACTTTGCATTTTTGGGGGAAGGGGACATTTCTCAAGCCCCCCAACCCCCTATTTTAGGGGGCTGTTTTCATAAACTCCTCAACATCCTTCGGATGATACGGAATCAACTCCTTGCCGATGAACCGACAGCCGTCTTTCGTAATCAGGATGTCGTCCTCGATGCGGATGCCGCCGAAATCCTTGTACTTTTCGATTTTGTCGAAACAAAGGAATTCCTCGCAGTGGCCGCGCTTGCGCCAGTCGTCGATGAGGTCGGGGATGAAATAGATGCCCGGCTCGTCGGTGACGACGAAACCTTCCTCCAAACGACGACCCATGCGCAGGCAATTCGTGCCGAACTGGTCGAGAATCGGGCGCGTTTCCGCGTCGAAACCCACGTTGATTTGGTCGAGATTTTCCATATCGTGCACGTCCATTCCCATCATGTGGCCGAGTCCGTGCGGCAGGAAAAGCGCGTGAGCACCAGCTTTGACGGCCTCCTCGGTGTCGCCACGCATCAGTCCGAGTTCTTTCAGGCGGTCGGTCATCAGGCGGCAGACGGCGAAATGGCAGTCCATGTATTTCACGCCGGGCTTGGCGACGCTCAAAACGAGGTCGTGACACGCCTCGACGATGCTGTAGATGTCGAGTTGCCGCTGCGAATACTTGCCGTTCACGGGCATCGTGCGCGTGTGGTCGGAACAGTAGTTTGTCACGGTTTCGGCACCGCAGTCGCAGAGCACGAGCCGACCGTTTTCAAGCTTGTTCATCGACGGATTGCCGTGCATAATTTCGCCGTGTTGCGAGAAAATCGGCGGGAAACTCACCTGTGCGCCGTAGGAATTGGCGATGCCGACGAGTTGTCCGGCGATGAATTTCTCGGTCACGCCTGCGCGAATCAGCCGCATCGCCGTCGTGTGCATCTGATAGCCGATTTCCGACGCTTTTTCCAGTTCCACGATTTCCTCGGCGGTCTTGGTCGAGCGCATTTTCACGACGGCCTGAATCAGCGCCATCGAAGCCTCGGCTTTCTGCTTGGAAGGATGGATGCCGAGCAGGTCCATCAGTTGGATTTTGATGTCGTTGCGGTAGGGCGGCAGAAAATGGACGATTTGACCATTTGACGATTTACTATTTGACGATTTGCGATTTACGATTTCTTTCAGTTTCGCCATCGGAGCCGTTCCCGTCACGCCCACCTGTGCGGCGAGGTCGGCCACGCTATCCACCGAACCATACCAGACGATGTCCTCGATGTCGATGTCGTTGCCGATGAGCATTTCGCGGTCGTTGTCGATGTCAATCACGCCGACGAGTCCGTCGCGCTGGATGCCGAAATAATACAGGAAAGTCGAGTCCTGACGGAAGGGCGAATAGCCGTTGTTCGGGTAGTTGTTGGGCGACTCGTTGTTGCCGAACAGCACGACAAGGCCGCTGCCGACCAAGCGTTTCAACTCGGCTCGCCGATTGATATAGGTTTCCTTGCTAAACATCGTTTTTTACAGTTTTACTTCTTCAAAATCTCTTCCCTGAAAATCGTTTCTTTCAGGATTTCTCTCGGAAAAATCCCTTTCGGCGACGTACTTCGGCGATTCGCCGTACTTGTTCGTTTCGGGTTGGCTGTCGAGCAGCGTGAAAACAAATGTAGCAATACCCGCTATAAACGAAACAAAAGAACAAACGATGACAACAGGACTCGTAAATTTCTCTAAGATGGCATCGGGATCGGGATTCACGCTTTGCGACATTTCAAGAATTCCGCTTGAAACCATATAGAGCGACAAGATTAGTCCTGTGGCAAAGCTTAGGATGGGCCACAGCATATTGTGTCCAGTATCCTGTACTCTGCGAATGGTGAGCGGCAGCACAAGAATTGTAAGCAGCGAGGAAATAATCTGTGCTGTGTTGTATGGAAGAACCAATGTAGCGATGACGCTGACAATCCAGTAGAAAATCAAGAAGGCGAGCAACGCCCACCAATATTCCGAGCGGCGCGAGCGTCCCTTGATGTCAGTTAATCTACTCATGGCGAGTTTCACGGCCTCGCCGAAGCCCAATTGTGGTTTTGCAGTTACTTTTGTCATAATTCTTTGATTTTTTAGGTTTATAATTTTAATTCTTTGATTTTCAACCCTTTAACTTTCTAACTTTTAACATTTTAACCCTTTAACTTTTTAACCTTTCCAACAAATCCGGTCGCAGCCTTTTCGTCCGTTCCATCGCCTGCTCCATTTCCCATTCCTTGATTTTCGCTTCGTTGCCCGACAGCAGAATTTCAGGCACTTTCCAACCTTTGTAGTCCGCAGGCCGCGTATAGACGGGCGCCGAGAGCATATCGTCCTGAAAGCAGTCGGAGAGCGCACTCTGCTCGTCGCCAATCACGCCCGGCACGACGCGCACGATGGCATCCGCCATAATCGCCGCCGCCAGTTCGCCGCCCGTCAAAACGTAGTCGCCAATCGAGATTTCCCGCGTGATGAGATGCTCGCGGATGCGGTGGTCGATGCCCTTGTAATGCCCACACAATATAATAATGTTGTTGAGCAGCGAGAGTTCGTTGGCCACGTGCTGCGTGAACTGTTCGCCGTCGGGCGTGGTGAAAATCACCTCGTCGTAGTCGCGCTCCGCCTTCAACGCCGAAATACAGCGGTCAATCGGCTCGCACTGCATCACCATCCCCGCGAAACCGCCATAGGGATAGTCGTCCACGCGCCGCCACTTGTCCGTCGTGTAGTCGCGCAGATTGTGCAGCCGAATCTCTGCCAGACCCTTCTTCTCCGCCCTCGCGAGGATGCTTTCATGCACGAATCCCTCGATCATTTCGGGCAGGACGGTGATAATATCTATTCTCATTATTTGATATAGAACGGACTTTCGGTGCCGACTCCTCCGGCGCGCAGTTTACCGTATTGGCCATTACCCTGATAGTCCTCTGTCCAAAGACGTCTGCGGCATTGCAGACCGTGCTCGTCTTTCGTGACGTAATAACCTGAAACGTTTCTGTGTGACGGTACAAGACCTTTCATCTTCACATCCCAAGAGTTACTCGTGATAATCACATCGACGACATCGCTGTCCTGCGCCTTGGCCACCGCAAGAGCCTGTGCTTTCAGCGAGGCGTGCAAACTGCCATTGGCTGGACGAGGCTTGCGATCAATATTTGCAGGGGTGTTTGCCTTACATGCTTGTTCTACGGCATTGGCATACATTCCGCTGTAATCATACATGTGGCGAAAATCATCGTCGCACTTTTCTCCTACCGAGGTGAACACATTTTCAATGTCTTTGGTCAGCAGTTGGAATTTCCTCATGCGCTGTGCTGCTTCTTTTGCCGTTTTGAGGTCTTCGTCATCGAGATAGACGCCGTCACCATGGAAGGATGAGAACCGGAAATTGGTTCCGTCTCTTTGAAAGACAACACAGCCGATGCCGCCACCGGGTCTTCCTGTGATGAGGTAATAGGAGTCAGGGTTAAAGACGAGTTCTCCGTTCTTGTAGAGGGTGTTACCCAAATTAAGGTTGTTGATCATGACTATCTCTGAGTAGAATTTCACGAAACGATCGTTCTCCTCCTCTGCTTGGAAATTGCCCGACTTAACAAGTGGAACATTGGACTTGTAGCGAGCGAAGAGTTGATCACGGAGTGCTGTGACTTCTTCATCGCTGATGTCAACAATGTTCAAAAGAAATTCCCTCGGTTCCTTACCGTTATACGAAGGCCATTCTTTCATCGGCCAGGGTGCTTCTCCCCGAGCAGCCGAAACCACTTCGCCAGCAATATTTCCGGCACCAACCGCATCTTTGGCTTTATCACCAATGTTGCCAACTGCTTCTTTGGCTTTCTTCTTGGCGGCCTTGACAAGACCTCCCAACTGAGCATAAGACACTGTGGGAACCGATAATGCTCCCATTGTTACTGCGATAATAATAAATAACCTTTTCATAATGGATCCATCATTAAGTTAGACATAGTTTTACTTGATGTGCGGTCGTTTTCACGCCCACCACGTTGCAAAGATACTAATTTTTCCTTAAGAAGCAACATATTTCCGCATTTTTTTGTATTTTTGCAGCAAAGAATCAAAAAAGGTAAATAAAATCGATGATTTCCGTAGAAAATCTGAAAGTGGAATTTGGCGTAAAGCCGCTGTTTAACGGTGCGAATTTCGTGGTGAACGACCGCGACCGCATTGCGCTTGTGGGCAAGAACGGCGCAGGAAAATCGACGCTGCTGAAAATCCTGTGCGGACAACAGCAGCCGACGGGCGGGACGGTCGCCATTCCGAGTGATACGACCGTTGGCTATCTGCCGCAGGTGATGAAACTGGCCGACGAAACGACCGTTGTGGAGGAAACGCGCAAGGCTTTCGCCGACACGACGCGCCTGAAGGCGAAAATCGACCGCATGGAGCGCGAACTGGCCGAGCGCACGGACTACGAGAGCGACGAATATATGGCATTGGTCGAGCGGTTCACGCAGGAACACGAGCGTTATCTGATGCTCGGCGGCGAGAACTACGAGGCTGAAATCGAGCGGACGCTGCTCGGACTGGGCTTTTTGCGCACGGATTTCGACCGTCCGACGAGCGAATTTTCGGGCGGTTGGCGTATGCGCATCGAGTTGGCGAAACTGCTCTTGCGACGCCCCGACGTGCTACTGCTCGACGAGCCGACGAACCACCTCGACATCGAGTCGATTCAGTGGTTGGAGCAGTTTCTGGCGACGAGTGCGTCGGCGGTGGTTTTGGTGAGTCACGACCGCGCATTTATCAACAATGTAACGAATCGAACGCTCGAAATTTCGTGCGGTCAAATCGTCGATTACAAGGTGAAGTACAGCGAATATGTCGTGCTTCGGAAGGAGCGTCGCGAGCAGCAACTTCGCGCCTACGAGAACCAGCAGAAGGAAATCGCCGATATGCAGGCGTTCATCAACCGATTCCGCTATCAGGCGACGAAGGCGGTGCAGGTGCAGCAGAAAATCAAGCAGTTGGAGAAAATCGTTCCCATCGAAATCGATGAGGTCGATAACTCGAAACTTCGCCTGAAATTTCCGCCGTGCCTGCGATCGGGTGATTATCCAATTATAGCGGAAGATGTTAAAAAGGTATATCCGAGGAGTGTGAAGTGTGAAGTGACAAGTGAGAATAGTCCTGAAAATGAGAGTAATCTCACTTCACGCTCCACACTCCACACTTCACAAGAACATCTGGTTTTTGAAAACGCAACATTTACATTGAAACGCGGCGAAAAAGTGGCCTTCGTCGGCAAAAACGGCGAAGGAAAAACCACGCTCGTGAAATGTATTATGGGCGAAATTCCGTTTGAGGGAAGTCTGAAAATCGGTCACAACGTGCAAATCGGCTACTTCGCGCAGAATCAGTCGCAGTTGCTCGACGAATCGCTGACCGTTTTCCAGACCATCGACTACGTGGCGCGGGGCGACATCCGCCTGCGCATCAATGACATCCTCGGCGCATTTATGTTCGGTGGAGAGGAAAGCGACAAGCGCGTAAAAGTGCTGTCGGGCGGCGAGCGCAGCCGCTTGGCGATGATTCGCCTGCTGCTCGAACCCGTGAACCTGCTGATTCTCGACGAACCCACGAACCACCTCGATATGCAGTCGAAAGATGTGCTGAAAGAGGCCATCCGCGCCTTCGACGGCACGGCGATCATCGTCAGCCACGACCGCGAATTTCTCGACGGACTCGTCACAAAAGTCTATGAATTTGGTGGCGGTCGCGTCCGCGAACATTTGGGTGGAATTTACGACTTCCTCAGACGAAAAAACATCGATTCGTTGAACCAATTAGGCGAAAAATCGCCATCCGCCACCCAACAACCAACCATCATCACCCAACAACCACCATCCATCACCCCGAAAAACGACTACGCCGACCAAAAAGAGCAACAGCGGAAACTGAAAAAGGCGGAAAAAGCCGTGAAATCCTGCGAGGAAAAGATTGCGCAGATGGAAGCGCAACTCAAGGAAATGGACGCGATTCTGATGCAGCCCGAACACGCCGCCGACATGAAACTCATCAACGAATACGCCGAAATCATGCGCAACCTTGAGGCGGAAAACGACCGTTGGATGACGCTTTCCGAGGAATTGGAGGCGTTGCAGCAGTGATTTTTACCAGTCGCTCAGTTTCGACTTCGCCTCGACGCGATTTTCCACATCGTCGGCCAAAAGATAGAAGAAATCGATGCCCGTGAGCTGTTCAATTTCATCGACGGAGCGCACACAATCGTCGAAAGTCTGCTGTCCGCCACGATTTTCGTAGATGAAACCGAGGGCTTTCGGCGAGCGACCGCGACACAGCACCACCTTGAAAAACGCATCGGGCACCCAAACCTTGTTCCGACCGATGTATCGCTGCGACGACGCGGCCTTCATCTTGCCATTCTGGTAGCTCACGCCCCGAAAAATCGGACCGCAGACAATATCGACCGCCCCGTGCTCACGCGCCCACGACCGACACTGAATTTCGAGGTCGTTCCACGCATTTTTGTTCATGCCGTGGTTCTGCGGACAGATATTCGTCAGCAGAAACGACTGCGCCATCGCCTCGTCGCTCCATTTGTTGTCGCCCGCCGGACACATGTGGCCTCGGTCGTAGCGCGAGTTGTAGTAGTCGTTCAGCGTGGCACGCGGCGCAGCAACGCTCATGTCCTCCTCAAACGCCCGCTCGTCGCGCCGCGCCTTGCCGTAGGTGTGGCTTTTCGTCAGATGCCACGCCACCCAGTTCGCCGTTTTCGTCGTCGCGTTGTAGGAAATCGTGAAGCCCTCGCGACGCAGAATCTGCTCGGGACGGTCCTTCAATCGCGCCGGCACTTCGTACATCTTCACCGACGACGACGAGCCATTGTCGTAGATTCCACTCACTTCCGACTTTTCAACCACGTTTTCCGTCGGCTTCTCTGCCTTTTTACAGGCGGTTGACAGCATCAGAATCGCCGTCAATGCTACAAAAATGTATTTTTTCATCGTTTCAAAAATTGCCAATTAGTACCATCCTGTCGCCTTGTGAAGCCATTCCTCGAAGGCCGGAAACGCGTGCAGGGCAACGATTCCGAGCAGTGCCAGAAGAACGAGCACGAAGAGGACGATTTTCAGTTTTTTCACTATATTATTATTAAATCCGACTGCAAAGGTAACAATAAATTTTTTCTTGCAAGAAAAAGAGGCAAGGAATTTTCCCTGCCCCTTTCTTTCAAGCCGAATGTGCTCAATCGCAATTGTAGCTGTAGTCGGCGGTTCCGTCGGCATCACGCGGCCATCCGGGATTCTGATAGAGCGGACTCTTGCTGGCATCGCCGGCACCCGTCAGCAGGAACTCGGAGATGGGAATCGGCTCGAGATAGTGCTGCTTCGGGAAGGTGTAGCCCGAATATGCGGCCGAGGTTGCATTGATTTGCAGCGGACGGACATACGTGGAAACACTTTTCTGCGAAACCATGTTCTCATCGCGTTC
The DNA here is from genome assembly GCA_017538195.1 of Prevotella sp. Lineage (GTDB taxonomy): Bacteria > Bacteroidota > Bacteroidia > Bacteroidales > Bacteroidaceae > Prevotella. The sequence continues at coordinate 14,487 of JAFYJH010000032.1, forward strand.
TTTCGCGCTGTACATGTTGAACACTTCTTCCCAGAAATTGATTCCCTCGGGCTGATAGTCAATCATGTTGTCGAGCGTGCGCCAACGCTTCAGGTCGTTCAGGCGAAGTCCTTCTGCCATCAACTCGCTGCGACGCTCACGACGGATGCTGTAGAGCGTGTTATCGACTTTCTTACCACGCGACCAAACGGCAAGGTCGTTCTCTTGCTCAAGGTTGGTAGCGGCAATCGACTTGTTATAGTCGCCATCAACTCCGGCACGTTGGCGGAGAGCCTTCCAATAGCGGTCGCAGTTGCCACCGAGATTGCCGTAACGCTCGTAGTAAGCCTCGATGTAGTCCAAATAGCACTCGGCAGCGCGGAGCAGCGGAACGGCAGTCGTACACTGGTCTTGCTTGCGTTGAGCCTCATCTTTGCTGACCCATTTTTCAAGTTCGTAGCCTGTCGTCGCCTTTTCCCAAGCATTCGAAAGGCCGATGTTCGGCTTGTAGTAGTAGATGGTGTCGTTCACGTTCTTGCCTTCCGCCGTTGTTCTCGTCTCTTTGATGAAACCTGCGGGACGAATCGTCTGAGCCAGACGATTGTCACGGCCCTGCACCTCGTGCCACGAAGTGCGGTCGCCCTGATAGCCCGAACCGTCGGCATAAATCGGCAGACCATTAGCCATCAAATACGTGTTCACGGCAGCGCGTGTCAGGTTGCAGCCGCCACCGCCTTTCAGATAGGCCGAGCAACTGTGTACGATGACACCTTTCTTATAATAACGGGCGAGAATCACCTCGTCGTTGTCTGCGAAAGCATCGCCATTGGTGAACATTCCGGCATAATCGGCATCGAGCGAGCGGGAATCAGCCACGATTTGCGCGGCTTTGATGGCTTCCTCGAGGAAGAAATTGACCTCGTTTTCAGCACTTCCCGAGGGGAACTGATAGTTCGGCCATGTCGAATTGCCCAGCCACTTCGCGTTACCCGGCACAAAGCAGGTTCCGGCGTGGTACTTCTCCCAAGTGCCTTCGTAGAGAGCCACACGCGACTTCAGAGCCAATGCTGCATCGCGCGTGATGCGACCCGACTCGGGCGCGTTCTGCTGCAACATTCCGGCTGCCTTGTCGAGGTCTTCGAGAATGAATCGGGCGACTTCGTTACGCGGTGCGCGCTTCGATTTCTCGGTCAGCACGGACTGATTGTCGGGCACCATTTCCTTGACGATGGGCACATCGCCGAAGTTGCGCAGCAGGCGGAAATAGTCCCATGCGCGGAAGAAGTAGCCCTCGCCCAGATAGTGCTTCACCATCGCGTCGTCGCCGTTGATGGTTCCGTCGGCAATCTTCGATTCCGTCTTGTTGATGTAGTAGTTGATGGTGCGCAGGTTCGAGAAATTCCACTGCGAATTGCCGACAGCCACCGTCTTTTTGTCGCCTTTGTAGAACAGGCTTTGAGCACCCACGGCACACTGGTTGTCGCTTGTAATATCTTCGCTGTAGAGGCCGCCCCAGAGTTGCACGTTCTTGGGCAGAATCGAATAGATGTCGTTGACGAAAATCTTCAAGTCGTCAGCCGTCTTGAAATAGGTTTCTTCGTTGCCGAAGTCGAGCGGTTCGCGCTCAAGGAAACTATCACAAGACGTCATGCCCATCAGGCAAATTGTCGAAAGAATATAAATATACTTTTTCATAATCATAGCTTTTTTTTAGAATGTGAGTTCAAGACCAACGGAATAAGTGCGATACTGCGGATAGGTCTTACCGTCGCCCCACGTGTCGTTGCTGAGGGATTCGGGGTCGAAGATGCGCAGTTTGGTCCACGTGAGCAGATTCTCAGCCGAGAAGTAGAGGCGGCCTTTCTTGACGTATTTCGCCAATTTCGTGTGGCGCGGCAGAGTCAGACCGACTTGCAGGTTCTTCAGACGCAGGTAAGAAGCATCTTGCAGATAGCGGTCGCTGATGTGCATGTTGTTGTTGGCCTGCTCAGCGCGGAGTCTTCCGTAATAGGGATCGAGATTAGCACCGAGTTCGGAGCCTGCATAGCGGAAATAGTCCAGATGGTCGTAGAAAAGCGAGATGTGATACGGTCTGACAACGCCGAAGAAAGCGATGGAACTGCCACCACGACCCGGGTCGCCGAACCAATAGTTGCGCTTGCCGATGCCTTGGAAGAAGGCGCGGATGTCGATGAACTTCCACTGTGCCTCGAGCGTGAAGCTGTAGGCGTAGCGCGGCGTCGAGTTACCGATGACGCTCAGGTCGCCCGGATCGTCGAGCGTCTGGCTGCCACGATCAACTTTTCCGTCGCCGTTGAGGTCGTAATACATCAAGTCGCCACCACCCCACTTGTTGCCGAGTGCCGTCTGCGAAGCCGTTGCGAGGTGCTCAAACATTTCAGCGTCGCTCTTGGCAATGCCTTTCACGCGGAAGCCCCAGAGGTCGCCGTAGTTCTTGCCTTCGTACCAACCGTTGATGTTGCCGTCGGGCGAGTCGTACTTGGTGATGATGGTCTTGTAGTCGCTCAGCGTGGCGGAAATGCCGTAGCTGAAATCCTTGCCGATCTTGTCGCGCCAAGCCAATTCCAATTCCCAACCGCGTGTGCGCAGTTCGGCGTTGTTGGTCTTGGGCGCACTGGCACCGTAGAGTGCGGAAAGGGCGTTGGCCGGTCCGACCATGTCCTTCGTCTTGCGCTGATACCAGTCGAAACTACCCGTCAGACGATTCTTGAAGAAGCCCCAATCGACACCCACGCCGATGTTTTCGATGGTTTCCCACGTCAGCGAGGCCGAGAACGGCGAATACATCGGAAGCACCGTAACTTGTTCGCCGCCGATGACGGAACCGCCCAAATTGGTGTTCATCTGCTGATAATACGGATAGAACGAAGTCGTGTTCTGGTTGCCAAGCGTGGCATACGACGCACGGAACTTCAAATAGCTGAATCCAGCCTGATAGAGCGGTTTCCAGAAGGGTTCCTCAGCGATGTTCCAACCCACCGAAACCGAGGGGAAGAATGCCCAACGCTGGTCTTTCGGGAAACGCGATGCACCGTCGGCACGCATATTGATTTCAGCCATGTAGCGGTCGGCGTAGTTATAGTTGATGCGTCCGAAGAAGCCCAACGACGACCATTCGCCGTTCTTGAACACTTCCATTCGCTTAACATCGTTTGCCTCGTCCACCGATTCCCACTGCACGGCGTTCTGGGCTGTCTGCTCAGTACGGCTCGTGATGTAGTAGTAGGCGTCGCGGTTGATTTTGCGATGGAAATACTCGCTCTGCTCACCCAAGAGGAACTTGAAGTGATGCTTTTCCTTGAGCGTCAGTTCATAATCGGTATAGATGTTCGTGCTGAAATAGTCGATTTTCGTCTTGGCATATTCGTGATAGACTTCACCGGCGGCAGGGCTTGCGTTGAACGCGCCTGTGTTCATGTTGATGCTCTTGGTGTCGCTACCACTGGCAAGAATCTGCTGATATTGCCACTTGCCGTTGGGCTGGGTAACACCAATCGGGTTAAAGTCGCGCGTGAAGGGATTGCGCTCGTTGCGGCTGTTGATTTCAAAGTGGAGTTTCCAGTCCTTGATCGGCTCGACAACCACGTTCAACTGGTTGTAGAGTTGGCGCGTCTTCTGGCTCTGACGACCACCGTAGGCCAATGCCGGAATGTGCGAATCGGAATGGTATTCGCCATTGGGCAGATCCACAACACCTAAGGGAGAAATCTTTCCCAACTGGTGGTAGAACAGTTCGTTCAGTGCCGACGGCTTCTCATTGTTGATGTTGATATAGCGCGTGTTCCACATCACATTGACATACTTGTTGATCTGATAACCGATCTTTCCGTTGAGGGTCAGACGGTTGTATTTCTCGTCGGCGTATCTGAACAGACCCGTCTGAGTCATGTAGTTCGTCGAGAGATAATAGTTCAGACCCTTGTTCGCTCCGCTGAGGCTCAGGTTGTGCTCGTGCGAGGTGGTGAGGTCTTTCAGATAGACGTCGTACCAGTCTGTATTACCAAAAGCTGCTCCGAAGCCGCCCCAACTGGTTGCGTCGTCTTCACGCGGCTCGATGCCGTAAGGAAGTTCGCCGCTCATGTATGCGCGAATCTTATCCAACTGAGTCGTACCGAAACGAGCCGATCCGCCGGCGTTGATTAGAGCGTCGTTCACGGCCAATGCGTAGGTCAGACCATCGACCATGTTCGGCACGTTGATGGGCTGCTGGAAGCGCACGTTGCCCGTGTAGTTCACGTTGAAGCCCGTGCGACCTTTCTTCGTCGTGACGAGAATCACACCAAACGGAGCGCGTGAACCGTAGATCGAGGCCGAAGCACCGTCTTTCAGCACGGAAATGTTCTCGATGTCGTTCGGGTTGATGGTCGAGAGGTCGCCCTCCATGCCGTCGATCAAGACGAGCGGCGACGAACTGGAACCTTCACCAATCGAACCGACACCACGAATGTTGATTTTCATTTCTGCGCCGAGTTCACCACCCACGTCGTTGGTGATGTTCAGACCCGAAATCGCACCCTGCAAACCTTGCACGGCGTTGGTGATCGGACGCGACTCAAGCACTTCGTCGCCGATGGTTTTCACCGCGCCGGTCGCATTGATTTTCTTCTGCGTACCGAAGGCTACGACCACGACTTCCTTCAGCATGTCGGAAGCCGGATTGAGCTTGATTTTCAGGTTGCGCTGAGTGCCGACCGTCACTTCGTAGGGCTCGTAGCCCACGTAGGTGATTTGCAGCGTGGCATTGTCGTTGGGAACGGTGATGTTGAAGTTACCGTTGATGTCGGTCGTCGTTCCCGACTGCGCATTCTTGATTTTCACTGTGGCGAAAGACACGGGTTCCGAGTTTTCGTCGGTAACTGTTCCCGTTACTTTCACTTGTGCCATTGCCGGCACCGCCAGCAAACTGCATAATAGCAAAAACAAATATTTCTTCATATTCTTTAATGTTTTTTAGTAATGGGAATTATTCTTCGTCTTTCTCGCCTTTCTGACAGAATCTCAGACGAATCAGCACGGTGCTGTCTGCCGTCATGATGTCTTGCACGGCAACGGTCGCACGAGTCTTGTTGCGGTTGCGCGACACGCGGAATCCAACCATGCCGTCGCCACCGCCAGTCGTGAGGCTTCCGCCAACCCAGTTGTTGTAGTTGTAGTACCAGTTCACTTCCTTGCCATCGACTTTCGGAGGCAACGGAGCATTCCACTTGGCGTTGCTCTTCAGCGAGATGCTGAACGTGTCTGCCGGAGCAGGCAACATCACGAGTTCGTACTCCGTGAGGCGGGCGGTGATTTTACTGTTGTAATAGACCGTGTCGGTCTTGACAACCATGTTTCCCCTGCTGTCGATGACGAAATTGCCATCGGCATCGCGCAGCGTGTCTTCCTTCAGGTAGAAATACCGATAAGTCGTGTCGGTTTCACGCTGTTTCTTCAACTGAAAGTCGCCGCTGTTGAGGGAAGTGATCACCTCGGAGATTTCCAGCGTCGGCTTCAGGTTGAAGTCGCCGGGATTCTTTGCCACGTCATCTTCGCAGGCTGTCAGCATGTTTGCGACGACCAACGAAGAGGCAATCAAATAAAATAGTTTTTTCATACGTTTTTATTTTTTAATGATGGTTTGACTTGTGATCTGACCGTTTCGCTGACGAGCCCTGACGAGATAGACGCCAGTGGGCAGCGACTTCGCGGAAACCTGCGCAGCCTTCGCCGAGCGGACTTTCACGCCTGTTGCGGTATAGACATCGAGGCTGACAACTTCGTTCTCGCCCTGACCGGCGACGCTGAAGGTCTGCTCCGAGGCGTTGAAGCGAACTTGAAGCTCCTGCGAAGCGTCGGGATTGACCTGACGGATGCCAGTCGGCTGATGGCGCACATCGACCTCGGTGACGAGCGTATCGACGTTGCAGGCCAAGCCGTAGTTGCAATATTTCGCAAGGCTGTAGTTGTTGGCTGCGGTTGTGGGCTTGATGTCATTGACCATGTCCCAGTAGAAAATGCCTTCGAGGTTGTTATCGACGCAGAACTTGGAACGCAGATAGGTCTGATACGGGCCGCAGAAGGCGAAAGTAGAACCACCCTTCGAAGCCTTTTCGAGCGATCCGTCCTTCTTCATGGTGTAGTTCGAGAGATCCAGACCGCTGTAGCCCACGACGGCTGCGCCACCAGATCCGCTCGACGTGGTCGTGGCATACGACAGATAAATCTTGTCGTCGGGATAGCCCCAGTTCTTCATCGCGTTGTAGTTGTTCTTGAAAGTACTCAACTTGAAATTCGTTTCCTGCGGACCATAATTCTGTGCAGTGAAACCGTCGATTTCGGGTATGTGCCACTGAGGATAATAATAGGCTCCTGCCTCAACATGGACGGAGATGTGCAGCGTCTTTCCCTCCGGCAATTCTTTCAAAATCGCTTGGGCGAATCTTCTGAGATTGGCCTGCGGATTGGCATACATCCATTCCAAGTCGAGTTCCACGCCGTCGTAGCCTTCGGAAAGTTTAGCCAAGTCTTTTGCCATTTTTTCGCAGTTGGCGTCGCTGGCAACGAGCGTAGTCCAGTTGCCGGATCCTCTGACGGAAATGCGAATCTGATAGCCGCGATACCCCTTGTAACACTCTTCGATGAGTCTTTTGATCTCGTCTTGCGAATAGGTGCTGTGTCCGGGATTGTCGGCCATGTCGTATTTGTAGTACAAGAGGGCATTGTCCATCTGCTCCTTGATCCACTGTCCAGCAATCGCCGGCTGCATCTGCCAAGTCATGCGGTTCTTGATTTCGCTGAGCGAACTGGTTTTGCTCCAGATGGTCGTATTGTCGAACTTCGCATTCAGATTCTCGCCGATGTAGGCGATTTCCGATGCCATGCCAGTCGGTTTCGGGTCGGTACCGCCGTCGGAGAGGTTGGCGGTGGCCCAAGCTTCAGTTCCGTTGATGCAGAAGAGGAAGGTGTTGCGCGTTGTGCCGCCGTTGTTCGACGTGATGCCGAGGTGAACCCATTCGCCCACTTTCATCTTGTTTACATTGACATATTTCTTGCCATTGCAACGCACGATGATCTGCTTCGTTTCTTCATCGCCAAGATAAATGGCAAGACCGTTTTTCTGGTCGGCAGTTTCCTTGCGGAAAATATACGCGCCTTCGGTCCAGTTTTCCAAATAAATCCACGTTTCAAACGTGAAAAGCGAGTTGGCTTTCAGCGCTCCTGTCGTACTCTTCAACTTCGAGCCGCTTCCCTTCAGCGACACCACGCCGCTGCGACCCTGATACGAACTGAGCCAGTCGGCATTGACGAGCGTGGCATGGTTGTTCGGGGTGTGGTATTCCAGATGGGCGTCGTTATACATGTCGATGCCGAGGATGATGATGTCGTTGGCCAAGAGATACTGTTCGCGGTCGCCTCTGCCCCAGAAGAACTTGTTGTTCTCGGTGTAGGCACCGCAGAGCAGATAAGGCAGGCCCGTGTTGTCGGTCACTTTTTCACGCTCAACCGAACCGCTGATGATTCCGTGGTGGTTGTATTCTCCGGCTTTGAACAGTGCCCGATAATCGACGATGTTCGGACACTGGTCTTGGTCGAACTTGTAGTAGGCCACGAGGTTGTCCAACTGCGGCGCGTACTTGTTGATCGTGTTGTTGAGGAAATAGTTGAACTCGCTGCTCAACTCGGCATCCCACACGCGCAACTCGTCGATGCAGCCTTCGAAGCCGCCGCCAATGGTGAAGGGCGCGTCGTCAGCCGACAACTTGAAGCTGCCCGCCTGCTCCTTGGCCTGCGTTCCATTGACGAGGAATCGCATCTTGTTGTTGGCGTAGATGAAGGTGACTTGAACCCATGTTCCGGGAGCAAATCTGGAGTTTTTCACCGCCAGCGAATTGCCGCCTGCCGAGATTTCAATCGTGTTGTTGGTGGTGGTTTGAATCTTGAAGCCGTCGCCACGCGAGAGAATCACGGCATTGTCTTTCCACGTGCCATTCTTCAGCCAGAACTGAATCGTGTAGGCCGATTTCCCGTCCAGTTCGGGCATCGGACCGCAATCGACGCTACCGCCATCCGACAAGCGGATGCAATAGTTATCTACTTGGGCGAAAGCCACAACGTGGCTGCACAGGGCTGCCACGAACAAAAAGAGGATTTTTCTAAAATTCTGCATTTTCATTAGGATAAGTTTGACTTAAAAATAATGAAACGATATTACAAAAAAAATGGGAATCCCGTGAACGCTCCTCACAGGAACATTCACGGGATTTTGTTTCGTTAGCGAACAACAACCTTGCGGGTCTTGTTGCCAATCTTCTCGACATACACGCCCTTCTGAGCCTTGTTGCCGACCTCGATGCCAGAAACCGTATAGACTTTCTTCTGTGCGGCGTTCTCAGCCTCGATGTTGTTCACCGATGCAACGGGATCCGGTGTCAGCTTGATGAAAGACTTGCGAGCAGCAGCACCTTCCTTATCGACGGGCTCGGGATTGTTGAAGAACTTCACTTCCTTGATGAAGATCGTGGCATTTGCCATCGGTCCAGTCTGCATTTCCCACTTGATACGGGTCGGAATACCGTCTTCGGTCGATACGTTGGTGTCGAATTCATACACCATCCAGTTTTCGGAATCCCAAATCAGGTTGCCGAAGTCGTCTTCCATGGGATCGCCTTCCTCGTAACGCTTGATGAACTCACCCGACTTGATGGGCTCGTTGGTGCCGTTTGCACCTTGGGGCTTAATGTCGCGCGTAGCAGTGCTGCAATAAATCGGACCGGCGATGTTCTCAGACTCGCTGGGCTCGTTGGCAAACACGTTCAGCACGATGCGGCAACGGATGTTGAATGCGTCAGCATCTTCAGAAAGCGGCGTGTTGTCGGGATCGGTCGTCCAGTTGAGGTTGCCCCAGCCGAATTCGCCGAGAGCGAGAGGAATTTCGCCCGTCCACTCGGGATAGAGTTCCTGCATCTTGCCGTTGATGGCCGATGCGTGACCGCTGATAGCGAGCACTTTGCCCACTTCGCCACCGAGATCGACGATAGCCATACCTGCCAACAGGTTCTTGGCGTGGCTGGTTTCGGGATTCGAATACTGTCCGCCACCAACGATGAACAGGGCGCGACGTCCGTGAGTTTCAAACAAGGTGCTGAACGGAATGGCCGTGTTTCCATCGGCAGGCAGCACCTGAATGTTTGCACCGTGGTAAACACCATCGGGCTCCAACAAACCTACTTCCTTCTTCGAGAAGTCAAACGACTCAGGAGTGATGTCTTCCAACTCCTGTGCGCAAACGTTAGCTGCGAACATTGCACTAACGGCAAAAAGTAAATACTTTTTCATACTGTTTAATTTTTTAAATGATTAATATTAAGAAAAACTAAATCGCGTATTTTTATGTTTTCTGCAACACCTTTTTATCCTTGCATCATTCTTTTTATCCCTGCATCTTCGAAAATTTTTGCAAATATACAAAAATATTTTGTAACGCAATGGTTTTAGTCGTTTTTACCCCCCAATTTTAAGGATTTTTAATAATTCTTTAAAACATTTTGGTTAAATCAGAGTCGAAATCGGGCGACGAGCGGCAGATGGTCGCTGAAGCCTCGTAGGTAGCGAGGTCCATTGTAATTTCGGCGTAGGCGCACGCCACCGTAGGTTTCATCTTCTTCAAGGAGAAAGGGCGCATCGAAAATATAACATTCTGCCACGCGGTCGGCCATCGCTTTCGACGCGAAAATGTGGTCGAGCGAACCCCACTCGCCCTGAAAACGATAGGTGGCCTTCGCTCCGTTGAGGCCTGTGGCGTTTCGCGAAATGTCGATGAGGCTTTCCTCGATTCGGCGGATGCTTTTGTTCTCGGCGTAGTCGTTGAAGTCGCCTGCCACGAGAATTTTCGCCTCTGGGTGGAGTTGAAACACGGAATCGACCGCCTCGATGAGCCGATTCGCCACCTGCAGGCGATGGGGCTGCGTCACCGCTTCCCCACCCGACCGGCTCGGCGCGTGGACGACGAAAACGTGGAGCGTGTCGCCCGAAACGACCTGTCCGCAAACGTAGAGGATGTCGCGTGTCGGGCGCATGTCTTTCAGCGGCTCGATGCGAATGGCGTGGTGACGAATCGGGCGGAAGGTGAAGGGCGAATAGAGCAAGGCCACGTCGATGCCGCGCAGGTCGGGCGACTCCGTCATCACGTATTCGTAACGCGCATTTCGCAGCAGCGAGCGTTTCGTCAAATCGTGGAGAACCGAGTCGTTTTCCACTTCGCACAAGGCCACGAGGTCGGGCAGTCGCCACGCTTTTTCGGAGTCTTGGGATGATTTTCGGGATTTTTCGGTTGAAAAATCGGGCGATTTCGGAGTTTTTTCAGTTGAAAATTCGAGCAGAGGGTCGCCGCAGGCCAGAATTTCCCGTCCGATATTGTTCAGTTTGTGCCAATAGCGCGTCCTCGTCCATCGGTTGTCGCCCTCGGGCAGCCATTCGTAGTCGTTTTTCAGCGAATCGTGGCGGCAGTCGAACAAGTTCTCGCAGTTGAGCGAAACTAATGTCAGCAGGCTTGAAAGAAACAGGGAAAGGGTCATTTTTTCGCAGTTTTTTTGTAAATCGTAAAAATTTCTGACGAAAAACTATTTGTCACCGTAATGCCCTTCGACTTCGAGGACAAGCACCGTAATCGTTTCGTCGTAAATATCATAAATGATGCGGTCGCGTCCCGACAAGCGTCTGGAATACGTAATTCCACCGCCACTTACCAAAGGTTCGGGATGGCCCGTTCCCGTCCTCGGATGCTGTTCCAATTCTGGCAACAACCGATACAATTTCTTGAAAGAATTCGGATTCGACTTCTTCCATTTCTTGACGATTTTTTGTGCCTCGTTGGAAAATTCTATGCGATAACTCATAGTTCATCCATCCATTTTTGTGCAGCAGCGGCATTTTCAAATTTCAAGGTACTACCCTCTCGATATTCTTTTCTGGCTTTCTCGATTTTTTCTGCCAAATGCGCCGTCGCGGAAAGGTCAGCATCCTCAATGGGCACAATGGTATAAAGTTGGTTTTTCCGACGGATAAAAACCTGCTCGCCAGCATCGACCCGATTAAACGAATGAGCCATCTGACTTCTGAAATCTCTTACTGATAATGCTGTCATCTTTTCTGTCGTTTTAAGTTTTCGACTGCAAAGATAGAAAGTTTTTTGTAAATATCCAAAAATTTTGTGTACTTTTTTGTGTACACAATCAATTTTTCACGGTTTTCCTATCCGCCAAATACATTCCGACGAGAATCAGGGCGGCGCCGAAAAGGAAGTAAATCGTGATGGTTTCGTCGAGCAGAAGCCACGCGAAAACAATCGTCGTGAGGGGATTGATATAGACGTAGTTCGTGGTGGTGACGGTGCCGATTTGCTTCATCGCCCAGTTCCACACGACGAAACAGAGCATCGATGCCACAAAGCCGAGAAAGAGCAAATTGGCGAGGATTTCGGGCTTCAGAAGGAGCAACATCGACGGCATTCCTTCCGGCACGAAAACGTAATAGGGAATCATCGACAGCAGACCGTAGAAAAAGACTTTCCGCGTGATGAAAACCACGTCGTAGCGGCTGTTTGCGCGAATCATCAGCAGGCTATAAACCGCCCAACAAAGGCAGGCGAGAAACGCCAACGAGTCGCCGAGGGGCGAGAGATGGAGCACGAAATGACCGTTGAGCACGACGATGACGACACCGACGGCAGCCAACACCGTGCCAAGCACCTGCGACGGACGCAGCCGTTCCGATTTGTAGAAACAACTGATGAGCGCAGCGGCGAAAAGCGGAGTCAGGCAGACGATGAGCGAGGTGTTGGTCGTGGTCGTGTGGTTCATCGCCTCGTTTTCGGCGAGAAAATACAGCGAACCGCCCGCAATGCCGAGTCCGACCATCAGCAGTTCATCCTTCCAGTTGTCGGCCAGCCATCGAAAGCCCCGTTTCCGCCTTTGGGCAAGCGAAAACGCCAAGAGCAACACATAGGCAATGACGAATCGCAAGGTGAAAATTTGGGCAGGCGACAGTCCGGCGAGCAGCAGCAATTTCGTATAGACAAAAGTGCTGCCCCAGACGATGACCGTCAGGAGAGCCGCGATGTGACCCAAGATTTTCCGATTCAGTTGCATAAAAGCGAAATTTCGACTGCAAAGGTACAACAATATTTCGAGAAATGAAAAAATTAACGATTATTAAGGGTGCGAAAATCGAAAAAAATCGTTATCTTTGCAGAAGAAATGAAAATGGAGCATCCGACATACCAGAAAGAAATTGCGGATTTCGAGAAATCCGTCGGACAGTTGCGCGAGCGATTGCTGCACACGGCACAGGGCTATCTGCACGATGCGGAACAGGCTGAAGATGCCGTACAGGAAACGCTGATGCGATGCTGGATTGTGCGGAGTCGGCTCGGCAGCGTCGGCGAACTGCCTGCCTTCGCGATGCAAACGGTCAAAAACCATTGCATCGACCTACTCCGACAGGCCCGAAACCGCCATTTCACGGATGCCGACGACGCACTCTGCGACGACGCGCCGCTTGCCGACACGCAGGTCATCGTCCGCGAACAGCACGAATGGATGATGGAATGTCTGCGGCGACTGCCCGTCGGAGCGCGAGCCGCCATCCAAATGAAGGGAATCGACGGCCTTTCCTACAGCGAAATGGCCAGCATCTTGGGCACCACCGAAGCAGCCGTGCGCGCAAAGGTGGCGAAAGCGAGAAAACGACTTTGGGAACTTTACAAAAAAAGAAAATGATGAACCGAAACAAGATCAACGAACTGCTGCGCCGATACGACGAGGCACTGACGACCGACGCCGAGGAGCGCGAACTGGCCGAGTTTTTCCGCTCGGCGACCGACATCCCCGACGAATGGGCCGACTACGCCGTGCTTTTCAACGCGCTCGACACGACCGACTCGCTGTTCAGCGACGAGGAAGTGGCTGTCGCGCCAAAAACCGCCCGAATCGTTGCGCACAAAAAATGGCTTTGGGCGGCTGCCGTCGCTGCGTTGGTCGTGGTGGCTGGCGGAGGATTGCTTCGCCTGAACCAACTGACGAAAGAAAATGCCGAACTCATCGCCGAAATAGAGCCGAAAGCCACCGAAATTCATCAAAAGACAGCATCGGAAGGCTCGATTTTCGCGCAAAAAATCGCCCAGAAACCCAACGATTCGATTTCCACGCAAAAAGCAACCGCGAAAGTTGAGAAAGAAATCGAGGAGAAAGGAGATGAAAAGAAAGAAATCATCGAAGTCAGCGGCAACGTCTTTTCCCTGACGGACAAAGAGCCCGTCGTTGGTGCCACGGTGATGGTGGTTGGCACGAAAATTGGAGCCGCCACCGATGTAAACGGCAATTTCTCGCTGCAGTGTCAGAAAGGTAGTCTCTTGAAAATCTTCTTCGTGGGAATGTATCCTACCGTCGTAGAAGCACAACCGAGTCTGAACATCGCGCTCGCGCCCGACGATAGTGCTCTCGACGAAATCATCGTCGTAGGCTACGGAACAAGCAAAAAATCGGAAAACACTGGAAGCATCAGAATTCGTGGAACTTCTGCGCCCACCGACGACAATGGTATTTTGGTGTTGATTAACGGAGAGGAATGGAACGATTTTTTTGATTGGAAAATCGGCACAATTGATGAACTGAAAGAAATCCTCAAAAAGCAGAATCTTATATATGAAGACCTCTCCATTATGAAAGCCGATGCAGTTGCCGAAAAATATCGCCAGAAATTCGGCGATTGGGTGAAAATCGTTATTGAAATCATGGTGCATCCCATCGACCAAGAAGGTGAAATTTATGAGGTTGTGGCTCAAATGCCCCAATTCCCAGGAGGTGAAGAAGCTCTTATGGAGTTCGTCGAGAAAAATCTCCAATGCCCCCAAGATGTAATTCGAAGAGGCGTTCACGGCCAAGTGGTCGTGTCGTTTATTGTCGGGAAAAATGGAAAAATCCAACATCCAGAAGCCGGAAAAGTATTTCTAAAAGAAAAATCGGGTGCTCCGTGCAGCAGCCCAATGATTGAACTTTTATGCAGGAACGAGGCGGTGCGGATTGTCAAAATGATGCAAAATTGGAATCCGGGAAAAAACGAAAAAGGAGAAGCTGTTCGCGTACTTCTCAATATTCCTATCAAATTCAATGAATAAAACTCACCATTGTGTAAACGCAGTGTAAAATTCTTGTAAGCGATTGATTTTCAAACAGTTGTGTGCGATGAAAATTCAAATTGTGTAAAGTCAGTGTAAAATTTAACACGAAAAAATTTGGCGACCGCCGCTTTTCGGTTGTAATTTTGCAGCGACAATTTGAAATTAAAAACTAAAAACAAAAAAGCAATGAAAAAGTTTCTGTTTTACTTGTCGTTTGCAATCCTTCTGACGATTGTTTCTTGTTCTCGGAACTCAAGTCGTTTACAAAAGTTGGCTGATGCCGACATTGACAGCATTTTGGTGTTGGTGAACGGAGAGGAATGGCGCGATTTTCCCCAAGAATTGCTGACCGACGGATTCTTTCTGGAAAATGGAACTGCGAAAGGCATTTTCTCGTACTTTGCCGATCGGGGTTTGTGCATCAAAAGTGCCGTTTTCTGGAAAGGCGAGAAGGGTGAACACGTGAAGGAACTTTATCGTCGGGAATACGCCGACCGAGTGAACAATGGCATTCTCGACATCGGCGTGGAATCTCTCGTAACGCCTTCTGACTCCAATCGCTGTTCTCCCATAGAAGTCGTTGGGCGCGTCCATCGCGAAGTTGCGCAAAAAACGCTGATTCATCAAAAAGAAACATTAACAACTAAAACTACAAAGCAATGAAAAAGTTTCTGTTTTACTTGTCGTTTGCATTCTTTCTGACGAATGTTTCCTGTTCAAAAAATGCAAATCGTTCTGAGGAATCTTGCCCACAAGAGGACATGGTGGTCGCAAAAAAAATTGTGTATCTGCCAGACTCGCTCGAAATCAAGTCGCAGGACGAATTGTTGGATTTGAATACGCCCATTGGCGACCCGCCCACGACATCTTTAGTGTTTATCAACGGCGAAATAGGTCGGGATTTTTCAAGTAATGAACGCCTGAAAAATGATACTATTAAAGAGATAAGAAAAATTTTCAAAAAGCGGAATTATATAGTTGATGACATTAAAATCTTGAAAGACGACAAATCATTGGCGAAATACCGTCAGGGCGGCTTCGTTAAACCAGGAGAAGAAGAATGGCTTGAAATCGTCTATGAAATCAAGGCGCACCCCATCGACCAAAAGGGGGAAATCTTCGAGGTAACAGCCCAAATGCCCTACTATCCCGGCGGCGACAAGGCTCTAATGGCGTTCATCGAAAAAAACATCCATCGCCCTGAAAAGATGCTTCGGGATAGCGTTCACGGAATGGTCGTCGTGGAGTGCATTATTGAGAAGGACGGAAGCATCGAAGAATACGGAATCGTCAATAACCTCTTAAAAGACAAATCGGGTAATCCATGTACCGATTCAGCCATCAAAAAACTCTGCGAAGAAGAGGCTTTGAGAATCGTCAGAATGATGCCCCGTTGGGATTCTGGCAAGAAGGAAAACGGAGAAGCAGTTCGTGTGAGATACAACATTCCCATCATTTTTTGATTGAAAATGCCAAAAAATCCGAGATTTTTCCGAAATAATTTGTAACTTTGCAGCATGAAAACGATACGATATTTAATCAACCTCTGCTATTATCATTGTTTCCTGATGACGAAGGCTTGGAACAATTGGTTCAACTCGTTGTTCATGCCCCTGTATCGTTTGAATTTCGTGAGAAGAAGATGCCAGAAATTCGGCATTGAAGACTCCTACGAATGGATGAAAGAACGTGTAGAAAGCCAAAACAATCCAGCGCAGGGACTTGTTATCGCCGAATCATCTCGTTTTTTCGGCATTTGGCTTGCGATTTTGATCATAGCCACGGGCAACATCTTTATTCAGATTTTTGACACCAGAATCTATGACATTATTTTCAGTTCCATTCTGCGAACTATGGTATGTTTTCTGACATCGTTGCCGATTACATTATTCATCATGTGGATATTCATTGAAAAAAACAATCAATATTTGGTTTATTTTCGCTATTTTGAAAGCCTTGACGATGAAACCAAACGGAGAAATCGCTTACTGGCCTGTGTCCTCTACCTTCTTAGTTTCGGTTATGTTGTCTTTTCAATTTGGCTAATTTTTCAATTAAAATAAACGGTTTTATTTTGTATTTCCCTCGTTTAATCGTACCTTTGCAACGTGAAATCATAAAAACAACTAAGCAATGAAAAGGTTTCAATTATATCTGCTTCTCTTTGTTATATTTTTCCATATTAACAAAATATATGGCCAAACCTACGAGGAAAGATACAATTTGGATTTTGCTCACTTCAATGATAGTGTGTCCAATTGGACTTTTTATATCAATCAAAGTAGTGTGATGATAGACAGTACCGTTGTCTATCATCGCAAGCACCCTCTGAAGATTTCTCCTCAAAAGAAATGGGCAAGGCTTCAATTTCCAGCATCTCTCAGCAGTACCCTTTTTAATATGATTTTGCTTCCCGAAGCACCAATTGATACGATTGAAATACGCATGACTTCGAAGCAGAAGAATCTGAAACAGGCCAGACTGCTCATCGACAGGATTTCAAAACACGAGAAAATCCTGTTTACGGATACATTGAGCGCCAATCTTCAAGATACTACGTGGAATACTGCTTCAATTAAAATTCCTGCTTCTGATGTAAAACTTCTTAACCTTCGATTGGGTGTCTATGGGCGTAACGATAAAAAAGACCCGAATCGGGAATTGGCTATTTGGTTAGACCGAGTGGAGATTTTGGCCGATGGCCGCTCTCTCAATGAGTTTGCATTGCCCATAATCGAACCCTTTTCCGTATCTGAGTCAGAGGAAATCAAAACACTTTCTTTTGAAGAAGATTTGTATGGAAACATCGAGGAATTGAAAAGCAAGAAAATCGTGGCCCTCGGTGAAACCGTGCATGGCAGCGGTACGGTCAATCGGGCTGCCGCCCAAATCATCAAGCATCGTGTCTTGAACAATGATTGCAGGCTGGTTTTATTGGAATTGCCTTTTGAAACAATGATGTTTCTCAATAAAGAAATACAAGGGGAAGAAGTTTTCAAAGGAGATAGCATTTTAAAGAATCTCGGAATGCTTTTTGATGCCTCTGTTTTGGACGATTTGGTTTCATGGCTGAAACAATACAACGACGCTCATCCCAACGACAAGGTGACGCTGATGGGTATGGACTTGAATTTTTTAGATGAGGACAATTACAAACAACTGGCCGAATATGTTACTTGTCTGAACCAGACGAAAAAGAACAAACTTTTGCTTGACCTCTCGGCTTTGTTGTCAAAAATTCTTATAGACAAACCGTCTTCGGTTTTGGCTTTTCTACAGCAACATCCAGAAATCAAGAATATCTTGGGGAATACAGAATTCGAACTAATCAAGCACA
Organism: Prevotella sp.; assembly: GCA_017538195.1. GTDB lineage: Bacteria > Bacteroidota > Bacteroidia > Bacteroidales > Bacteroidaceae > Prevotella. The sequence continues at coordinate 31,979 of JAFYJH010000032.1, forward strand.
ATCTGGAAATGTCCCAAAAAGCAACTATGGTTCCAGAAATACGATTGCATTACAGGGACTCCATTATGAAAGAAAATGCAGTATTCCTGACTAATTTGTTTGCCCCTCAAGGAAAAACTGTCACAATTTGGACGCACTTTTTACACGCGAACCATTCCTTTACCTCGCCTTCTGCACCTGTCCGCTCATTTGGATCATATATGGGAGAGCACTATGGCGATGAATATAGTTGTATTGGAATAACTGTCGGGAACGGAATAGTTACAACCGCTTCCCTTACGAAAGATGGAAAAGCCGAATTTGTCGATCATTGCATTTTACCACCAATAAACGGAAGCGTTGAAGATTTTTTCAATGAGTATTCTGGGGCGTATGTCTATTGTCATTCCGATTTCTTCAATGATGGCATTCAATATATTCGATATATCGGCCAACCTTATTCTGAGAAAAAACAATTTGAGTTGATGAACCCCAAAGCAAGAATGGATGGCATTATTTTCATCAATGATAGCGAGGGCTTGAGTAAATCATTAAGTTCGGCTAATCAATAAAATATTTGTCATCAACCATAATATTGGAACTATGATAAAAAGAATAGACCGTTTCCTTAATTGGCTTTTGTATTCGTTATACAATATGCTATACTATGCGAGCCTTCTCATATATGAGATTGTAGCCCTGCTGTTTATGCGCCCATTATATAGCCTGCCTTGTTGGCGAAATCGATTAAAGAAAAAAGGATTTAACTCTTTCAAAGATTGGAAAAGATTTACGATTGATTCTTTATACCACACGATGGATAGTCCTACTTCTGGATTCACCCTATATCATTTGAATTTTCTTTCTCTTGCGCTACTCTCTTTGCCAATATACCTTTTACTCAATCTATGCATATTGGTTTTTGGCTGGTCAAAGTTTTTTATATTCATGATACACCCTATTGTTGCTACCGCCTTAGGTTGCGTTCCTGCATGGATATTGAGTGATGTCGTATTCTGGAAAAAAGACCGCTATCTTGGTTATTTTGCCATTTTCGAGAAAGAGAGCCGTAAGAAAAAGATTGCTTGGGCTGTTGGCGTTTCCTTCGGTTTGCTATTATTGATTGTCGCCGTTTTCTTTTTGATGTGGTGTATTACCGAGATTCATGGTGATTTTCGAAGCTATGGAAAAGAGAAGTAAATGATTGGGCTTGTTTTTCAATTAAAATAAAACTTCCCGATTTTTCTTTGGCAATCGGAAATATTTTCGTAAATTTGCAAACGAAATACATCGTCGCCCGATGGGAAGGCCCCCTGCTCTCCGCCCTGTTTTTCGGCTATATGGCGTGGCTCGTGATTCATTCTATACAAAATAAATATATGTAGTATGACAACAAAAGATTGTCCGACTTTGTAAAACACCGAATGACGAGAACGAAATCTTAACATTTAATTAAGACTTTTCGTCTTGCGTGTTAAAAAAAAAAAAAAAAAACGAATTTTTCTTGGAAAAATATTTGGTTGTTCAAAATTTTTTATATACTTTTGCCGGTGAAAAATTAAATAATTATGTTTAATAAATGATTCATATTATGAGAAATAATCTTAAACTGTTTGTATTAGTACTTTTGATTCCATGTGTATCAAATGTATATGGTCAGTTTATCATTCAAAAAGAATTATCACTTGACAATTTAGGCAAAAGTTGGGCAGAGTATCAACAAGATACGAAATATAACCTGACAAACTTTAGTCGTCGTTATTTTACGGATACGGTTAGCGTCATGGAGATGAAGGAGGCGTTCTTTAAGTATAAGGATGTCAAATTTACAAAGTCGCCTTATGCAGGACTTGATTCCATCATGCGACTTGTTTCAATTGGAGAAGGTGTGATGCTGCTGTCTCCGCTAAGAAATCATGCCAAAAAAGAGATTAGAGAAAGTCGTGGTGTATGGCGTTGGTTGGGAAGTCCTCGACTCGTAAACCTTTTAGATAAGAATGGGACTCCACAAGAGGCATTGTTAAAGAGGATGAAAGATGAGGAACTGAAGAAAATGATGAATGGCGAGATCATCTCACTAAGGGCTCCTCGCTGGTATATGGGCTATGTGGTTTCACCTGCTGCTTGCATGGAAGTTTACATGGACGGAAAATTATCGTGTCGATCTCCCAGTATCAACTACTCTGACTTCTTTGCGTATGCCAATCATTATTCTAGGGTATTGGATGGAGAATGGTATCACAACGTAAGTGGAGGCGCTCATTTGCTGGGAGCCCTACAAGGCATGAATACAATGATGCATGCAAGAACTTCAGAAAAAACATTCTCTGTTTTGTTGTATGCCAAGACCTATCCAAGAAGTAAAAAAGTTACTTATACGATAGATCTTTTGTTGCCAGACAATCCTGACAGGGAAACAGATGCATTATTTACGAGTTTGAAGGGTTTTGTTGAGAGTTTGCCATCAGGATCGTTTGCGCCTTATTATACTACTGACTTGCGTCTTATGACAGGCCGTTATTATAAGGTGACGGTGAATAAATGCGGATGGCTTATTGAAGACTATCTGCAATAAATTTTAAAAGGATGTAAATTGCAACGTGAAACCGTACAAAGGGATATTTCTTCTGATTTTTCTGCTCCTCGCGGTGCTGACAAGTTGCACACGGGGCAAGCAGATGCGACAGCGGATGGAGTTCGTTGCCGAGTGCAACGATGCCGACACGGTTTTCACGAAGCGATGGCAGCCGACGGTGGATTCGCTCGTCGATTATTTCCGCAGCCACGGCACGGGCAACGAGCGACTGATGGCGTATTATTTGCAGGGGCGCGTCCACCAAGACTTGCGCGAGGTTCCGCAGGCGCTCGAAGCCTACCAACGCGCCACCGAACAGGCCGACACCACAAGCGACGACTGCGACCTGCAAACGCTCTACGCCGTCTATGGCCAGATGGTGAGTCTTTTTCAGGCGCAATTCCTGCCCGACAACCAGATGAAGGCGTTGCAGGAGGCCGAGCGCGTCGCGTGGAAGAACAAGGACACGCTGGCGGCTCTCGTCGCCTTCGATTTGCAGTCGCGACCCTACCATCTGAAAAACCAGACCGATAGCGTGCTCATCGTCGAGAAGCAGGCGCGTGAACGCTACCTGAAACACGGCTACAAGGACAAGGCGGCGCAGGCCATTCTCGGCAGCATCGGCATCTTGCTGAACCGAAAACAATACGCCGAGGCCAAGCGATATATGCAGATTTTTGAACGCGAGTCGGGATGGTTCGATTCGGGCAAAAACGTGATGGCAGGAAAAGTGCTCTACAACTACGACAAAGGCCGCTACCTGTTGGCTGTCGGACAAACGGACTCCGCCCTATTCTACTTCAACCAGACCGTTTCGGCAGGCAAGAAAGAGGCTGGCTATCACGGTCTGATGACGGTCTATGAGCGGAAAAACATCCCCGATTCCGTCGTGAAATACGCCAAACTCTTCGCCGCTGCCAACGACTCGGCCTATCTGCACGTGAATCAGGAGAAAGTACACCAGATCACGGCGATGTACGACTACAGCCGCCATCAGCGCACCGCCGTCGAGGAGGCGAACAAGGCCAGAATCCGAAAATACGCCATCATCGGCATCCTCGTTCTCGGATGTCTGCTTGCCGCAGCCGCCTACGCTCGGTATAAACGCTACAAAAAGGCGAAAATTGCGGAAATCAACCGCCTGACCGCCGACTACCAACTGAGCAAGACCGACCGCGACCGATTGGAGCAGATGCTGTCGGTGCTTGAAAGTTCGCAGGCCGAAAACGAGAAACTCAAACGCGACTTGCAGGGCGAAATCGGCAGCCTCAACGCGCGGGTGCAGGACTACGAGCGACGATTCCGACAAGTGAAGGACGACGACCGACTCGAAGCGTTGCGCGGTTGCGAGATTGCCCAATTTTTCAACCAGAAGAAGCGCCACACGCTCAACGGCTCCACCCCATCCGACGCCGACTGGAACGCGCTGGCCGATGCCTTTGCGCAATACGTTCCGTCGTTCACGGCGGCCATCACGAAAGAAAAGCAACTTTCGGAACAGGAACTGCGCGTTTGCCTGCTTCAGTATCTGGATTTTTCGACGAGCGAGGCCGCCATTGTTCTCGACACGACCGCGCAGGCCGTCACCAACGCCAAATCGCGTGCCAACCAGAAGATTTTCTCAGAGGAAAAAGCCTCGACTTTGGGCAGAAACCTGAAGAAAATCGCCATTGTGTAAAGTTAGTGTAAAATTTCTGTAATCGTTTGGGTTTCAAACGATTGTGGTTGCCAGAAATTCAAATTGTGTAAACACGGTGTAAAATTTAACGCGAAAAAATTTGGCATCCGCCGCTTTTCCATTGTAATTTTGCAGCGAAAACTTTTTTAAATGAAAAGTGAAGAGTGAAAAATCAAAAATGGTCAAATAGTGAAATTACTTCCCTTCGGTCAGTGACCGTTGGTTGTCAAATCGTAAAATCGTAAAATCGTAAAATAGTCAAATATGAAGATGAAAACAAACAACATTCGGCGTTTCGCCACGATTCTTTTGCTGTCGCTGATGGTGTTGCCGCTGCTATGCCAAAGTTGTAGCGGCCAGGCAGAAAACAAACTAACGGCGGACAGCCTTTTGGCTGATTCGCTGCGTCCCAAAACCAAACTGAAGCCTCTGGTTCAGCCGAAAAAACCACCGATGGTTTCAACGCCAGATGAAAATTCCGACCGAGTTTTCGTTAACTACGAGAGAATGGGGTACTTTCCTGGTGGCGACGAAGCACTGAAAGGTTTTATTCATAAAAATATCCAAATGCCCACAGAAGCAGTAGAGGCAGGCTTTCAATGCAGAGTCGTTGTATCGTTTATTGTTGAGAAAGATGGCTCTACCACGGGATTTAAAATTGTCAAAAGTACCACTTTGGACAAAAACGGAGATCCGATTCCTAACTATTCAAAACTTTTGAAATCATGTGAGAAAGAAGCGTTGCGAGTGCTCAAACTGATGCCGAAATGGATTCCAAGCACAATAATGGGAGAACCCATCCGCACGAAATTTCAGTATCCAGTCGTTTTTGACGAAAAAACCATGAAAAAACCACCATTTCACTATTAGTTAGGACAGATAGCATTAAAAAATCGATTAGATTTAACAAAAATTAAGGGTGCAAAATCCTCAAAAAATCGTTATAATCACAGAAAAAATTGCTAACTTTGCAGAAACAAATCAATTTAAACCTAAAAAAAATAGAAAAATGAAACAAATACTGACATGGATGCTGCTGTTGTTCCCGATGTGGATGACGGCACAGCAAAAGAAAGAATTTATTCCCGTGGATTGGGAATTAGTCAAAAAGGAAGCGACAGAAAATCCTGAGCGAATCAAGGATTTGGTGGCAAGATTTTCGATGCAGAAAAAGGGGGAACCCCTGACTGACACGGAAAAAATCCTTGCCTTCTACGGTCAGTCGTACCTCACGAACGACAAAGAAGACGATTTGTATATGTTCGAAATGTACGACCTCCGAAAAGCGGGGAAAAATGAGGAATGTCTGGCACTGACAAGGAAAATGCTGGAAATCAACCCACTGAACTTGGATGCGCTGACGACGGCCTACCACATTCTATTTTCGATGGCGAGAGACTCGACACGTTCAGAGAAAATCGATATGAATGAAGCATGGAGCTATAATGCTCGTTCCAGATTTATTTTCAGGACAATGCTTATGACGGGCGACGGCTCGGCTGAGCATCCTATCGATGTCACGAAAATCAGCGACGAATACAATTTCATGCGCCATTATCTGGACATTTGGAAGATTAAGATGCAGGAATTTGATGGGAAATGCGACATCATCACGCTTGACGGAAAAAGTATGCGCTACGACCGCCCACAGATTTATTTTAACACGAAACGGGTGTCGGAACTGATTTCATCGAAGAGTAAAAAAAACAACACCCCGAAAAAGGAGACATCAACACCAACCAAAGACAGCGTTCTAATACTGATTAACGGCGAGGAATGTCGCGACATTTCATGGGATTTCATCGCAAACGGAACTGGCGAGGATTATGAAAAATTCCTCAATTCGCGGAATTTGAGCCTTGAGCGGATTGACATTTGGAAAAATGAGAAAAAGAAAGACCAATTCCGTCAGAAATTCGGCAACTGGGTGAAAGAAGTCGTTGAAATCAAGGCTCGCAACATCATTAGTCACGAGGGAAACCCAACCGAGAATCCGCGTGGAATTTACAAACTGATGGCGATTAAAGGCGGTATTCAGGAAATCAACCCTTATCCAAACGACATTTATAAAATCTGCACCGACAACGTGACAATGCGGCTGAATGTTGTGAAAAACAACAGTTTTAAGACATTCAGAATCGACCATTCCGACCCCGAAATTTTCAACTATACGGGCGAAAGAATCGAAGCCGACAACGCTGACAAAAGCAAGCGCATTTTCGACAGCGACGACAAGCATTTCACACTGAAATGGTGGAGTATGCTTCAGAATAGCGCCTACTATCCTTATAATAATTGGAGTTACGAATATTATGAGTCAGGAAAGTATTCCGAAACGGCTCGACCCATTGCCGACATGCTGACAAGTGCGCCCGCTCGTGATGCGAACAATCCGCTCATCGGCACGTGGCAATATTTGGTGAAAATTGATAAAATTGAAGGAGAAGGCCAAGAAAACTGGATTGAAGAACTGAAAAAAGTGGACAATATAAAGGAAGTTCTGACTTATCTCAGCCAAACAGAGCCGGGCGAGTCAAAACAATATCAGGTATATACTCCGTCGCATTTCTTTACAATGAGAATGTCAGATAATATGAAAGAAATGATGGGAGTCTACGACAAGATTACTTACAACGGCAAGGAATCGGTCACGGCACCGGGTGGTGAGGTTATGGAAATCCATTGGCTGACTGACGATTTTTTCGCCATCAGACAGCCTTCGAGAAATAAAGTTGTGTATCGTGTTTGGGAGCGCGTCAGCGACGATCAGACCATCCTCAATCGCATTGAAAATTGGTTTTTAAAGAAATGATAATTTTAATTTATGAAAAAGATTATTTTAGCGGCAATCAGCCTCGTGGCGATGTCGGGATATGCCGCCGACGACAAGAAAATCATCAAGCAGTCGAAAGGCAGCATCACCTTCGTGGTGGATGAATTTTTAGAGCCAAGCGACAAAAAAAATCAGCATTTCGACGGCGCAAAAATCGCGTATTACATGATGAAAGACGAGAAGATCCGCGAGGAACATCACGGCCTTGTCGCCACGAGTTTCGCCGACGAGAAAAGCCTGCTCAGTCTGGGTCGCGACGCATTCTACCAGTGCATTGTGAAGGCTTACGCCAACCATCAGTCGCTCGCGCTGTCGCCCGATATGATTTGGCTGCTCATCGGTCAGGGATTCGCCCGCTACGTGAACGCCCACGCCGAGGAATTGCGCTCGAAATTGGTGAGCCACGAGGGAAAACAGGAGTTGGTGGTCGTTACCGACCGCAACCTCTACGCCGCCGACTGGCCGAAACTGATTGACGGATTCGCCTCGAAAATCGACCAATACACGAAAAAAGACATCGCGAAAACCATCACCGCCGACTTCTCGACGACGAAATCCGTGGAGCGCGTGGCCTCGCAGATTACGCTGATGGAGAGCGTGAAATCGTATTTCGAATACGTGGTGATGATGATTGGCTGCGGCATTCCGTCGATTACGCTCGAAGGAACACCCAACGACTGGCGCAGCGTGCTCAAGAAAACGAAACAACTGGAGCAATTCGGACTTGGAGAATGGACGAAAAGCCTCGAACCGATTCTCACGGAGTTCATCCGCGCCGCCGAGGGAAAGCCGAATCAGCAGTTCTGGCAGGGCATCGTCAAGAAAGACCGCGTGAAGGAACTGGTGGGCGGTGCATACTATTCGACGGGCAAAACGACCCAACTCGACGGCTGGATGCTGAAATTCTTCCCCAACGAAGACGGACTGACGCTCGACAGCGTTCCCCACACGAAGAAAATGCCGTCGGAGAACGTGCGCGTCGGCTTCAAATACAAGGAACTTGACTTGAACGGAAAACTCCTCGGAGAAATGCCGATGGAACTTTGGGCAGGCTTCATCGGGGCGGAAGAAGACCTTTCCACGAACACGCTCAGACCGAAAATCGGATGGCTCGTGCGCAAGGCGGAAACCGACGAAGTTTTGCTCAAGGAACTTCAAAAGAAAAATGAAAATGGGTCGATTCACCTTCGCGTGGAGAACGTTCCCGAAGTGCTGGCGGAATTGGGACACATCAATCGCCTGACCCTCGATTTCACCGACCACAAGGTCATCCTTCCCGAATGGCTCGAAAAAGTTTCCATCGGCGATTTCATAATTAAAGGAAAAGTGAGTGAAGAGGAGGAAGAAGCCATCAAAAAACGCTTTCCGAACATCCAAATCAATGGACGGATACCTCCTTTTTGAAATAAAAAAAGGTTGGTTTCAATTCTTTTCCGACTTTTCGGGCGAGGCGAAGTGCATGACCTCAATCTGCTGCCTCACGGCCTCTTCGTGGATATGCTCGAAAATGCTGGCGACAAACTCAGGCGAAAGGCCGCTCTGAGTGCCCTGCGCCCCGCGTTTTTCAAGAATTTCGCTGTAGCGAATCGTTTGGAGCACCGTCATGTTGTGCTCCTTTTTGTATTGCCCGATTTCGCGGCAGACGCGCATCCGCTCCGCCAACAAGTCCATGATTTGGCTGTCGATTTCGTCGATTTCGTGGCGGAATTGCGCGATTCCCTCCGCCGAAACGCTTTCGTCGCGGACGACGAGCATCGAGAGAATCTGCTCAAACGTGTCGGGCGTCACCTGCTGCATCGCGTCGCTCAACGCCGAGTCGGGCGAACAGTGGCACTCCACCATCAGACCGTCGAAACCCAAGTCCATCGCCTGCTGCGAGAGCGAGGCAATGAGTTCGCGACGGCCACTGATATGGCTCGGATCGGTGAGGAGCGGAAGCGTCGGATAGCGACGGCGCAGTTCGATGGGAATCTGCCACATCGGTGGATTGCGGTAGAGCGTCTTGTCGCACGACGAAAAACCGCGATGGATGGCCGCCAGACGGCGCACTCCGGCGGCGTTCAGGCGTTGCAGCGCACCAATCCACAGTTCGAGGTCGGGATTGACGGGATTTTTCACGAAAACCGGCACGTCGATGCCCTTCAGCGCGTCGGCGAGAGCCTGCACAGCGAAGGGATTGGCGGTCGTCCGCGCTCCCACCCAGAACGTGTCGATGCCGTATTTCAGCGCGAGTTCCACGTGTTCGGGCGTTGCCACCTCGATGGCGACAGCCATTCCGAGTTCCGTTTTCACGCGCTGTAGCCACGGCAGAGCCTTTTCGCCGTGTCCCTCGAAGCAACCGGGCTTCGAGCGCGGTTTCCACACACCTGCACGGTAGTTTAGACAGCCCATTTCCTTCAGTTTTCGGGCGGTCGTCATCACCTGTTCTTCGCTCTCCGCCGCACACGGTCCGGCAATCAAAAAGGGTCGTTGTGGGTCGGTTGGCAGGCGCAATGGTTCTAATTCTAATTTCATATATTTCAGACCATATTGAATATTACTCCGTTTCCTTCAGGCGTTTCAGGTGGCAAAACAACAGTTTGCCGTTTCCATCTCTGAGGTGCATACCGTTTCCTCGACAATAACGGAAATACTTACAATCAGCACACTCACCACTGCGCATCCATTCACGATGGCGATAGGCTGCATAACGGTTCTCCCAAACCTCCATGAAATCATCTTCGTAGATATTCCCCTGATTATAGTCGGCTCGGATGCTGGCACAGGCAGCGATGGAGCCATCGGCCATCACGGAACCTACCGTCACACCTGCCTGACAAGAGAAAAAGCGGTTGCGCACCTCACCCTCGTAATTGCCGAGAAATCCCTCACAACCATAATCCGCACGGATGAGACCTTCTTTTCGCGTAGTTTTGATAAAATCAAAGACCCCACGAAACTCCTCATTCGTCAGTCTCATATCAGGATCAAGGGCAGCACGACCCACAGGGAAAACGGTGAAAAGTCGCCAACGCTTAACGCCTTTTGAAATCAGAAACTCCTTGATTTCGTTCAGTCTCGGATAGTTCCGTCGATTCACACAGGTAACAATGTCAAAGAGGAAACCCTCTGTGCCCACAAGCATATCGATAGCCTGACTCACCATCTGGAAACTCTGATTGTTGCCGCGCATCCAGTTATGATCGTCTTCCAAACCGTCGAGACTGATGGCCATCGAGTGGATACCTGCCTTTAAGAGTCCTTGCCAACGCCGAGGTGTCAGATGCAGGGCATTCGTCACCATCCCCCAAGGAAAGCCTTTCTCATAAATGGCCCTTCCACATTCTTCGATGTCACGACGCATCAACGGTTCACCTCCGGAAATGATGACAAACACCTTATGGGGATCTGTCTTTGCCGCGATGCTGTCGAGGACACGAAGGAAGTCCTCTTTCGGCATATCCTTGCTTTCGGCCTGCATCTTACAATCGCTGCCACAATGACGGCATTTCAGGTCGCAGCGCAACGTACACTCCCAGAAAAGTTGTCTCAGAGGATGCTCCTTTCGAACCATGTTTTCCTGCTGATGCCAAAGTTCGAGAGCCACTTTCTTCTTAAAGGCCAGAGGCGTGGCATTCATTTCTTCTTCAGTTTGACATTTTGGGTGATTTCATAGGCACCATTATACCATTTGCCGTCGCCATCTTTCGTCTTTACGGCCTTATCGTAGGCAACATCGAGGGTGTCGCCAAGAAATTCCCCACCATTTGCCTCGCCGTCGATGTCCTCTAAGATGATTTTAGCAGATTCACAAGGCCAATCAGTTTTCAACCGATAACTACCTGAGGCATCCGTCTGAACAGAATCTATGGGATTGACATAGACTTCCCCGTTTCCATTAACAAAAATGTTCTTCACAGAAGTCTTGATACCCTGAATGGGATTGCCTGACTCGTCCGTCACCTGACCTTTAATCGTATAGTCAGTATGAGGAGCACCATATTCAACAGGTTCATCAGAGAATGAACAACCATAACCCAACATCGACAGCAGAGCTGCCAAAACCGCATTATACCAACGGTAAGATCTTGATTTCATATTTATTATAGTTTAATTTTTTATGGAATTTCATTGTTTAACGGCAAAGCGTTCCGACTGCTCGCGGATGAGTTCTTCGTCGTTGAAATAGTCGATTTGCATCGCACGGCGCACTTCGTCCATCGTCTGGGCCGCCGTTTCACGCGCGCGCGTCGTTCCTTTCTTCAAAATGTTGTAGATTTCGGGAATGTCTTTCTCAAATTCGCGACGACGCTGACGCATCGGCTCCAAGAATTCGTTGAGCACTTCGTTGAGGAATTTCTTGCACTTCATATCGCCGAGTCCACCGCGACGATAGTGGTCTTTCAACTCGTCAAGGTTCTGATAATCAGGCCAGTAGCGAGCGAAATGGTCGTCATTAGAAAAAGCGTCGAGATAGGTGAAAACGGCGTTGCCCTCGACGTGGCCCGGATCGTTCAGATTGATGTGCTCGGGGTCGGTGTACATCGAGCGGACTTTCTGCCAAACCTCGTCGGCGGAATCGCTCAGATAGATGCAGTTGCCGAGCGATTTCGACATTTTTTCCTTGCCGTCGGTGCCGGGGAGTCGGCGAGCGGTGAGGTTTTCGGGCAGCATGATTTCTGGCTCGACCAGCACCTCGCCATAGACATTGTTGAATCGGCGCACGAGTTCGCGCGTCACTTCGAGCATCGGTTCCTGATCCTCGCCTGCGGGCACGGTCGTCGCCTTGAACAGCGTGATGTCGGCGGCCTGCGACACGGGATAGCAGAAGAATCCGAGCGGAATGTTCGCCTCGAAATTGCGCATTTTAATCTCGGTTTTCACCGTCGGATTGCGCTGTACGCGGCTCACGGTGATGAGGTTCATCAAGTAGGTCGTGAGTTCGGTCAGTTCGGGGATGTGGCTCTGGATGAAGAGCGTCGATTTCTCGGGGTCGAGTCCGGCGGCAAGCCAGTCGAGCGCGACTTCCACGATGCTCTGGCGCAGTTTTTCGGGGTTTTCCGCGTTGTCGGTCAGCGCCTGCACGTCGGCCATAAACACGAACATTTTTTCATAGTCGCCTGCGTTTTGCAGTTCCACGCGGCGGCGCAACGAGCCAATATAGTGGCCCAAGTGGAGTTTTCCGGTCGGGCGGTCTCCTGTCAGAATGATTTTCTTCATTTTTTCCTTATTGTTTTACCATCGGCTGGTCGCCGTAGTAGATGATTTGTTTTTTCTGGTTGAGTTTCAGCATGATGAGCGATTCCTCGCCGAAGTCGCAGTAGAGCCTGTCTTTTTTGTAGTAGAACGTGCCGCGATTGATTTCGCCGTCGGGCAGCAGTTCGCGAATCTGATTGCCTCGAATCGAAATATTGACAACGCCATACGAGGTTTCCGCCCGCCACGTTCCTTCCAACCAGTGGGGCGGCATTTCACCGTTGATTTCAGCCGTTTCCGGGCGGCTTTCAGTGGCGGAATCGTCGTAGAATTCGTTTTTCTGAAGGATTTCCGAGCCGAAGGAATGTTCCTCGTTGCAGTTTCTGACGAAGAAAACGAGCACGACAAACGACACGATGAACACCGTCAGGCAGTTGCGCAGGCAACCGTTGTTTTTCCGCTTGTAGTTGGGGCTGTACGGACTGGTCGGCATCGGATTCGGCTTGGTGAACGGCGGCGGAGTCTGCGACGCTTGCCTGCCGCCCGATGTTGCTTGCGATTCCTGCCGACGCTCAGGCTCTTGCGGAATCGGCGGAACTTTCACGCGCACGTTCTCCTGTGTTTCGGGCCGCGTTTCGCCGTTTTCCGGCTGCTGCACTGGTCGGTCGTCGCCGTCGGTCACGGCAAACGTAAAAGGCGTTCCGCATCGCGGACACACGCAGGCCACCTCGTTCATTCCGGCAGAAACGGCGACATCGTAACGGAATCGGCATTTAGGACATTTTACTTCCACTTCGTTCAATTAAAAATTAAAATTTTTCGTACAAAACTCCAAAGGAAAGTGCAAAGTTACACAAAAAAAGGCTAAACCGCAAAGATTCAGCCCTTTTTAATGATTTTTTTATGATTTTGACCCAAAATATATGGCTTGCCTCATTTGTCTCCGATCATTTGCTCTGGCAGAGAACCGACAATGTCATGGAATGCAGCAATGACTTCATCACAATGCGGATTGTCTTTGCGCATAATCAAACCTGCGTAATAATCCACATTCTCGAACGCAACCGACTCGCTGTACAAACGATATTTGCTGTGATTGACGTAATTATCAAACCAACGCTTATATAGGCGATTACGACTGCCCTGACGATTGTCGCTTGGGTCGCAGATATAAAGCATCACAAGCGGTTCTTGACGGAAAAATTCCTCGATAACAGCCGTGACAGTTGCAAGTAGATTTGGATCGTTTGGTGAAGGTTGATGGTTAACATTGTCAATAAAGAAATGATATGACCCATCAATCAGAAATACAGTATCTTTATAAAAGCCGACACGATAAACCACTCCGTTATCTGTCGCGAAACGGAAAGTCAGTTCATCCAATTGAATCACCCAATACGGCGAGACTTGATTGATTTTATCTACCGACAATCTCATTGTATGCCCAATTCTTTTTCTCGCCGAATCACCTGTTCACGCCATTCTTCCCGTGCATGAATCATCTTGCGGAAAGCATTTGCACGTTCTTCTGGCGTGTTGTACGTAATAAAAATGTTTTTGTCCATAACCATTCTCATTTTACTTAACGATGCAAAGATGCAAAGAATATTTGATATATGCAAATGTTTCGATGATAAAATTACACAAAAAAAGGCTAAACCGCAAAGATTCAGCCCTTTTTAATGATTTTTTTTATGATTTTGTACGATTTTGTAGCGGATATTTTTTTATCCGATAGCATTACAACTTAAACATCATCCTCAACATCGCAGTGCGACCGCAGAGGCCGTAGTCGTAACTGAAAGTGTTAATGCCGTCGAATACGGTGTAGGCGTAACTGCGTTGATTGAAAAGGTTGGTTAGTTCGAGGCTAAATACAAGGCGTTTCAGTTTGTATTGTGCCGAAGCGTTGAACAGCGACATATTTTTGTACTGGTCGGCGGTGATTTGGCGGCGCACGTGGTCGTAGGAAAACGAAATGTCGAGCGTCTGAATCGGGAAGAAATGGATGTCGCCGCTGTGGGCGAGAGAAGTCACGGAATTTTTGCTGTCGGCATAGCGCGACTGCGACCATCCGTAACTGAAATTATAGCGCAGTTCAAGCCACGTGACAGGTGTTATAGCCGCATTGCCGCGTATGTTGTAGTTTTCGGAATGGGTTTCGATGATGTCTTCATTGACGGCCTGTTCGCCGCTTCCGAAGCCGTAGTTTGCCTCTACGCCGAATTTGGCGAAAAGCGACGGAATGTTTTTGGTCGAGGAAATAGAAAAATGGGTGTGGCGCGAACGAGCGTCGTGCAGCAGGGCCGAGTTGCTGATGTCGATGCCACTGATGCTCTGCGAATTGAGCGTGTTGTGCTTGCCCTCGTTATGGCTGGCGGTGAGGCTCAGCGTGAAATACTGCATAGGCAACTGCCATTTCCAACCAATTGAGGTGTTCCAACTGTTCGATTCACCGATGATGCCCGACGAGGTTTGCACCGTTCGGTAATCGACCTGCATCGGCTCTGTGAGCAGCGTCATCATATCGCCAATGTGGGTCGTGTAGTTCGTGTTGAACGACAATTTGCTATTGGCCGAAAAGGTGTAGTTGATGCCGAGCGACGGATTAAGAACGGGCTTGGTATAGTTGATTTTGTTATAATACAATCCTTTCAAAGCCGCTCCGATGCCGGCACTCAGATAGAAACGGCGGTTGCGTGAGTGAATCTCGAAACCGGGGTTGGCACTCGGCGTAAAAGCCCAACCGCGAATGTGGTTTTCTTCGGAAGTCGCCACGCGATTGGTTTCCAAATCGTCGTACATCGCATTCACACTGACTGGTAAATTCAACCGAAACGCCTTGCCAATTGGAATGTTGAACGACGAGCCGACCACCATCGTAAGTGTCGAGGATTGGGCTGTCTGACCGAAAGCCCCCTCCGACCTCCCCCCATAGGGGAGGCTATTGAACGACAGCCGTAGCGTCGGTGTGCGTTTGAACGACACTTTTGCTTGAATGTGTCGGCGCGTGCCTTTCGCTGTTTTTCCCATCCAGAACAAGTCGTTGGCAATCTCGAAAGAGGAAGTACGGCGGTGTTGCTCCACCTGAGAAAGATTCGCCAGAACATGCCCCTCGTTCTGCTCGAATTTTCCTTTGATTAAAAAGGTTTCGCCCAGATACATTTCATCGGCGTTTTTCTGATAGTTCACCGACAATTTCGGCAGATGAATCTTCGAGAGCGGAGAAGTCTGTTCGCTCACAGTCACATAGTCGCCGTTGCCTGTCAAATAGGTGCTGCTCCGGCTAACGTCGTTCGTGGCTCGATGGTAACTGTAGTTGGCATTTACTTTCATTGTCGTGGCCGAGTCGGTGCGGCTGATGGCGTTAATCGTCGCCATTCCGTTGCGCTGATAAAGGTATTCGCCCTGCGGTGGCCGTCCGCCGTCGAATCCCCGAAATAGGTTTGTCGCAGGCGTACTGACATCCGAACCGCCGAAATGGTCTATCATGTCGGCTTTTGCGAAGTCTTTGTAATTGCCGGCTTTCAGCGAACCGATGGTCTGGAAATTGTTGGTGAACATCATTCCCGTCACGCCGAGAAGCCAGTGTTCGGGCAGTCCGACGCCCATTTCCTCCTGTCCAAACGGCTTGAACTTCGCCTTTTTGTTCAGTTTGATGTTCATTGAAACCTCACTGCTTGGAATATCCTTTTCCACTTTTCGAGCATGGTGGTTGCGCACGATTTCCACATTCGTCACATAGTCGGCAGGGATATTTCGCGTGGCCAGATTGTACTGTCCGCCCAACAAGTCCATTCCCTCAATGTTGAACTGAGAAATCGGCCTTCCCATGTAACTGATGCCTCCGCTTTTCGACACATCCACGCCCGGCAGCCGCTTCAGTCCGTCTTCCAAAGTCACGTCGCCCTTACCGAGAAAAGAGGCGAGGTTGAGGCTCAGTGTGTCGCCCCGTTGTCGCAAAGGGTCGGCTTTCACCTTCACTTCCTTCAGGCTGATGCTCTTCGGGGTCAGCAACATGTCTTGTTTCACGTTTTTCTCATTCTGCGGCAACGTGACGGTTTCCTTCTCAAAACTGATATGGTTGAACGTAATCGCAACGTCCTTCTGCGGCGAGTTTTTCAGTTCCATGCTGTACATGCCCTGCGCGTTTGTCGTCGTGAACTCCAATGTCTTGCCGTTGCTCACGGCTTTGACAATCACGTCGCTCACTGGCTTGTTTTGCAAGTCAGTCACCCGTCCAGCCACCTTGACCTGTGCCGAAGTTGTGATAGAGAGAGCCATACATAATATCATATACAGGAATCGCTTCATTTATTTCAGTTCCAAAGGTTGATAAACGTGGCTTTTCTGAAGGATGAGCATATGAGAATTTAATCCGATGTAATATGTAGTTCCGTTCACGTTGGTTTCGGCTACATTGTCAGCATTTTTCGGCACATAATAATTCGGCTCTTTCACATAGCGGGGATTGCCGAAGATTTTCTTTTTAAACGCCATCAGTTTCTTGCGAGTCAGTTTTTGATAGTTGGGGTTATTTTTACGATTGATGTCCCTCACCTCGTTCTTCGTTTCGTAAAGCGTGAAACAGTGAATACCTTCGGCATCTTCAGCCTTGACTATCAGCCCCGGCAATCCGCACAGTTTCCAAGGGCCTGCCGATGATGGAATTTCCTCGCTGTACCATACTGACCACTGTTTTCCGTAAAGTTCTCCTGTGGCTCGATTACAGAGCAAACCGCTGATGGTCAGCGTGTCGTCGGAAAGCGTCCAGTCTATTTTTTCCAACGGCTCGTGTGTTATATACCGATGGGGATAGATAGACTCAGTTGTAACAACCTCCATTTTCTCAACATCGGTCAGCACGTTTTAATAGTGCATCATAAACGCATTCATCAATTCCTGACTTGCCCGTCCGTCACGGTTGTAAGAGAGGATGTCGCGGCAATACGTGGCACGAGTGCCGACCAATAAGGCCAGCCGCAACGAGTCGGTCACGTTCTGTCCCTCGTCGTCTTGCGTCTGGATGGTGTAGTG
>JAFYJH010000033.1 GCA_017538195.1 Prevotella sp.
CCCTGCGAGGGAGGGGAGGGGATACCTCGCACGCCCTGAGAGTAATTCCTCCCCTCCCTCGCAGGGAGGGGCTGGGGGTGGGTCTGGCATCATCGTCATGAACGCCAACCCCTTTACACGCGGTCATCTTTATATGATTGAGCAAGCCGCCCGACAAGTGGAACGGCTGTTCGTGATTCCCGTGAAAGAAGACAAATCGCAGTTCACCTACGCCGAGCGCAAGGCGATGATTGAAGCCGCAGTCAGGAATCTTCAACACCCAACACCCAGCACCCAACACCCACTCATCACCGTCTGCGACGGCAGCGACTATGCCATTTCCGCCGCCACTTTCCCCACTTATTTCCTGAAAAAACTCGACGATGCCGCCGACACGCAGATGCTGCTCGACCTCGACATTTTCGCACGCCATATCGCGCCTGCGCTCGGAGCTACCGTGCGTTTTGTCGGCAGTGAGCCCGACGACGCACTGACGCGCCGCTACAACGAACTGATGCAGGAAAAATTGCCGAAGGTGCAGGTCATCGAGCGACTGCGCGACGGCGAAAAAGCCATCAGTGCCTCGACGGTCAGAAAAGCCCTCAGCGAAGGTCGTTTCAGCGAGGCAGCGAGCCTTGTTCCGCCGACCACGATTCCGTATTTGTTGGCGCACATCGCCACCGACGCGCTGCAACAGGAACTCGACACCACGCCGAAGCCCGGCCTCATCGACCGCCACGACAACGGCGCACACAGCGATATGGACTATCGGCTGATGCAGCGGAGCATCGCCGCGCTGCGTCCGTATTTCGTAAAATTGGCCTTGGAAGGCTCCCAAAAAGAACTTCCGACGGTCGAAAATCTTCGGAAAATCGGACTCGAAGCCGAAAAAGCGATGCTCGAAGCCACTCGCGGCGTCAATACGCACAAAGGAGCCCTTTTCGCACTCGGTTTAGCGGTCGTTTCCGCTGCAAACGTAATTTACAATTTACCATCGAAATCTTCGGAATATCAACAGAAAATTTCCGTCGAAAAACTGCAAAAAAACATCGAAAAACTCGCCTGTCAAATCCCCGAAACCACCGACACGCACGGAAGTTTGGTCGTCAGCCAACACCACGTGAAAGGCGCATTGGCGATGGCTCGCGAGGGCTACAAACCGCTGTTCGCAGACTGGCTGCCGTTTTATCGAGGAACGAGGAACGAGGAGCGAGAATTGAAAACGCTGTTGCGCATTATGGCGACACTCGACGACACCAATGTTTATCACCGCAAGGGAGCCGAGGCCGTCGCCCGAATGAAAGCCGATTCCATCGCGCTTCTCAACGATTTCGAGCCGAAAAAACTCGAACAACTCAACCAAGACTACAACGCGCAGGGCATTTCCCCCGGCGGATGCGCCGATATGCTTGCGCTTACGATATTCGTCAATACATTAGCCCCCTAAAATAGGGGGTTGGGGGTCTTAGACTCCCATCAACAAAAAGAAAATAGAGAGTATTAACATTTATAAAACCCCCACCCCCCTATTTTAGGGGGCAAAAAACTCAAAAAAAACAATGGTAGAACTTATCAAACACGGAGTTTATCTCCTCAACGGAAAGGAAATCGTGACCGACGGAGCCGGCCTGCCCACTCCCGACGAAGCACGTGAAGAAACCATCACCTACGGCATTCTGCGCGCACACGACGTGGACGGCTCAAAGGGAAAGAAGATGCGCATTCGCTTCGACGCAATGGCATCGCACGACATCACCTACGTGGGCATCATCCAGACGGCTCGCGCCAGTGGTCTTGAGAAATTCCCCCTGCCGTATGCGATGACCAACTGCCACAACTCGCTGTGCGCAGTCGGTGGTACTATCAACGAAGACGACCACGTTTTCGGTCTCTCGGCTGCCAAGAAGTACGGCGGCATCTATGTGCCTGCTAATCAGGCCGTTATCCACCAGTATGTGCGCGAAGCAATGGTGAAGTGCGGCAATATGATTCTGGGTTCCGACAGCCACACGCGCTACGGTTCGCTCGGCAATATGGGTGTCGGCGAAGGCGGTGGCGAGTTGGTAAAACAGTTGCTGAAGAACACGTGGGACATCAACGCGCCCGAAGTGGTGCTCGTTTGGCTCGAAGGTGCTCCGAAGAAGGGCATCGGCCCGCACGACGTGGCGATTTCGCTCGTGAAAGCCACGTTTGAGAGCGGTTTCGTGAAGAACAAAGTGCTCGAATTCGCAGGCCCCGGCGTGAAGAATCTGCCCATCGACTTCCGTAACGGAATCGACATTATGACGACCGAAACGACCTGTCTGAGTTCGATTTGGGTGACCGACGACGAAGTGAAGCATCACTACGAAATCCACCGTCGCCCCGAATGTTACAAGGAATTGCAGCCCGGCAAGGTCGCTTACTACGACGCAATGATTCGCATCGACCTCTCGAAGCAGGAATCGATGATTGCCCTGCCGTTCCACCCGTCGAATGCGGTGACGATTCACGAACTTCAGGCCAATCCCGTCGAGATTCTCCGCAAAATCGAGCAGGACGCGCAAGAGAAATTCGGCTCGAAAGTCGATGTTCACCTCGTCGATAAGGTGCGCGACGGCAAGGTCTATGCCGACCAAGGCATCATCGCAGGCTGTTCGGGCGGTACTTACGACAACCTCTCGGCTGCATCGGCCATTATGAAAGACCAGAGCATCGGCAACGACTACTTCACGATGTCGGCTTATCCGCAATCAACGCCCGTTTATATGGCTACGACGCGCAGCGGCATCGCCGAGGAACTGCTTGAGGCCGGTGTCGTCATCAAGCCCGCGTTCTGCGGTCCGTGCTTCGGTGCCGGCGACGTGCCTGCCAACAACGGTCTGTCGATTCGCCACACCACGCGCAACTTCCCCAACCGCGAAGGCTCGAAGCCCGGTCAGGGTCAGTTGTCGCTCGTTGCGCTGATGGATGCCCGCTCGATTGCTGCCACGGCTGCCAACGGCGGCGTGATTACGGCTGCCACCGATGTCGATTACAACGACACGCACGTGCCCTACGACTTCGACGCAAAGATCTACGAGCGTCGCGTCTATGACGGTTTCGGTCGCGAAGACCTCGACCAACCGCTGAAGTACGGTCCGAACATCAAGGACTGGCCCAAGATGTATCCGATGCAGGAAAATATGCTCCTCGAACTGGCCGCCGTCATCCACGACCCCGTGACCACGACCGACGAGTTGATTCCGTCTGGCGAAACATCGTCTTATCGTTCTAATCCGCTGAAACTCAGCGAGTTTGCTCTGTCGCGTCGCGTTCCTGAGTACGTTGGACTGAGCAAGCGAATCCAGCAGGAAGATCTCGACCGTCGCGAAGGAAAAGTCAACGAGAACATCGCGAAGGCTCTCGCCGCAGTCGGTGCCAAGGCCGAGAAAACGAGTTTCGGCTCGTGCGTATTCGCCAACAAGCCCGGCGACGGCTCGGCTCGCGAACAGGCTGCCTCTTGCCAGAAAGTGCTCGGCGGCGACGCCAACATCTGCTACGAGTACGCCACGAAGCGCTATCGCTCGAACTGCATCAACTGGGGTATTCTGCCCTTCACCATCGCTCCCGAAACGCCGTTTGACTACGAGGCTGGCGATATGGTGTTCGTTCCGGGCATCCGCGAGGCCATCCTCGGTGGCAAGGAGGAAATCGACGGACAGGTCATCACCAAAAACGGTGTGAAGCCCATCCACCTCTTCTTCCAGAACCTCACCGCCGACGAGCGTCAGATTCTCGCCGACGGCTGTCTGATGAATTATTATAAGAATAAAAAGTAAGACCCACCCCCGACCCCTCCCCACGGGAGGGGAAAGGGATTTTAAAAAGCATTTTTTAATTACAAACAAATAGCCCAAGCCCCTGAAACGGCATCCCCCTCGGGGGAAAAGAGGGGGGCTTTCAAAATGAAAGAAAAAATTCAAATGACCACCCCGTTGGTCGAGATGGATGGCGACGAGATGACTCGCATCCTGTGGAAAATGATTAAGGACGAACTGATTCTGCCCTTCGTCGATTTGAAAACTGAGTACTACGACCTCGGTCTGGTGAAGCGCGACGAAACCCGCGACCAAATCACCATCGACTCGGCTGAGGCAACGAAGAAGTACGGTGTGGCCGTGAAGTGCGCCACGATTACCCCGAATGCACAGCGCATGACGGAGTACAACCTGCACGAGATGTGGAAGTCGCCCAACGGCACGATTCGCTCGATTCTCGACGGCACCGTGTTCCGCACACCCATCACGATTCCGAGCATCAAGCCCGCCGTGAAGAACTGGGAACTGCCCATCACCATCGCCCGTCACGCCTACGGCGACGTTTACAAGAGCGTGGAACTCCGCGTCGATGAGCCCGGCGTAGCCAAACTCGTCTTCGACGGCGAGAGCGGCAAGCACGAGGAAGTCGTCATCCAGAACTTCAAGGGTGCCGGCGTGTTGCAGGGTATGCACAACCTCGACAAATCGATCCGCAGTTTCGCCCACAGTTGCTTCAAGTTCGCCCTCGACAGCCATCAGGATGTTTGGTTCTCGACGAAAGACACCATTTCGAAGAAGTACGATGCCCAGTTCAAGGTCATTTTCGAGGAAGTTTTCGAGGAATACAAGGCCGAATTCGAAAAACAGGGTCTGGAGTATTTCTACACGCTCATCGACGACGCTGTGGCTCGTGTCATTCGCTCGAAAGGCGGCTACATCTGGGCTTGCAAGAACTACGACGGCGACGTGATGTCCGATATGGTTTCCACCGCTTTCGGCTCACTCGCCATGATGACCAGCGTGCTCGTTTCGCCCGACGGCAACTACGAGTTCGAGGCCGCTCATGGCACCGTCACGCGCCACTACTACAGATACCTTGAGAACAACAAGGACATCTCCGTAACCTCCACCAACCCGATGGCAACCATCTTCGCGTGGAGCGGTGCGCTGCGCAAACGCGGTGAGAAGGATGGTCTGAAAGACCTCCAAAACTTCGGCGACCAACTCGAGGCAGCCTGCTTCGACACGCTCAACGAAGGCATCTGCACGAAAGACCTCGTGAACCTGATGGAAGGCATCACGCCGAAAGCCGTGAACTCTGCTGAGTTCATCGCTGCCATCCGCGAGCGTCTGGAGAAGCGTCTGGCATAAGCGATTGACGACGATTATAGGAAATATTTTCCTGTAAAATATCAGAAAACCTCTGTGAATCAATGATTTGCAGAGGTTTTTCATTTCTGATTTCGGATTTTTTGCGAAAATGATTACTTCAAATTTCTCGGATGATGCTCGAGAATCGCCTCGCGCAGCGCAGTCGTGTCGATGTGCGTGTAGATTTCGGTCGTGCCGATGCTTTCGTGGCCGAGCAAAGCCTGAATCACGCGCAGGTCGGCACCGCCTTCGAGCAGGGCTGTGGCGAAGGAATGGCGCAGCGTGTGGGGCGAAATCACTTTTTTGATGCCTGCAATTTCGGCTTGTCGGCGCAGCATGATGAAAATCATCACGCGGGTCAGGTGGGCACCGCGACGATTCAAAAAAACAAAATCTTCCTCGCCGGGCTTGATTGTCATGCGGTTTCGGTCGTCGAACCAGAGATTCAACTCGCCGATGGCACGCCCGGAAATGGGCACGAGCCGCTCCTTCGACCCTTTGCCGAAAATGCGAATATAGCCGTCGTCGAGGAACAAGTCCGACAACTTCAGTGTGACGAGTTCGCTGACGCGCAGACCGCACGAAAACAGCACTTCGATGATGGCGCGGTTGCGGTGTCCCTCCCATTTCGACAGGTCGATGCTCGCCTCGATTTGGTCGATTTCCGCCGTCGAGAGCACTTCCGGCAGGTGTTCGCCCAAGTGCGGCGATTCCAAGAGTTCCGTCGGGTCGTTTTCGATGAAGCCGTCGAGCAGCAGAAAGCGGTAGAACGAGCGGATGCCGCTCAGAATCCGCGCCTGCGACGACGGTCCGATGCCCAGTTCGTGCAGCGTGGCGGCGAAGTGTTGCAAGTCGTCCAACTCGATGCCGAGCAAGTCCTTTCCCTCGCTCCGGCAGTAGTTTTGCAGGTGCAGAAGGTCGTGCCGATACGCTTCGAGCGTGTTCGGCGAGTAGTTGCGCTCCAATTTCAGGTAGCGCACGTACTGCTTAACGATATTTTCTTCCGATTTCTTGTTTTGTTTCATGAAAATCGCGGCTTCAGCGGACAAAGTTACAATTAAGTGAGTGAAATTCAAAATAAAACCGATTTTATTTTCATTTCCGAACGGACGAAACTTAGATTATAAGGATTAGCAGATAACTATGAACCTAAGAATGTAGGAAGGTAATTTTTCTGAAATTTTAATTCATTCCCAACAATTCTTCAATATGCTTCCGCGAGTTGGAAAGTCGTGGAATTTTGTGCTGTCCGCCGAGTTTGCCGCGCTGTTTCAGCCAGTCGTTGAAAAGGCCGCTACGGGCTTCGACGATTTCGAGATGCTGCAAGGTGATGTCGTGCGAGCGTTTAGCTTCGTAGTCGCTGTTCAAGGCTTGCAGTTTTTGGTCTAAAAGTTGGGCGAAATGCTCGATGTTTTCGGGCTTCCGCGCAAATTCTATCAACCACTGATGCCGACATTTCGCCTGCTCGTCCATGAAAACGGGCGCAACGGTGTATTCGAGAATCTCGGCTCCCGTCTGTTCGCAGGCGTAGGCCAAGCCTTTCTCGGCGTTGTCCATAATGAGTTCCTCGCCGAAGGCATTGATGAAATATTTCGTGCGACCCGTGATGACGAATTTGTAGGGATTCAGGCTCGTAAACTTGATGGTGTCGCCAATCATATAGCGCCACAGACCGCACGAAGTACTGATGAGCATCGCGTAATTTTTGCCCGTTTCCACGCCTGCAAGCGGCACAATGTCGCCCTCGCGACAGCCGATTTCCTGAAATTCGTAGAAAACGCCGTAGTCGAGCATCAGCGTCATCGACGGGTCGGAAAGGTCGTTTTGGATGCCGAAAAATCCCTCGCTGGCGTTGTAGGTTTCCATATATTTCATCTTCGGCAGGCGAATCATTTGCTCGTATTGGTGGCGATAGGGCGTGAAGGCGATGCCGCCGTGGAAAAACACTTCGAGATTCGGCCAAATTTCGTCGATGGACGATTTTCCCGACAGTTCCAGAACTCGCACCAGCACGCTCAGCATCCACGACGGAACGCCCGACAGGTTCGTCACGTTCTGATGCATCGTTTCGCGGGCAATGCGGTCGCGTTTTTCCTCGAAATCGGCGAGCAAGGCGGTCGATTTTTTGGGTGTTCGCACGAGGTTGGCGAGCGGATTGATGTTTTCGATGAGAATCGCGCTGAGGTCGCCCACCAACGAGCCGCTCACGCTGTAGTTCGGCTGATGGCTGCCGCCGAGAATCAAGCCTTTTCCGTCGAAAATCCGACTTTCGGGATGGTTCTTCAAGTAGAAGGCCATCACGTCCTTTCCGCCTTTGTAATGCAGGTTTTTCAAGCCTTCGACGGTCACGGGAATGAACTTCGATTTGTCGTTGGTCGTGCCGCTCGACTTCGTAAACCACTTCGTCCGTCCGGGCCAGAGAATGTCGCTTTCGCCACGCCTCATTCGGTCGATGTCGGCTTTCAGCGATTCGTAGTCGTTTTTCGGCACAAGCCTTGCGAAATCCTCGTAGTTTTTGATGTTTTCAAAGCCAAAGCGACGACCGAATTCCGTCAGTTTTCCTTGCTCCAACAAGTATTTCAGCACCGCTTCCTGCAACGCCAAACCCTCGCCAAAATGCCGTTCCAAAGCCTTCTGGCGAGCCGAAAAAAACAGTTTTCCGATACTTGTTAAGCCCATTTTTACGAATTTGGATGCAAAATTAACCTAAACTTTTGTAACAAGGAAAAATTTAATATCTCTTAACGCTCTAAATTCTCATTTTTCCACTATCTTTGCACCATCAATCACGATTTTACACGAAAAAATGAACGATATTAGGGATTTTGAGATTATGGCACCCGTCGGTTCGCGCGACTCGTTGGCGGCAGCCATCAAAGCCGGTGCCGACTCGGTTTATTTCGGCATCGGACAGCTGAATATGCGGTCGCACTCGGCCAATCATTTCACAATCGACGACCTGCGCGAAATCGCCGAAACGTGTCGCGAGGCAGGCATCAAAACATATCTGACGGTGAACACGATTATCTACGACGGCGACCTTGCGACGATGCGGCAAATCATCGACGCGGCGCGTGAGGCAGGCATCACGGCGGTCATCGCTTCGGATGTGGCGGTGATGCAGTATTGCGTCGAAAAAGGCGTCGAGGTGCATCTTTCCACGCAGTTGAACATCTCGAACATCGAGGCACTGAAGTTCTACGCGCAGTTCGCCGATGTAGTCGTTCTGGCGCGTGAACTGAACTTGGAGCAGGTCGCCGAAATCCACCGCCAAATCGTCGAACAGCAGATTCGCGGTCCGCGTGGCGAGTTGGTGCGCATCGAAATGTTCTGTCACGGTGCGCTGTGTATGGCGGTTTCGGGAAAATGCTATATGAGCCTGCACGACGCGAATCGCTCGGCGAATCGGGGCGAGTGCATCCAGATTTGCCGTCGGAGCTACATCCTGACCGATGCCGAGACGGGCAACGAAATCGAGGTCGATAACAAGTATCTGATGAGTCCGAAAGACCTGAAAACCATCCGTTTCATCGACCGAATGATGCAGGCTGGCGTGCGCGTGTTCAAAATCGAGGGTCGTGCGCGTGGGCCGGAGTATGTCTACACGGTTGTGAAGGCGTATAAGGAGGCGATTTCGGCGGTTTTGTCGGATTCGAGGACGATTTTCGAGGAAGGAGGAACGGCTTTCGAGGAAGGAGGAGAGATTTTCGAGGAACGAGGAACGAGGAACGAGGAGAGAAAATTCTCTGAAGAAAAGAAAGACGAGTGGGACGAGCGTTTGGCGACCGTTTTCAATCGTGGATTTTGGGACGGTTACTATCAAGGACAGCGGCTTGGCGAGTGGAACAAAAACTACGGCTCGAATGCGACCGAGCGGAAGCAACTCGTGGGTCGCGTCACGAAATATTTCTCGCGGATTGGCGTGGCGGAAGTCAGCGTCGATGCCTCGACCTTCAGCGTCGGCGACCGCCTGCTGATTACTGGCCCAACGACAGGTGCACTCTGGGTCGATGTCGCCGAAATCCACGACAACGACGGTCATCCCACCGACACCGCCCAGCAACATCAACTCGCAGCCATCCGCGTGCCCGAAAAAGTTCGTCCCAACGACAAACTTTTCAAGATTGTCAAGGCTGAATGAATTTCCATTTCCCTGTTTCCCAAAAACAGCGAAACTTTTGACGATTCGTAAATCAATAATTTTAAAAGATTGACTTTTTCGGATTATGTTCCAAAAAAGTAATACATCGTCAAATCACATTTTTTTTAAAACATTAAAAAAGCATCCGCGCAAAACGGCACGGATGCTTCTTTTCGTCGAAAGTCAATTTTATTCCTCAGTCAAATCCTCGATTTGGTCGATGATTTCTTGATATTGACGCTGGGATTTGAAGTGGAGGCTCAAGCCGATGATGAGGCCGATGACGCCGCCGATGCCACCGCCAACCATCAAACCATAACCAATTTTGATTTCGCCGACGTTTTGCTGCATCGCTTCATAGCAGAACCACGCAAGCCACAAAATCAGCAGGGGAATGGAGATGAACAGCCATTGGTTTTCGAGTTTCTTGGCGCGTGCCACTTTCCGACGAACTTCCAACAATTTGCCTTGCATCAGCCGAGAATCGCGGAGGTCGAAACCGATGTAATAAGTGGTTGCAGCACTAAGAATCATAAAAATGCAGGTGGCAATCCAGAACGCGATGCTGAAACCGCTTATCATCACGAAAGAATAATAGCCAAAGGGAATCATCAGCACTGCAATGACCATCAGGATGTTGTGGCGTTGGATGATTTTATTCGCAGTCGATTTCATCGAACGGCGCATCAGTCGGTCGTTCACGATTTCCTGCTGACCCAGTTTTTTCTTCAGGGTTTCCATCTGCTGGCGCATTTCGTCCATTTCAAAGTTGTTTGTTGTGTTCATAATGGGTAAAATTTTAATCGTTAGACATTTGTTTTAACTGCTCACGGATTCTGAACAGGCGGACGCTGACGTTCTTGGCGGTGATGCCGACAATCTGCCCGATTTCCTCGTAAGAGAGGTTTTCGAGCCACAGCAAGACGATGGCGCGGTCGAAGGGCTGCAACTTCGAGATGCGCTTGTGGAGCAAATCGATTTGTCGCGTGTCGTCGTCGCGGTCCTCGAAGAGGTTGATGTCCATCGTCAGCCGAACCGTCGAGGAGCGTCGCTTCTTCCTGTCGAGCGAAATGCAGGTGTTCAGCGCGACGCGGTAGATCCACGTTTTGATGTCTGAGCGATGCTCGAAGCCCTCGAATCCTTTCCAAAGATTGACCAACACTTCTTGGAACAGGTCGCTGACTTCGTCGGCATCTTTCGAGAACATATAGCACACGGTGTAAATCGTGCTCTTATGTTCGGCTACGGTTTGTGCAAATTGTCTTTCAATTGTCGTCATTGTCTCGTTTTTTGATTTGGTTCAGAACGTTTTTACCCATTAGACGCAGCCGTTTACCAAAAAACTACAAGAAAATGATGATTTTTTAATTTCCGAGAACTTCAAGCCCGCGACGGACGATGTGATTCTGCTCGTTGATGATGGCGAAATACTCGTTCATATCCCAGATGTCGCGGGCGATGAGGGCTTTGAGTTGCATCCGAAGCATCGGGAGGGTTTGTTGCAGTTCGGCGTCGTCCTTCGGTTTCACGTTCTGCTTCTCGGCCTCGGCCACCACGTCGTCGATCATCGACTGGGGAACCTCGAAATCGCGCTTGAAATCGTCGAACGAGGCGTATTGTTTGCGCAGCGACTTGCGATTTTTGTCGATGTACTTCAAACTGGTGTTGATGATGACCGATTTCGCCGCCAACTGCCGATGGAATCGGGTGTATTGCGTGGTGTCGAGCGGCACGAAGAAGTCGGGCATAATGCCGCCGCCGCCATAGACGGTGCGATGCAGCCGCAGCGTTTCGTAGCGCAGCGAGTCGGCGAATCGGATGCTGTCTTTCGAGTAGAGTTCGCCGTGCTGGAAGCGTTTTTCGATGTCCTCGTAGTAGTCGCGTTTCTCGCCTTTCACATAGGGTTTCTGGATGCAGCGACCCGACGGCGTGAAGTAGTGGGCGGTGGTGAGGCGAATCATCGAACCGTCGGGAAATTCGATGGGACGCTGCACAAGTCCCTTTCCGAAGGTTCGCCGACCGACGACCTGGCCTCGGTCTTGGTCCTGCAACGCGCCCGTGACGATTTCGCTGGCCGAGGCGGAATATTCATTGACGAGCACGACGACGCGGATGTTGTCGCGCAGACGACCCGTTCCCTGTGCGCGAAACTCCTGTCGGGGCACGGAACGGCCTTCGGTATAGACGATGAGGTCGTCGTTTTGCAGAAATTCGTTGGCAATCTGGGCTGCGGCCTGAAGATAGCCGCCGCCGTTGTCCTGTAGGTCGAGTATGAGGTTTTCGAGGCCGTTGGAACGTCGTTGCAGCGTGTCGATCGCGGTCATAAATTCGTCGTAGGTCGTGGCACCAAACGAACCGATGCGGATGTA
This sequence comes from Prevotella sp., assembly GCA_017538195.1. GTDB lineage: Bacteria > Bacteroidota > Bacteroidia > Bacteroidales > Bacteroidaceae > Prevotella. The sequence goes on from JAFYJH010000033.1 coordinate 11,640, forward strand.
GCCCGTTTTCGGACGAATCAGGTAGTAGGCATCGAGCGTGTGCAGGGGAATTTTGGCGCGTGTCACGGTGAAGTTGAGCATTTCGCTGATGCCTCGCCGGACGACTCCGAGCCGAACTTTCGTGCCTTTTTTGCCGCGCAGTCGCTTCATAATCTCCTCTTTCGACATTTTCACGCCTGCGATGGCCGAATCATTGACCAAAACGATGCGGTCGCCGGCGAGGATTCCGACTTTTTCCGACGGACCGTTGAGCGTGGGTTGGATGACGAGCAGCGTGTCCTCGACCATATTGAATTGTACGCCGATGCCCTCGAATGAGCCTTGCAGCGGTTCGTTCATCGACTGCGTTTCCTTCGCGGTGGTGTACGTCGAGTGCGGGTCGAGTTTTTCGAGCATTCCGCGAATCGCATCCTCGACGAGTCGGCTCTCATCGACCGAATCGACGTAGAGGTTCGTAATCGCCATTTCTGCGGCTTGCAGTTTGCGGATTGGGGCGTCGTTGCCGAGATTCAAGCGAAATTGAGCAAAACCACTTATTCCACTTATCAGCAAACTTATTGTTGTGAAAAGAAATCTTTTTTTCATATACCAATTCTTTAATTTTCTTCTTCCACTAAATCTTCTTCGATCACAAGATTGTCGATGATAAAATTCTGGCGTTCCATCGTGTTGTCGCCCATATAGTAGGCGAGCAACTTCTGCACCTCGTCGTTTTTGTGCAACGTGACCTGCTCCATACGGATGTCAGGACCGATGAAAACGGCAAATTCTTCGGGTGAAATCTCGCCGAGACCCTTGAATCGCGTGATTTCGGGGTCGGGACCCAGTTCGCGAATCGCCTGCACACGCTCGTCCTCGTTGTAGCAGTAGCGCGTGAGGAAATCGGACTTTTTGCCGCCTTTCGCGTCGGCCTCTGCCAACAATTTCTTGTTCTTGATCTTCGAGCGACGATTGCGCACACGGAAAAGTGGCGTTTGCAAGACATAAACGTGGCCTTTTTTCACCAATTCGGGGAAGAATTTCAGGAAGAAAGTGATGAGCAACAGGCGGATGTGCATTCCATCGACGTCGGCATCGGTCGCCACAATCACCTTATTATATCGTAGCGTGTCGAGTCCTTCCTCGATGTCGAGCGCAGCCTGAAGAAGACTAAATTCCTCGTTCTCATAAACCACTTTTTTCGTCTTTTTAAACGTGTTCAACGGCTTTCCACGCAGCGAAAACACCGCCTGCGTATCGACGTTGCGAACCTTCGTGATGCTTCCGCTTGCTGAGTCGCCCTCGGTGATGAAAATGCACGAATCCTCCTTGCGGTCGTTCTTCACATCGCTGTAGTGGATGCGGCAGTCGCGCAGGTTTTTGTTGTGCATATTCGCCTTTTTCGTCCGCTCACGCGCCAGTTTCGCCACGCCAGCCATCGCCTTGCGCTCGCGCTCGCTTTCCTTCACCTTGCTTTCGATGGCCTCGGCCACATCGCCGTGGATATGCAGGTAGTTATCGACCTGCTGCTTGACGAAATCGCCCACGTATTTGTTGATCGATTCGCCGTCGGGCGCCATTTGCGTCGAGCCGAGCTTGATTTTCGTCTGGCTCTCGAACATCGGCTCCTCGACATTGATGGCAATGGCAGCCACGAGTCCGTTTCGGATGTCGCCGTATTCGTATTTCCCGAAAAATTCCTTGATGGTTCGGGCGATATGCTCCTTGAACGCCGACTGATGCGTGCCGCCCTGAATCGTGTGCTGACCGTTCACGAAGGAATAATATTCCTCGCCGTACTGGTTGGCGTGGGTCAGCGCGATTTCGATGTCCTCGCCCTGCAAATGGATGATGGGATAGAGCGGATCGTTGGTCATTCGGTCTTTCAACAGGTCTTCCAAGCCGTTGCGCGACAGGATTCGCCGACCGTTGTACATAATCGTCAGACCTGAGTTCAGATAGGTGTAGTTTCGGAGCATATTTTCCACGAAATCGTCGTGGAACGAGTAGTTTTTGAAGAGCGTGTCGTCGGGTTCGAAGAAAATGAACGTGCCCGTTTCGTCCTGCGACGGCTCGGTGGTGTCGCTGACGAGGATTCCACGCTCGAAAACGACCTTGCGGACTTGTCCGTCGCGATAGCTGTGCGCCTCGAAACGCGAACTCAGGAAGTTCACCGCCTTGATGCCCACGCCGTTCATTCCGACCGACTTTTTAAACGCCTTCGAGTCGTATTTTCCGCCCGTATTGAGTTGGCTGACGGCCTCGACGAGTTTTCCCTGCGGAATGCCGCGTCCGTAGTCGCGCACGCTGACGCGCAATTGGTCCTCGATGTCGATTTCGATGCGCTTTCCGGCGTTCATCCGAAATTCGTCTATCGAGTTGTCGATGGTTTCCTTCAGCAACACGTAGATGCCGTCCTCGGCGTGTGAACCGTCGTCCAATCGCCCGATGTACATTCCCGGTCGGGTGCGAATATGATCAACGTCAGAGAGGTGACGAATGGCGTCTTCACCGTATTGAGGGGTGTTGGGTGTTGGATGTTGGGTGTTGATGTTTTGCTTTATGTCTGCCATTGTAATTTTTTATTTTATTCTTTCAACAAAGATTTTCTTAAACTTGCGAGTTGTCTGACAATGGATAAAATCTGTTCGTCGAACATTTGTAATTCATTTTTTGAAATATATTGATAAGCTTCTGCTAATTCTAATTGACTGGAAGTTTCCATCAGAGAACCGTTGGCAATCTCCAAAAAACGTATTCTCTCATTTACAGAATATCTTCCAAAACCTTCTGCAATATTAAACATAATGGATGTAGAAGATCTTCTCAACTGGCTGCTAAGAGAAAATCGTTCATCTGTGGGAAATTTTTTGATGCAATCATTAACGTTGATGGCTAACGACTTTGCACATTGATAAACTTCTAACCTTCTATAATAAAATAACTCCATTCTTGTGTGATTTATAGTTTAACACATCATCAACACCCATCATTCAACACCCAACACCTTCCTAAAACACCTGCGTTTCTTATGATTTTCCGTGTGGAAATAGCTCCACTGCCCCTGCACATTCTCGTTCGACTCCATTTCCACCTGACTTTCGCCCCACTCGATGCCGTATTTGTTGTACCACGGAATCAGGTGGTAGAACATCAGCGCATTCACGCCTTTCGAGCGATATTCGGGCAGTACGCCGATCATTTCCAAATCGACGATGTTCGTCTTGTGGAACTTCAGTGCGCGAAGCACGTGCCACCAACCGAAAGGCCACAACCTGCCGCGACGACACTTCTGCAAAGCCCTCGACAGCGACGGAATCGTGATGCCCACGCCCACGAGTTTGTGCTCGTCGGTCGTCCAGTCCTCGACAATCGGAATCAGGTTCAAGTCGGCATACGGCAGATACATTTCCACGTACTGCTCAATCTGCTTGTCCGACAACTCCGAAAAGCCGTAGAGATCCTTGAAAGTCTCGTTGATGAGACCGAAAATCCGCTTACCCATTCCGCCCTCGAAAATTTCCTTTTTCGTCAGCGTGCGAATCCGCAGATTGTAGCGTTTCATAATCATTTCCGAGATTTTCACCATCTTTTCAGGCACCTGCTCAGGCACGAAAATCTTGAACTCCACGTAGTCGTTGTCCTTCTCCCAACCGCCCAGTTTCTCGATGTGTTCGGGATAATAAGGATAGTTGTAGATGGTCGCCATCGTGCCGAGTTCCTCGAAGCCCATCGTGAGCATTCCTTCGGGGTCGAAATCGGTGAATCCGAGCGGTCCGATCATCTCCTCCATTCCTTTCCGACGACCAAAATCCGCCACCGCGTCGAACAGCGCACGGCTCACGTCAAGGTCGTCGATGAAGTCGATCCACCCGAAGCGCACGCTCTTCCGCTGCCACTTTTCGTTGGCCTTGTGGTTCACAATCGCCGCCACGCGACCCACGATTTTCCCGTCCTTATAAGCCAGAAAATACTCCGCCTCGCAGAAGTCAAACGCCGCATTCTTGTCGCGGCTCAGCGTCTGCCAATCGTCGCTGAACAGCGTTGGAACATCATATTCGTTGCCTTTGTACAAGTCGTAATGAAACTCGATAAAATCCTTCAGGTCACGCTTCGTTGCGACCTTTTTCACCTCAATTTTCGACATATTTTCGATTATTTTTCTGCAAAGTTACAAAGAAGTCGGCAAAATTCAAAGGGAAAGCCACTAAAAAAATTATAAAAAGTTCGGTGTTTCGGAAAAATGCAGTAATTTTGCAGCATGGAATGATTTTGAAGGGATTGTAACAACGATTCTGAAGAGAAAAACAACGATTTTGAAAAAATTACAACTAAAAAAATAAAGACAACAACATGAAAAAAATGATTCTCTCGCTCATCGCGCTGTTGGCCATGAGCAACGCACGTGCCGACGAGGGCATGTGGACGATTTACAACCTGCCGCCGCAGGTGTTTGAACAAATGAAGGCCGAGGGCTTCCAGATGTCGTACAACGACTTGTATTTCGGCGATTCGTCGCTGAAAGCGGCCTGCGTGAACTTTTCGGGCTACTGCTCGGGCGTGGTCGTGAGTCCCGACGGACTGGTTTTCACCAACCACCACTGCGGTTTCGAGGCGATTCGCTCGCACTCGACCGTCGAGCACGACTACATGCTCAACGGCTTCTACGCCAAGACTTTCGAGGAGGAACTGCCAAACCCGAATATGTTCGTGTCGTTTATGATTGAGCAGGAAGACATCACCGACCGCGTGATGAAACTCGGTTTTGAGCAAAAATCGCTCAGGGAACAGGAGGAATTGCTCGATTCCATCGAGAATGCGATGTCGGAAGAGGTGAAGGCGAAAGACCCGACGCTGCGCCTTGAGGTAAAACCGTTCTACGAGGGCAATCGCTTCTATGCGACGACCTATCAGGATTTCACGGACTTGCGCCTCGTGTTCACGATTCCGAAGTCGATGGGTAAGTTCGGCGGCGAGACCGACAACTGGATGTGGCCGCGCCAGACCTGCGATTTCTCGGTGTTCCGCGTCTATGCCGACCCGAAAACCAACGGTCCGGCAGCCTACAGCAAGGACAACGTGCCCTATCGTCCGAAACGCTGGGCGCAGGTGTCGATGCAGGGCTACAAAGAGGGCGATTTCGCAATGACCATCGGCTATCCGGGCTCCACGAGCCGCTACATGTCGTCTTACGGAATCCGCGAGATGCGCGATGCCGACAATGCCACTCGTGCGCAGGTTCGTGGTGTGAAACAGGCGATTATGCTTCGCCATATGCGCGCTGACGAGGCCGTGCGAATCAAGTACGATTCGAAGTATGCGCAGTCGTCGAACTACTGGAAAAACTCCATCGGAATGAACAAATGTATCGATTCCATCGGGATTATCAACCAGAAAAAGCAGTACGAAGACCGTATTCAGCGTTGGCAGGATTCGACGGGTTATCTGAAGGGAAAACTCGACTTCGAGAAAATGGCGAAATTCTACGGCGACCGCCTGCAAGACCGCCGCGCGTTCATGTGTTGGATTGAGTCTTTCAATCGTACCAACGAGTTCAGCACTCGTGCGCTGCAACTGAATCGGATGGAGTTGAAAGGCCCGGAAAACAAGCCGAAAAAGCAGTACATCGAGTTCCGCGACAACAGCGACGAATGGGATGAGGCGCTCGACCGCGAGGTGTTTGCCGCCCTGCTGAAAAACTACAAGGAAAACGTCGATGCGAAGTATCTGCCGGCTTTCTACAAGACCATCCGCACGAAATACGCCGACAATTACACGGCCTACGTCGATGACCTTTACAAGAAGTCGCAAATCATGAAAAAAGGCAAGAAAATCTACGTCAATAAGAAGAGTTACAAGAAAGATCCGGGTGTGCAGTTCGGCCTCGACCTGACAGAAAGCCTTGCCGACATGCGCGCCAACCTTCTTCAGACCTACGACAGCCTTGAGTTGCAGGAACGCTACCTCTGCGCCGCCAAGTTGCGCATGGAGGAAGACCTGCCGCACTACAGCGACGCCAACTTCACGATGCGCCTTTCCTACGGTCAGGTGGGCGGTTTTGAACTCGGCGGACAACCCTCTGGCTACTACACGACCGCCGAATCCATCGTCGAAAAGATGAAGAAAGCCGACGAGAATTTCGAATATTTCGCCGAGCCTGTGATGCACGAACTGCTTTCCGCCAAGGATTTCGGTCCCTACACCGACAAAACCACCGGCAAAATGCAGCTCTGCTTCCTGACGAACAACGATATTACGGGCGGAAACTCGGGTTCGCCGATGTTCGACGGAAAGGGTCAGTTGATTGGCCTCGCCTTCGACGGCAACTGGGATTCGCTCTCGTCCGACATCAATTTCGACGCCCGACTCGCCCGTTGCATCGGTGTCGATATTCGCTACGTCCTCTTTATGATGGACAAATGGGGTCACGCCGACCGCCTGCTGAAAGAAATTGACGCGAAGTAAAGCGAACTTCCGAAACAAAACGAACCCCGAAAGTTTTTTGTCTGACTTTCGGGGTTTACTTTTTGATCCAAAATATTCTTTTAATCAAAAATATTCGGCTCCATCAAGTTGCCGGCGTAGGGATTGCGACCGAGATGGTCGTAGGCGAGGCGCGTGGCGACGCGACCGCGCGGCGTGCGCTTAATAAACCCTTCCATAATCAAGAACGGCTCATAGACTTCCTCGACGGTGCCGGTGTCCTCGCCGATGGCGGTGGCGATGGTCGAGAGGCCGACAGGACCGCCGCGGAACTTGTCGATGATGGTCACGAGAATCTTGTTGTCGATTTCGTCGAGGCCGAATTGGTCGATATTCAGGGCTTTCAGGGCGATTTCAGCAATGCTTCGGTCGATGCGGCCACTGCCTTTCACCTGTGCAAAGTCGCGGACGCGGCGCAGCAGGGCGTTGGCGATTCGGGGCGTTCCGCGTGAGCGACGCGAAATCTCGGCGGCGGCATCGTCGTCGATGGGAACGCCGAGGATTCCGGCAGAGCGGCGAATGATGCGCTGAAGCGTCTGCGGATCGTAATATTCGAGGTGCAGATTGATGCCGAAACGCGCCCGAAGCGGTGCTGTGAGCAGGCCGCTTCGCGTCGTGGCGCCGACGAGCGTAAAGGGATTCAGGTCGATTTGGATGCTTCGCGCCGACGGTCCTTTGTCGATCATAATGTCGATGCGGTAATCCTCCATCGCCGAGTAGAGATATTCCTCGACAACGGGCGAAAGACGATGGATTTCGTCGATGAAAAGCACGTCGCGAGGCTCCAGCGAGGTCAGGATTCCGGCCAAGTCGCCCGGTTTGTCCAAAACGGGACCGCTCGTAATCTTGAAACCCACGCCAAGTTCGTTGGCGATGATGTTCGACAGCGTCGTCTTGCCCAATCCCGGCGGACCGTGCAGCAGCGTGTGGTCGAGCGGTTCACCGCGATATTTCGCCGCCTCGACAAACACTTCAAGGTTATCGACGACACTCGTCTGACCGCTGAAATCGCGGAATTTCAGAGGTCGCAGCGCATTTTCAAAATCCTTCTCGCCCTGCGAAAGTTGCTCCTCGCGAATGTCAAAATCTTCGTTCATAATTGCTTAATTTCGTTATTTTCGTGCAAAAATACAAAAAAAACATCATTCGTCGTTCATCGTTTATTATTTTTTTGTACTTTTGCAGGCTTAAACTTTTTAAAAACCATCTAAATCATTACGAAAATAGAAAGGAAAATGACAATGAAAAGATTTTACGCGATGTGTTGCGTCCTTGCAACGATGACGATTGCATGGGCGCAGGGGCCGAACAATTCGGGAACCTACTACAAGAATGCCGACGGCAAAAGCGGTCAGACGCTGAAAACGGCACTTTTTAACATCATCAAAAACCACAAGAAGATAGGCTACGACAATCTGTACGAGGCTTACAAAAAGACCGACACGCGACCCGACGGCTACGTGCGCGACTGGTATTCCAATGCCACGAATTATCGACACGGGACCGACAAGGGAGGCACTTATAGTGCCGAGGGCGACTGCTACAATCGCGAACATTCGCTGCCGCAGAGTTGGTTTGAGAGCGGTGGAAATGCCGATTATCTGAAATGCGACGTCGTTCACGTGATTCCCACCGACGGCTATGTGAACAACCGTCGAAGCAACTATCCGCTGGGCGAGGTGAGGTCTGCCACTTATTCCTCGAAAAACGGTTATAGCAAACTCGGAATGAGTAAGGTCAACGGCTACAGCGGCACTGTTTTCGAGCCAAACGACGAAATCAAGGGCGATATGGCGCGAATCTATTTCTACGTGGTGACTTGCTACGAGGGAAATGTCACGAAATGGAGCGAAAACGCCACGGCGAGCGCCGTTTTCAATGGTCAAACCTATCAGCCGTTCAAGGATTGGTATTATAATATGCTGCTCGAATGGTCGAGAATGGACCCAGTTGATGAGGTGGAAATCGCCCGAAACAACGCCGTCTATGGGGTGCAGAACAACCGAAATCCCTTCGTCGATTATCCCGGATTGGAGGATTACGTCTGGGGCGACAAGAAAAACGAGCCTTTCTCCTACGACAACTACAACACGACGGTGGCCGTGCGCACGCCGACCTTCTCGCCCGACGGCGGCACCTACACTTCGCCGCAAAGCGTGACGATCAGTTGCGCAACCGCCGGAGCCGCGATTTACTACACGACCGACGGCTCGACACCGACCGTTTCGAGCACGAAATACACCGCGCCCGTCACCGTTAGCGAGAGCCTTACGCTGAAGGCCATCGCCGTCAAGGACGACGACAAGAGCAACGTGGCAACGGCTTCCTACACGATTAAGGACGAGGGCGACGACCCAACGCCGACAGGCGACGGAATTTTCAAGAAAGTGACTTCGACGAGCGATTTGGAGAGCGGAAAACGCTATCTGATAGTCTATGAAGATGACGAGGCGAAGGCACTCATGCGACTCGACGGCAAGGCTGGTTCGGGTAGTGTAACTGTCAATTCGTCGAGTATCGACATGAATCAGTCGGGAAATCAGGCGATGGTGCTGACGCTTCAGAAAGTCGGAAATTACTGGACCATCAAGGGCAGCGACGGCAACTTTATGGCATTGACTTCCAACAGCAATACGCTGAATTCCTCGACCACAGCCGCCGAAAACACGGCAAAATGGACGATTTCCGTCAGTTCCGACGGCACGGCATCGATTACCAATGTCGAATACTCGAATCGCCAACTCCAGTACAACGCGAGCAGCGATATGTTCCGCTGCTACACGGGCAGTCAGAAGGATGTCGCCATCTACAAGGAATCATCGACCGCCACTGGCATCACTGCGACGAAAACGGGCAAAAAATCCAATGTTCTGTACGACTTGCAGGGTCGTCGGCAGTCGAAAAACGCCGCAAAACGGGGCGTTTACATCGTCAATGGACAAAAATTTATCGTGAAATAATCAAAAATTTATCGCGAAAGAATCAATTTTAGGAAAAATTTATCGTGAAAGAATCAATTTTTAAGAAGATGAAAAAGAGAATTTTAATCAGCATGATGCTTTTGTTGTCGGTACTCACGGCCAATGCCGTGCCGGCACGACCGAATATGTTTCGGACGCTCAAACTGAGCGACGGCACAACCGTTGAGGCTCGGCTCGTGGGCGATGAATTCGGCCATTATTGGCTGACGAAAGACGGACGCACGTTCCGCAAAACGAAAAGCGGCTTCACGCCCATCGACACGAAAAAAGTCGATGAAAAGGCGCAAAAACGCCGTTCCGCAGCGAATCAACACCGCGCAAAACGACAGGCTCGGAAAGCCCGTCCGCAACTGATGGCTGCGCAAAAAATCGGTCAAGTCGGCAACTATGTCGGAGACAAAAAAGGCTTGATTATCCTGGTCGAATACAAGGACGAGTACAAGTTCCAACCCGAAAACAATCAGGCGCTCTACAACCGAATTGCCAACGAGGAAGGCTTCAACGAGGGCGAGTTCGTCGGCTCGGTTTATGATTATTTCCTTGCGCAGAGCGAAGGCTTGTTCAAACTGAAATTCGACGTGGTCGGACCCTACACGTTGGACCACGAGCGCGCCTACTACGGCGGAAATGCCGACACGGAAACGGCTGAAGACGAGCATCCAGCGGAAATGGTCATCGAGGCTTGTAAACAGGCCGATGCCGACGTGAATTTCAAGGATTACGACTGGAACGACGATGGCGAAGTCGATCAGGTGTTTGTGCTCTACGCGGGCGACGGCGAGGCCAACTACGGCGACGAGGATTCCGTCTGGCCGCACGAATGGACGTTGTCGTCGGCAAACTACTACGGCGACGGTTCTGGTGCCATCAAACTCGACGGCGTAACCATCGACACCTACGCTTGCAGCAATGAACTTCAGCCAGCAAAATTCGACCGTAACTACAACGTAACGGCGTGGAAAATCGAAGGAATCGGCACGATTTGCCACGAGTTCAGCCACTGCCTCGGCTATCCCGATTTCTACGACACGAACTACCAGAATTCGGGCATGGGCTACTGGGATTTGATGGATGCCGGTTCGTACAACGGCGAAGGCTTCATTCCTGCCGGCTTCACGAGTTACGAGCGTTGGGTGGCAGGTTGGAAAGAGCCTATCGAACTGAAAGAAGACACGGAAGTGACGGGCATGAAGTCGTTGCAGGACGGCGGCGACACCTATATTATATATAACGACGGCCATCGCGACGAATTTTTCCTGCTCGAAAACCGTCAATATACCGGCATTTGGGACGAGGAACTGCCCGGAAAAGGACTGCTTATTCTGCATGTCGATTACGACGAGGATGCGTGGTGGGAAAACACGGTGAACGACACGAAAAACCACGAGCGAATGACGTGGATTGCCGCTGATAATAAAAAGAAAAACGAAGAATACGACGGCGCAATATATTACGACTTCGACGATATGAAAAACGACCCGTATCCGTACAAAACCAACAACAGTTTCACGAATACTTCGTCGCCTGCCGCCACCCTTTTCAACAAAAACACCGACGGCTCGAAAAAGCTGAACAAATCGGTCAAGGAAATCACCCAAAACAGCGATAAAACCATCAGTTTTAAGTTCGAGGCGACGGCGTCAGGTGGTGGAGTTGATCCGGCTGGCGACGGCGACTACAAGCGAATTTCCAGCGCGGACGACCTCAAGGAAAACACGGAATATCTGATTGTCTATGAGGCTTCCGAAACCGAAGGAACGGCCTATTCTGGTCACGACAGCTCGAAAAATATCGGTCTGAAAGTAGATATTACGATTGATGGTTATACGACGAGCGCAAATAATGCCCATCCCGTCAAACTGGAAAAAGCTGACGATGGTAATTGGTATATTTCAGATGCTGGCAGCTATCTTTACTACAATGGTTCGGGAAACAAACTGTATCTTTCTGATTCTAAAGGAGATTCTGGTTACAAATGGAGTATTTTCGAGTTAGATATAACGCGCTACCCAAAGGCATTCACTATCGTCAATGTCGACTACGCCCCAAGGCGTTTGCAGTACAATCCTGCGGCAAATGGTCTGCGCTTCGCTTGCTACACGGGTTCGCAGGAAGATGTCGTGCTCTATATGAAGGTCGATGAAGCCACCGAGATTGAAAAACCGACGGTTTCATCGGAAGTTTCGCCTCGTGGAATCTTCGATTTGCAGGGGCGAAAAGTGTCGGAAAATGCTCCGCTACAGCGCGGAATCTACATCGTAAACGGCAAAAAGTTCGTGGTGAGATAATGCTGAACGAGGCTACACGGCAATTTGTCCGTCTGCACGGCGACGACGATGTGCGCCGATTGGCATTGCAGGCGCACGCCACGCCCGACGTGGATTTGCCGATGGCACTCGACCAGATTCGCGGACGACAGACGGCTCGACAGAAACTCCCTTCGTGGGCAGCAACCGAGGGCATCGTCTATCCGCCGCATCTCTCGATGGAACAATGTTCGAGCGAGCAAACTGCGCAGTACAAAGCGCAGTTGCTCGCTCGCTTGTTGCAGTCGGAATTTTCGATGAAATCGGCATTTTTTGCCGATTCGCCCGCTGCTTCGCACGACGATTGTTGCTTTCTCGACCTGACGGGCGGTTTTGGCGTCGATTTTGTGGCGATGGCAAAGGCACTTTCCGAGTTTTCGGCTCAAACCAATGATTTTCGTCAAAATCGATTCGTCTATGTCGAACAAAACGCCCGACTTTGCGACCTCGCCCGCCACAATTTTCCGCTGCTTGGCCTTCCCAATGTCGAAATTGTCTGCGAAACCGCCGAAAATTTCCTCTCATCACCCAACACCCTCTTCAGGGGGATGGGGGGCTTACGCCCATCACCCACTTTCATCTTCCTCGATCCCGCCCGTCGCGACGCTCACGGACAGCGCACTTACGCCCTCGAAGATTGTACGCCCAACGTACTCGAAATTCGCGACCAACTCTTCAAAATCGCCGATTTGCCTACTGCTTCGCACGGCGACCGATGGTTGATCGTGCTCAAACTCTCGCCGATGCTCGATTGGCATCGCGCCGTCGAGGAACTCAAAACCGTCAGCGAAGTCCACATCGTTTCCGTCGCCAACGAGTGCAAGGAATTGTTGCTCGTCGTCCAGAAAAAGGCGCAAAAAACGCGGATTTTCTGCGTCAATGACCAACAATCGTTCAGTTACGAGGTCGAAAACAACGAAAAAACCGTTCCATGCATCGCGGAAACGGCCTTTTTATCGGAAAAAAATCTTCTTTTTGTTCCGAATTCATCGGTGATGAAGGCCGGCTGCTTCGCCGAACTTTGCGACCGCTTTCGCCTTGCATCGCTCGCTCCGAACAGCCATTTGTTCGTAAAAATCGACGAATCTTCAATCGAAAAAACCGCCGATTTCCCTGGCAAAATCTTTCAAATTTCCGCGATTTCATCGATGAACAAGCGCGATTTGCGCGAAAAATTCGGCGAAATCGACCGTGCGAACATCGCCACGCGCAATTTCCCGATGAAAGCGGAAGAATTGCGCCGTCGGCTGAAACTGCGCGAGGGCGGCGACAACTTCGTTTTTGCCACCACCCTCGCAGACGGGAAACACGTGCTCATCCTTTGCAAGCACGCTGTTTGATTAGTCTTCTAAAAGTTCCTTTACTTCTTTCTGAACCGTCACCTGCTTCTCCACTTTCTTCGTGGTCTGCTTTTCGACCTCGATTTCCTCGTAGGTCGTCACCTTGAAGGTTCCCTCGCCCGTCACGATGACGCAGCGGTTCTTGTCGTTCTCCAAGAACGGTTGGACGGTGTCGCCCTTCGAGTCGGCCTTGATGCGGGAAGCGTCGATTCCATATTCATTCACGAGTTTATCGACAACGCCCTGTGCGCGCTTCTGCGAATACATCTTGTTGAGTTTGGGATTGCCCGTGCCCTTGTCGGCGTAGCCAGTCACCGTGAAGGTTGCGTCTTCGCTCGTCTTCATCAGGTCGGCAATCTCCTTGATGGCCTTCTCGATGCCTTGTGCAGCGTCGGTATCGCTCTCGCGGATGTTGAAGAACACGACCTCTTCGATGCTCTTCTGCTCCATCTTCACCACGGGCTTCTTCTCCTTCACCATGATGGTCGTCGGCTCATCCACCCAAACAGTTTCCACGACATCGACCAATCTCGTGATATACTGCGGACCGGCGTACTTGTGGCCGAAGCGCAGGCTCAGACCGAGCATCGCCGTGAACATCCAGTCGTCGCTCGTGTTCGCCTTCGAGTTGAAGCGGTCGCTGAGGCTGTTGGCAGCCACTTCGAGCGACAGTCCGAGCGGCTTCGTCACGTTGGTTTCGAGGCGCAGGCCGGCGCGAATGTTGTGGCTCATCCGATTCTTGTCCCACGCCAGTTGCGTGTTCAGTCCCGGATGCTGTGCGGCAATCGCCTTCAGTTCGTCGTTGTTCCAAGCGTAGTTCAGTCCGAAACCGCCCACGAGAACGACGTTCAGCGCGTGGGAATAGTTCTTCGAGAACAGATTCGTCAGGTTCACGAGCAGGTCAGCGTCCGTCGTCAGGTAGTTGAACTTGTAATACTGGTCGAGTTGGTCGAAACCGCCCTTCGTCTGCCATCCGTTCACGTTCAGGCGCAGTCCGACAGCCGGAAAGAAGTAGCGTCCGATTGAGAAACTGGCGGTGGGATTGAGCAGTTTGTCGATTTTGGCATCAGTCGATGTGAATTGCAGTCCACCCTGTGCCTCGATGAAATTGTAGGACTTCAGTTTTCCCTTTCCGTCCTGTGCGCTGGCAGTGCCGACAGTCAGCATTGCCACGGCGATGATTGTCAAGATTTTTTTCATGATTTCACTCAAATTTTTAGTCAGTTATTCGAATTTCGATGCAAATTTAACTTTTCTTATTGAAATCTGCAAGAAAAAACGATGTTTTTTGTCGATTTTCGTATTTTTTCCTTATGGAACAGGGTCATATCCGCTTCCGCCCCACGGATTGCAGCGCAGGATTCGCCAGACGGCGAGGTAGAGTCCTTTGATGGGTCCGTGCTTGACGAGGGCTTGCCGCGCATACTCCGAACAAGTCGGGGTGAAGCGGCACGAGGGCGGCGTGTAGGGCGAAATCGCAGTCTGGTAGAAGCGAATCGGCAGGACGAGCAGCCAGACGATGCTCCGCGAAATGAAACGGACGATTTTTCTCATGCTTTCGATTGATTTTCAAGGACTTCGGGTCGAATTTCGGGAGTTTTTGGTCGAATTTCAGACGCTTCCTGCAATTTCTCGGCGATTCGATGGAGCAGCCCTTTCAGGCGATGTCCCACTTCGTCGCTGTCGCGATGCTTCGAGTCGGTCCAGACGAAGGCGATGACGAGCATTTTGTCGGGCAGAATGCCGTCAAATATCGTTTTGTTCTTGCGATAGGCTTCGCGAATCTGCCGTTTCACGCGATTCCGATCGACGGCGTGCTTGAAATTCTTCTTCGGCACACTCACCAATATCTTCGCACACACGCGCGCGTCGCCCTGTTCCTCGGTCATGTAAACCGCCCGAAGCGGAAACGACATCACCGATTTCGCACGGTCGCCATTGAAGAGTTTCTCAATCAGCGACCGGCTGCAGAGACGCTCCTCCTTGCTGAACATTATTTCTTTCCTTTCTTGTTGTTTGCTTTCAGATAGGCTTTCAGTGCACCCGTCATCGAGGGATATTCCTCCGACGGAGCCTGAAGGTCGAGCCGCAGGCCTTTTTCCTCGACAGCCTTCGCGGTCGATGGGCCGAAAGTGGCGATGCGGATGTCGCCCTGATCGAAGTTCGGGAAGTTCTTCGTCAGCGCCTCGATGCCAGTCGGACTGAAGAAAACGAGCATGTCGTAGTCGAAATTCTTGACTTCATCCTCAGTAAAATCGTTCGACACGGTGCGATACATATAGCACTCGGTGTGGCGGAGTTTCTTCTCGTCGAGTTGGTTTTTCACGTCGTCGTTGTGGACGTCGCTCAGCGGAACGAGGTAGTTCTCGGTCTTGTGCTTGGCCATCGTCGGCACCAAGTCCTGAATTTTTCCCGTTGTGCCGAAAAACACCTTGCGTTTGCGGTATTGCACATATTTCTGGATGTAGAGCGCAATCGTCTCGGTCACGCAGAAATATTTCATCGTTTCGGGAATGATGACGCGCATTTCTTTGGCAAGCCGGAAGTAGTGGTCGATGGCATAACGCGAAGTGAACACCACCGCCGAGTAGTCAAGAAGATTGATTCGCTGCTGGCGAAATTCCTTCGCCGTAAGACCTTCCACCTTGATGAAAGGCCGAAAAACGAGTTCCACTCCCGACTCTTTTTCGATGTCGTAGTAAGGCGACTTGTCGCTCGATGGCTTTGGCTGGGAAACCAAAATTTTCTTGATCATTTTGTCCTAAAAATTTACTTTCAAATATTGGCTCGTAAGTCCCAAAATACCCCATAGGGCAAGCAAGGGCACGATTTCGAGGGCACAAAGGTACAAAATTATTTTCAAATACGCGCCATTCTTGCGGAAAAAGATGATATAAGTCCTGTAAAACGCCAATAATTTAACTAAAATGACCACTGCGATGACATAAATGAGGGCACTTTCGATTGAAATGTCGAAGTAAACGAGCAGCAAGACGAGCGGGAACATCAGCAGTCCCTGAAACGAAACGAGGAAGAGAAACGACTTGCCCCATTGTTCATTTTTTTTCTCATCGAAAAACACCCATCCGACACTTCCATACAAGACGAATTTCAGCAGGAAATAGGCGAGGAAAATCGCGGCGAAGATGCCGATGATGACGGGTTGCTCGAAAAGGAAGGCGTCGTGGGCATCCATGCAGGTGTAGAGGAAGTAGAAAAGCGAGCCGAGCAGACAAGTCTGCACGACGAGGAAGAACTGCACCCACAATTCGCTGGAAGTTTCGGTGAATTCGGTGGTGTTGCCGTGCTGAACGCGGAAAAAGTTGCGCGTCTGGCGGACAATGAAGTCCTTGAGCCGCGCCACGGCGACGACGGTCAGCACGAAACAGCCCAAGAGCAACGCCGTGATGAGGTTGTCGCCTGCCACCGTGTAGGGCACGGGATCGCCTGCCACGCCCTGCCTTCCACCGCTGATTTCAGGGTGGAAATAGGGATTTTCCGAGAAAAACGACTCGCGATAATACTGCGGAAGACTGATGTCGTAGATGCTTTTTCCCTTCGGATGGCCGGGCATGTGGAGCGTGTCGGGCCGCTGACTCCAGTGGATTTCCGAGATTTTAATGTGACGCTGGATGGCGGAATCTTGCTGCGCAGGCGTAGCATCGGGAGGCAACCACGAAAGCACCTCTTTCGGGGTGAGTTCGTGGCGGGCAGTCGGCGCGGCTTTCACGCTGTCGCCACTGCCCGTGTTGCTATGTACCGCTATCGAATCCTGCCGCATTTTTCTGGCGAAGTCAATTCAGTTGGAAGGCGTTTCGGATGCTGTCGATGCAGTCGAGTTTTTCCCACGTGAAGAGTTCGACGGGGATGATTTTCGTTTCGTGATAATGGCTCGTGAAGGTCTTTTCGACGACTTCGTTCTTGCGTCCCATGTGGCCGTAGGCCGCCGTTTCGAGATACATCGGCTGGCGCAGTTTCAACTGTCGCTCGATGGCTTTCGGACGCAGGTCGAACATTTCCGCGATTTTTTGGGCGATTTCGC
Source organism: Prevotella sp. (assembly GCA_017538195.1). Taxonomy (GTDB): domain Bacteria; phylum Bacteroidota; class Bacteroidia; order Bacteroidales; family Bacteroidaceae; genus Prevotella. The sequence continues at coordinate 28,771 of JAFYJH010000033.1, forward strand.
CGTCGCTCATGCCGACTTTCGAGCGTCCGTAAGTGTTCACGTAGATGCTCACGGGCTGCGCCACGCCGATGGCGTAACTCACTTGCACGAGCATTTCGTCGGCAACGCCGGCAGCGACCATGTTTTTCGCAATCCAACGCGCTGCGTAGGCCGCCGAGCGATCGACTTTCGACGAATCTTTGCCCGAAAAGGCTCCGCCGCCGTGTGCGCCCTTGCCGCCGTAGGTATCGACGATGATTTTGCGGCCTGTCAAGCCCGTGTCGCCGTGCGGTCCGCCGATGACGAATTTTCCCGTCGGATTGACGAAATACTTGATTTCATCGTTGAACAAAGCCAGAATTTTCTCCTCGCACTTCGCTTTCACACGCGGAATGAGGATGTTGATGACGTCGGCCTTGATTTTCGCAAGCATCCGCTCGTCGTCGCTGTCGAATTCGTCGTGCTGCGTGGAAACAACAATGGTGTCGATTCGCTGCGGAATGCCCTCGTCGCTGTATTCGATCGTCACCTGACTCTTCGAGTCGGGCCGCAGATAGGTCATTTCGCGACCTTCACGGCGAATTTCAGCCAATTCGTACATCAGCAAATGCGCCAAATGCAGCGAAACGGGCATGAAATTGTCGGTTTCGTTGCAGGCGTAGCCGAACATCATACCTTGGTCGCCGGCGCCCTGCTCTAAGGCTCTGTCAACTCCGCGACTAATGTCGGCACTCTGCTCGTGGATGGCCGTGAGAATGCCGCACGAATTGCCGTCGAACTGGTATTCCGACTTCGTGTAGCCGATTTTGTTAATCGTCCGGCGAGCCATCGTCTGCAAATCGATGTATGCCTCCGACCGAACTTCGCCCATGATGACGACTTGACCTGTTGTAACAAACGATTCCACGGCGCAACGGGCGTTCTCGTCGTAGGCGAGGAACTGGTCCAAGATTGCGTCGCTAATCTGGTCGGCCACCTTGTCGGGATGACCTTCCGAAACTGATTCTGATGTGAATAAATATGCCATTTTTTCAATAAACTTAATGATAAATATTAACTTCTCCCCTCTCTACTTGGAGAGGGGACGGGGGAGAGGCTTAGCCGACTTGCGACCCGGCTTTCACGCTGCGCAACAGCGACGTGACGGCCAGCGAACCGTCGGCATCGACGGCAGAGAGAATCATTCCCTGACTTTCGATGCCCATGATTTTGCGAGGCTCGAAATTGGCGATGAACAACACGTCCTTGCCGACGAGTTGTTCGGGCTGCCACCACTGCGCGATGCCTGAAAGAATCGTGCGTGGCGTTCCGGTGCCGTCGTCGATGCTGAATTGCAGCAGTTTTTTCGACTTTTTCACCTGTTCGCAAGTCAAAACGCGACCCACGCGAATGTCGAGTTTCTCGAAATCCTCGAACGAAACATTCGGTTTCACGGGTTCGGGCTGATGCTGCGCCATTTCGTTGGCTTTCTTGATTTCATCGAGGCGTTTCAACTGTTTTTCGATGACCTCGTCCTCGATTTTCTCGAAGAGCAGTTCCGGCTCAGCCAACTGATGTCCAGCCTTCAGAATGTCGGTTTGGCCGAGTTGATTCCAGTCGAAAGCGTCGAGGTTGAGCATCTCGCGCAATTTCTTCGACGAGAACGGCAGGAACGGCTCGAAAGCGATGGCGAGATTGGCCGTCAGTTGCAGCGAGAGGTTGAGGATGGTCTCACAGCGTTTCGGGTCAGTTTTCCAGACTTTCCACGGCTCACACTCGGTGATGTAGCGGTTGCCGATTCGAGCGAGATTCATCGCCTCGAACTGCGCCTCGCGGAACTTAAACTGGTCGAGCAGCGTTTCCACTTTCTGCTTCACATCCTTGAATTCCTCAATCGTCCGAATTTCCACGTCGGTCAGTTCGCCACATTCGGGAACAACGCCGTTCCAGTATTTTTTCGTGAGTTGCAGGGCACGATTGACGAAGTTGCCGTAGATGGCGACGAGTTCGGAATTGTTGCGCTCCTGAAAATCGCGCCAAGTGAAGTTATTGTCCTTCGTTTCGGGTGCGTTGGCAGTCAAAACATAGCGCAAAACGTCCTGTTTTCCGGGGAAATCGACCAAATATTCGTGCAGCCAAATCGCCCAGTTGCGCGAGGTCGAAATCTTGTCGTTTTCAAGGTTCAAAAACTCATTCGACGGCACGTTGTCGGGCATGATATAACCGCCGTGCGCCTTCATCATCACGGGGAAGATGATGCAGTGGAACACGATGTTGTCCTTGCCGATAAAATGCACGAGGCGCGTGTCCTCGTCCTGCCACCAACGCTGCCACGAACCCCATTTTTCAGGCTCGCGGTCGCAGAGTTCCTTCGTGTTGGAAACGTAGCCGATGGGCGCGTCGAACCAAACGTAGAGAACCTTTCCCTCGACACCCTCGATGGGCACGGGAATTCCCCAGTCCAAGTCGCGCGTCATCGCCCTCGGCAGCAAGTCCATATCCAACCACGAGCGACACTGTCCATAGACATTCGATCGCCATTCCTTGTGGCCTTCGAGAATCCATTTTTTCAGCCAATCTTGATATTCATTCAGCGGCAGATACCAGTTTTTCGTTTCCTTCAGCACGGGCGTCGAGCCGCTGATGGTCGATTTCGGGTTGATGAGTTCCGTCGGCGAGAGGTCGCGACCGCATTTCTCGCATTGGTCGCCGTATGCGCCCTCGTTGTGGCAGTGCGGACATTCGCCCGTCACGTAGCGGTCGGCGAGAAACTGCTTGGCTTCCTCGTCGTAGAGTTGCGTCGTGGTTTCCTCGGTCAGTTTGCCCTCGTCGTAGAGTTTCTTGAAGAAATCAGACGCGAATTGATGGTGGATTTTGCTCGTCGTGCGACTGTAGATGTCGAACGAAATGCCGAAATCCTCGAAACTCTTCTTGATGAGTTCGTGGTAGCGATCGACCACATCCTGCGGCGTGACGCCCTCCTTTCGCGCACGAATCGTGATGGGAACGCCGTGCTCGTCGGAGCCGCAAACGTACATCACATCCTGTTTTTTCAGTCGCAGATAGCGCACGTAGATGTCGGCAGGCACGTAAACGCCTGCAAGATGACCGATGTGGACGCCGCCGTTGGCATAGGGCAGCGCAGCCGTCACGGTCGTCCGCTTATAGTTTCTTTTTTCCATATTTCCTTGCATTTTATCGTTTCAGGGTGCAAAGGTACAAAATTTTGAGTAAGCGAGGACAGAATAAATAAAATTTATTATGTCGAGCGTGAAAAATTTATGCAAAAAAAAGATGAAAGATGATAGATAAAGGATGAAAGTTTTATACTTTTTCGATGAAAAAGCGACAAAAGAAATTTCATTTTCTTCAAATCTGCCCACTCTCCACTTGCTGCACGATGCGCTCGGTGAGGCGGTCAACGCCTTCGGGGTCGTATTCTTTTTTGAGCGACGCGCCGTAGAGCCACGCGAAAGCCTGATAGAAACCGGCTTTCACAGGGCCGAGAATGGCTTGGATGAGGCCGTAGGAAGTGCTGTGGCACTCGCGATCGACGAGTTTGATGAGGAGTTTTCCCTGCGAATAGGTCAGTTTCTTCATGCGCGGCGTGTAAGTTTTCTTGATGTCGGCCTCGACGAGTTTCAGATGCTCGTCGCGAGCTTTTTTGTCGGGCAAAGTCTGGAGATATTCGTAGGTCTCGCGGATGATTTGGTTACATTCCTTCGCAATCGGCAGCACTTTTTTCACGTTATAGACGAGGCGGTTGTATTGCTGTCGCTGCTTCTCGTTTTTGAAGGTCGTGGTCGGATAAACGTAGATGTTCTGCAACTCGACATACTGAATCGAATCGCCGTCGGCAAGGGCTTTTCCGACTTTCACCATCGGCTGGAAGGTCGGCGAGTCCATATCGACTCGTCGGTCTTCGGGATTCACTCGACGGTTGTTTTGGGCGACGGAAGTCGTTCCGACGAGGCAAATGCTGAACAGGAGAAGGATTCTTTTCATTGCGAACAGGCTAAAAAGGGTTTATCCGAGGGTTGCTTGAAGGTTTTGCGCTAATTGTTTTACGCTGCTGGCTCCGACGAGTGCCGATGTCACACCGGCTTGGTCGAGTGTCCATCGGATGGCGTGTTCGGCGAGTGTACGATGCTGACTTTCCGCCTCTGCATTCCATTCGCGCAAGTTTTTGAGCAGTTCCGGCGTGAGTCTGTCGGGCTTCAGCGAGCGATTTTTTGCCATGCGCGAATCGTCGGGAACGCCCGTGAGATAGCGGTCGGTGAGCAGTCCTTGTGCAAGTGGCGAGAAGGAAATAAATCCAATGCCGTGGCTTGCGCAATAGTCGAGGATGCCGCTTTCCTGCGGTTCGCGGTCGAGCATATTCAAGCGACCTTGATAGATGAGTGGCGGCACATCGCGCTTGCGCAAATAGTCGTCGGCGAACTGCAACGCCTCGAGCGGCCATCGCGAAATTCCCACGTACAGAGCCTTGCCAGAACGCACAATATCGACGAGGGCTTGAAGCGTTTCTTCGAGGGGTGTCAGAGGGTCGAAGCGGTGGCTGTAGAAAAGATCTACATAGTCGAGTTTCATCCGCTTGAGCGACTGGTCAAGCGAAGCCATGAGATATTTGCGCGAACCCCAGTTGCCATAAGGCCCCGACCACATGTCGTAGCCTGCTTTCGTGGCAATGAAAAGTTCGTCGCGATATGCCCGGAAATAGTCTTGCATCAGCCGTCCGAAGGTTTCCTCAGCAGAACCGTAGGGCGGTCCGTAGTTGTTGGCCAAATCGAAATGGGTGATGCCGTGGTCGAAGGCGTAATGCGTGATGGCACGACTGCGGTCGTAGGGATCTTCCGACCCGAAATTATGCCAAAAACCTAACGAAACCTTGGGCAGCAAAACGCCGGAACGACCGCAACGACGATAGATTTGGTCGCTGAGGTCATAGCGATGCGGATTGGGAATATAGGAAGAAAACATCATGTTGTTGTGTTATTTTTCTGATTGGTTTCGATGAGTTGCAGCAGTCGTTCAACGGCCTCAGCCTCGGGAATATTCTTTTCGACACATTCTTTTCCTTTGTACAAACTGATTCGCCCCGGACCGGCTCCGACATAGCCATAATCGGCATCGGCCATTTCGCCCGGACCGTTCACGATGCAGCCCATGATGGCGATTTTCAGACCGACCAAATGGCTCGTCGCCGCCTTGACACGGGCGATGGTTTCCTGTAGATTATAGAGCGTGCGACCGCAGCCCGGACACGAGATATATTCGGTTTTCGTGATGCGCAGTCGGGCGGCTTGAAGAATCGCGTAGGCCACGGGAATTTCCGCCTCGGGCTCTTCCGAAAGACTGACGCGAATCGTGTCGCCGATGCCGTCGGCCAACAACGCTCCGATGCCCACCGCCGACTTGATTCTTCCGTCCTCGCCCTCGCCGGCTTCCGTCACGCCGAGGTGTAGCGGATAGTGCATATCTTCCGCGTCCATCGCCTTGACGAGCAAGCGCACGGAATGAACCATCACCACTGTGTTCGAGGCTTTAATCGAAACCACGACATCATCAAACTTTTCGCGCTGACAAATGCGCAGAAACTCCATGCAACTCTCGACGATGCCTTCGGGCGTGTCGCCGTAACGCGACATGATGCGGTCCGACAGCGAACCGTGATTCACGCCGATGCGAATCGCCGTCTTGTGCTCGCGACACAACTGCAAAAACGGCACGAGCCGACGCTCAATTTTCCTCAGTTCCTTGGTATATTCGTCGTCGCTGTAGTCGATTTTGTCGAATTTCCGCGCCGGATCGACGTAATTTCCGGGATTGATGCGAACCTTGTCGGCATACAGCGCCGCCACATCCGCCACATTCGCGTTGAAATGCACGTCGGCGACAATCGGCGTGTCGTAGCCCCGCGCCACCAATTCCGCCTTGATGTTGCGCAGATTCTCCGCCTCGCGTGTGCCTTGCGTCGTGAAACGCACGAGTTCGCCGCCAGCCTCGATGATTCTAATCGCCTGAGCCACAGCCCCTTCCGTGTCGAGCGTCGAAACCGTCGCCATCGACTGCACGCGCACCGGCGCATCGCCGCCAATCGTCAGATTTCCGACATGAACCACTGAACTTTTTCTTCTTTGCATTTTTTCCTGTGTCCGAAACTTTATTTCTCGGAACTGAGTGCAAAGGTACGAAAATTTTGCACGAAAATACATGCGTTTTCGGAAAAAAGTTGTAAATTTGCAGTCGAAAAAGTATCAATAACAACTAAAGAATAATGAACAATGCAGATTTTTGGGCTTCCATACGCACTATCATAGCCACAGGTTTCACGTCTGAAGGTCTGCTTAGACTGGATAGTTATGCAGAACAATTCATTAGTGGGAAGTTGGTTTGCCAACGATTTTCACCGCAAGAACAGCATGGCTGCTCAGCGAGAGGTACAACAAATGTCATTGCATCCCTGCTCGCGGGAGCAGAAACTGGCACAGATTCGCAGAATCAAGGAACACTCAGCGACTACCAAAGAGAGTGCCAACTTGGAATCACACGGTGGCAATAAGAATAGAACATACACCAAAAAGTAAAAGAAAATAGATTGTTTATGTCGATTATAGATTTCATAAAAGGTCTGTTTGGTGGAGAGCCTAAAAAAGAGGCTAATCAGAGTACAAACGTGGTTAAAGATGAGTCTGCAAACTCAGACGTTTGCGTTGACAAAAATCCAACTTTAGAGAATGTGGCTCGTTTTGTCATCCAAAAAGGGATGTGTAAGGGTGCAGACATCCAAAGGTATTTCCAAATAGGTTATAACCTTTCTGGACGTTTGATATCGCAGCTACAGCAGAAAGGAGTTATTGATAACGATTATAATGTGTTAGTTGATACCAATATCTCCGACCAAGAATTGACTCAATTATTGAGTAAGGAGACACCAGAAGCAGCAGATTCCCATCATGCTATATCAGCCTCCGGATTTGAGGTAAAAATTATCTCTTCATCCCCCACAGGCATCGAATCATCCATTAAACCTTATATTTCTGGGTTATCGAAATATGAGAGCTACGTAGTTTTCGATACAGAGACTTCTGGATTGTCGCCTCAGCAAGGCCATGAAATTCTTCAAATTGGTGCAGTAAAATACTGCACTCGTACAGGAGAAACCATCGATACACGAAGTATCTACATAAAGCCATCTCCACATTGTGTAATAGAACCTGCGGCGTTGCGCGTTAACGGTATAGACATAGAAAAGTTGAAGCAAACAGGCGTATCAAAAAGTGATGCCATCAATTCTTTCATCGAATTTATTGGTACAGGCCCTCTTTTTGCATACAATGCGCCTTTTGACATGCGGTTCTTGAAATCTACATGCGAAATGGTTAATGTTCCTCTGCCGACAAATCCTGTGTGCGATGTCCTTGCGATGGTTAAAAAACTTGCCTTGCCAACAGAAGACAAAAAGTTAGGAACCATTTCGGAACATTTCGGATTTAAAGGAGGTTGCTATCATGAAGCGATAAAGGACTGTGACGCTACCAATTTCGTGCTCCGCAAAATTTACTTCAATGACGATGGAAAGCCTGTTGGCAAATCAATAGACGATATACACTCTAATCTCTATAAAAATGGAGTAAAACTTGAGCCTTACATAGAACAAACCATGTTGGAACTTGACGTGTATTCTCGCTTAACGGGTGAGTTCCTGTTTTCCAAAAACATAAGGCAATGTGCCGAGAAGGGAATCTACGTGTCATATAATACCGTAAAGGATTTAGAGGGAACTTTATGGACCACCGATTACGGTATCAGGCTGCATGAAGAATCGATAGGAAAGTTAGAACCTGATATATATTATGGAAAACGCGTCATTGACGTATATTCCAGAACGACCGGTGAATTCCTTTTCACTAAGACATTGGAAGAGTGTGCCGGATTATCGTCGTCTTTAACACAAAAGAAGATTGCAAATGCCACACTAGAAAAGAGTTGGCTTGGTGAATATGGTTTCCGGGCTCACGAAGAAGAACCGCAAACAAATATTGAACGTGACTTTACCTATGGTAAGCGTCTTATTGATTGCTATTCCAAAGAAGGAGATTTCCTGAAAAGATATGAGAGCATTTCCGACATTGTCACCGAGCTGGGCTTTGCTGGCGATAGTCCCATCAAAACCATGCTTCGCCAAGACAAAATAACGTATAATCTCAATGGTTATATTTTTATCTATGCGACAACTGAACAACCAATTCAAAAAATTGAAGGTGCGCCATTGACGAAAGAGGCAAAGCGTCCCATATATGTATTCGACCTTGATGGAAATTATCTCAATGTTTATCTGAAGATAACAGAATGCACAGCAGCATATGGCTTACGAGCCGAAGATGTCAGGAGATGTTTATCTGCGGGCAAGCCTCAATATAATGGCTACATCTTCAGATATTCCAATACACCATTGAGCGAAGAAGAATTGTCGGCTGCAAGAGAGAATTACGCTTATCGTGAAACGTCCAAAGTAACGAAATAGCATACAACATAATCAGATTATGGCAAAGAAAAATCATAACGAATTGGTGAATATGAATCGGGCATTCCTGATTTACCAAGACGATAACGGCATCGCTCGGGTGAACGTGAGATTTGAAAGCGAGGATGTGTGGCTGACGCAAGAGCAGATGATGGAGTTGTTTGGTGCTTCACGACAAGATGTCAGTTATCATATCGGACAGATTTACGAGGAGTATGAGCAAGACCCGGCGCGAACTCTCAAAAAATTTTTGATAGTTCGCCAAGAAGGTAACAGAAGCGTCAGGAGGCAGATTAACCACTATAATCTGGACATGATTATCGCTGTGGGCTATCGAGTGAAGTCACAAGTGGCAACACGTTTCCGTCAATGGGCCACAGCGCATCTGCGTGAGTTTATACAAAAGGGATTCGTACTGGATGATGAAAGGCTGAAAGGAAACCGAAGCCGCTACTTCAGGGAGTTGTTGCAACGCATCCGTGACATCCGCAGCAGCGAACGCAACCTATATCAGCAGGTGACGGACATCTTCATCACGAGTATTGACTACGACCCCAACGCCAATCTGACTCGTCAGTTCTTCGCAACAGTACAGAACAAACTGCATTATGCGGCGCATCAGCATACCGCTGCCGAGTTAATATACGACAGGGTGGATGCTGAAAAACCTATGGTGGGAATGACGAACTTCAAGGGAAATTATATCACAAAAGAGGATGTACAGATAGCCAAGAACTACCTGACGGAACAGGAGTTGACCTATCTGAACTTGCTGGTGTCACAATATCTGGATTTTGCAGAAATCCAGGCACTCCAGCAGATGCCAATGAGGATGGTGGAATGGATAGAGAAATTGGACGAGCTGATGAAACTCTCAGGCAGACAACTTCTGGTGGGTAAAGGAACCATCAGCCACGAAGAGGCGAAACAGAAGGCTATCGCTGAGTTCGAGAAATATCGTAAACTGGAGATGCTACAGTACGAAAGTGACTACGACAGAGCCATCAGAGAACTGATTCAAAAGGAGAATAATCAGCAAGAAACTTAGGTTGTTAAAAACTTGAAAAAATGAAAATTGGAATTTTCTGCTCGGCCAACGACCAGATTGCGGCTGAGTATTTTGAACAGACGGAAAAATTGGTGGCTTGGTGCGCAAAAAACGGCCATTCCATCGTGTTTGGCGGCTGCGATAAGGGATTGATGGGCTGCATTGCGCGGTCGTTTGCGAAAAACTCGATGAAATCGGGAAAAAATGACGATCAAAATGCAAAAAACGCCGATCTCATCGGGGTTGTTCCGCGAATCATCGAACAAGGCGGTCAGACGGCGACGGAACTGACGGAACTGATTCCCTGCGAGAACCTCAGCGACCGAAAAGACTTGCTGTTGGCGGAAAGCGACGTGCTCGTGGCGCTCCCCGGCGGCATCGGAACGCTCGACGAGGTGTTTACGGTTGCCGCAGGCCACACCATCGGCTACCACCGCAAGAAAATCGTTTTGTACAACATCGGCGGCTTTTGGGACGCACTCGTCCGCCTGCTCGACGATTTGCAAGCACGCGGAATGGTTCGCGGCCACTGGTCTGACTTCATCAAAATCGCCGCGTCGCTCGACGAACTCACCGAGCAGTTAGTTGGTCTTGTGCCGGAATTTCACCTCGCTTAGTTCCGCGTTGGCTTTCTCGATTTTGTTCTTGAGATTTTCCTTGTAATCGACCATTTTCCGCTGCAATTCGGCATCGCCGAGGGCAAGCATTTCGGCTGCGAGAATGGCGGCGTTCAGCGCACCGTTCACGCCGACGGTTGCCACAGGAATTCCCGGTGGCATTTGGACGATGGAGAGCAGCGCGTCGAGGCCGTCGAGCATTCCCTTGATGGGCACGCCGATGACGGGCAGCGTGGTCTGCGCGGCGATGACTCCGGGCAATGCGGCGGCCATTCCTGCACCGGCAATAATGACTCGAACACCGCGCTCGGCGGCATTTTTGGCGAACTGTTCGACGGCATCGGGCGTGCGATGGGCCGAGAGAGCCTGCATCTCAAATGGAATGTCCATTTCGTCGAGGAAAACGGCAGCCTTTTCCATCACCGGAAGGTCGCTGGTGCTGCCCATAATGATACTGACTGTTGGATTCATTTTATTTAATTGATAATTGATAATTGATAATTGATAATTGATAATTGATAATTGATAATTGACAATTGATAATTGATAGTTGGGTTCACTCCCCTTTGCTTCCCTTCGGTCAGTGACCGTTGGTTCACTCCCCTTTCACTCCCCTTTCACTCCCCTTTCACTTCCTTTTCACTTCCTTTTCACTCCCCTTAAATCAAAACCTCAATATCATCAAAAATGCACAGACGAAACCGACGCCGAAGCCGCCGACCACCTGTCCGAGCGTGTGCTGACGGAGAATCATCCGCGCCGTGCCGACCAGTCCCGCCACGACGAGAATCAGGCAGAGCCACCACACGGGATTGAACGACCACTTGAACGAATAGGCGACGAGTGCGCCTGCAAAGCCGCCGATGGCCGCCGAATGGGTCGAGATTTTCCACCAGACATTGATGATGGCGCAGACGATTTGAATCGACAACGCCGCCAAGAGAATCCCGCTGATGACGTGCGGAATATGGATGGCGTTCATCGTGTAGTAACACGTGAAATAGCTGATGACGGAGATGATATAAGGCACCATTCGCCGCTCTTTCCTGCCGATTTCGTGGGAATGCCAACCCTGCGTGAAACGGTAGAAACGAATGAGTAGCGTCGGCAGCAGAATCGTGAAAATATACGCCTGCAACAGCACGAGCAACTTGAATTGCCACGGCATAATTTTCAAGTAACTGAAGAAAAACAACGCCGCCAGTCCCACCAACGGAAGGTAGAACGGCGTAAAAATCAGGCTCACGGTCCTTGCTGCTATGATCAGTTGTTTCTCTTTCATTTTTTAAATCTTTCTTAATCGTGCCACGGCGAGCCCCATCTGCTCGCGATATTTCGCCACGGTGCGCCGTGCAATCGGAAAACCTTTCTGCGCCATCAACGCCGTGAGAGCCTCGTCGCTCAGCGGTTTTTTCTTGTCTTCGTTGTCGATGATTTCCTTCAACGCAACCTTCATTTTCCGCGTCGAAAGTTCCTCGCCGGAGTCGGTCACGTAGCCGTCGCTGAAGAAATGGCGCAGCGGGAACGTTCCCCAGCGCGTCTGGGCGTATTTCTGGTTCGACACGCGCGAAATCGTCGAAATGTCGAGTCCCGTCTTGTCGGCGATGTCCTTCAGAATCATCGGGCGCAGGTCGGCCTTGTCGCCTTCTTGGAAGAAGCGACGCTGCCAGTCGATGATGGCTTTCATCGTCACGTAGAGCGTGTGGCGACGCTGTTTCACGGCCTCGATGAAGCCCTGCGCCTTATCGACTTTCTCCTTCGCGTAGAGCAGCGCCTCCTTCGTTTGGCGGCTCATTCCGTCGCGGTTGTTCTTGTAGGCTTCGACCATCTCCGTGAACGACGGCGACACCGTCAGTTCGGGCACACTGCCGCGATTCAGCGCGAATGTCACCGTGCCGTCGTCCGCCGTATCGACGATGAAGTCGGGCGTGATTTGCTGCAAACTCCGACCCATCGTTTCGCCGAGCGAAGCACCGGGTTTCGGGTTCAATTTTCGGATTTCGTCCTGCAATTCAAGTACTTGCTCGTCGCTCAAATCGAGTGCAACTTGAATTTTCCGCCAATGTTTCTTCGTGAAAGCGTCGAAATGGTCGCGAAAAACTCTTTTCAACTGCGTTTTCAGCCATCCGGCAGGCTTCCTTTCGACTTGCAGCAGCAGACATTCCTGCAAGTTCCGCGCACCGATGCCCGGTGGGTCGAAAGTTTGTAACTTATTGAGTATCAGCGAAATTTCTTTTTCATCAACATAAATATTATGAAAAACGGCCAACTCGTCGCTGATGCTGTCGAGCGACTTCCGCAGCAGACCGTCGTCGTCGAGCGAACCGATGAGATATTCCATCACCTCGCGCTCCGTATCGGTCAGTTCCTGTTCGCCGATTTGCTCTTTCAGTTTGTCGTAGAACGAAGTCGTGTCGCCATAGACAATCTCCTCATAATCAGCGTTTTGCGTGTTCGTCGGATTGAAAGTTTCCGGCATTTCGTCGTCGCGTCCGATGTTCTCCAACGCCTTTTCGAGCGCGTCCTCACGCTCCTCGCGCTCCGTCTGTTCCTCGAAACTCTCCTGTTCGTCGCGCGGCCTTTCCTCGTCGTACAAAGCATCGTCGGTCGCGACCGTTTCCAACGCCGGATTGTCGTCGATTTCCATTGCGATGCTCTCCTCAAACTCCGCCAAAGGCATTTCCAACAACTTCACCTGCAACATCTGCTGCTGTGAGAGCCGTTGTTGCAGTTTCTGTTCCTGCCGTTGGGTTTGAATGAGGTTTTGTGCCACGATAAGCGATCTTTTTCAAAATTTCCCTGCAAAAATACAAAGAATATTCTGAATCGGCGAAATTTTATAACTTTTTTTGCGGATTTCAAAAAATATTCGTAAATTTGCAAGCGAAACTATTTGGAGGACAAGAAATATGACAACGATGACTATTGCGAAAAGTCCTCGCGTATTTGAGGCAGAGGTGGAAGAATTGCTTTCGATGTTCAAAACCGACCAGATTTCACAAGAGGAGATTGACAATGAGTGCGAACTTGTAAGGCAGAATTTATACGCAAATGCTCGTAAAGAATGAGTTAAATAACAATCAACATAAAACTTATAACAAGAAACAGACAGTATGACGAAGATGTAAAGAAAACGGATTTTTTGGATGATAGAGCTTTTAGCTCTTGTTCTCTTCTTATGAACACCGCCAATGTTTAAAACAAAAGATGCCACAAGCATCTTGCACGAGAACAAGTTGCCAGAAAGTTCACGCCGACGGCGTGAGCTGTTCAATACTTGTGAAGTGCAAAGGTTACTTGGCGGTACCCATAAGAAAATGCAAGTTGCGAATGGTGATACGCCTTTTTTGTGTTGTATAGAAAACGATTTAAATATTTTAATTATTAACTTTTAAAAATTGATAAACGTATGAAGAAAAAAATTTTTTCCTTGCTGATTGCCATGGTGGCAGCGGCAACGAGTGTTCAGGCACAACAGATTTCGGTTGTTTCCCCAAGCGGCGCAACAAGTCTTTATCGCACGCTTCCAGAAGCGATTGAAGGGGCGCAGGGCGGTAGTGTCGTCTATCTCCCCGGTGGACAATTTGAAACTTCTTCTAATATATTGAAGATCTCGAAAAAGCTGACGATTATGGGTATTGGACGCAGAATTGATAAAAACAACCCCGAAAGTATAACCAAGATTCTTGGAACATTAATATTTGACCACGGCAGTGACGGAAGTGCAGTAATGGGGTGTAGTATTTCAGGAGGCGTGAACATTGGCACAGACGCAGTTAATGGACAGGTGAACGATGTGATGATAAAACATTGTATTGTTAATGGTGATATTAAAATAAGAAAAACAACTATTACAGGCACTATTATTAGTCAAAATTGTTGTTTAGGGGATATTTGCTTTGGGAAGACAACATCAGGTTTTTATGATAGTGGAAGCGGTGTCGTAAAAAACAATATTATTACTGGTCGTATTCAATATATGAACACGGGGGTGATTTGTAATAATATTTTATTATATTCGAAAGGTCAACCTCTCTATTGTATAGAGTCTCCTACTATAACAGGGAACGTATTTATGTATTTTCCAGTTGCGAATACTAGCAGCGCAGATGGGAATTCTTCTTGCAACGCAACCCTAAGCCACGCAACCCTAAATAGAGAATGGGGCAATGATCCCATCACCTTTCAGGCAGAAAGTTGGGATGATGTTTTTGTGAATTATAACAATACAACAATATCCCCTGCATCCAACTTCCATTTCAAAGACGAATACAAGCAATACGAAAGTCAAGTCGGAATTTATGCCGGCGAAGGCTTCGACGACAACCAGATGGCTCCCGTACCTTATATTATGTATAAGGATGTGCCCGACAAGACCGATGCCGAAGGCAAACTGAAAGTGAGAATCCGCGTAAAAGCCAACCAATAAGGAGATGAGCGATATGAGTAAGAAGACAACAATGCTGTTGTGGCTGTTCCTGCTCTGCCTGTTTCCCAATCGGGCAACGGCGCAGACGCTGGAGTATTGGTTCGACGACCGCTACGACCAGCGCAACACCACCGCGATTGCCGCAACAGACGCAGCGCAAGAGCTCAGCCTCGACCTGCGAGACAACACGAAATTCCCGACGGGATTTCACAAACTGAATATGCGCGTGACCATCGGCGGCAAGCCCAGTGCCGTCTATTCTTCGGGTGTGCTGAAACTGGCGGCAGGCAAGATTTCCAAACTGGAATACTGGCTCGACGACGACATCGCCAACAAGAAGTCGATCGGGGGAACGGAATCGACCAACGGCGGTTCGTATCAATTCCTCGGCGACCTCGACCTGACCGATGCCACTCCCGGCTACCACCTGCTCCACTGCCGTGCGGTGAGCAGCAGCGGCAAGACAACTACCGCCGTGACGACGGTGCCGATTATGGTGAAGTTGCAAAATGGCTATAAAAATGTGACTATGGAATCTTATAGCATAGCAGTTGATGATAACGAACCGATGGAGATGCCTGTAATCAACAAGAAGAATGTCGAAGATATTCCTCATACTCTTGATGCTCGCAACTTGTCTTTGGGTGAGCATACGTTGAAAGCCAGTTTTAAGAATTCCCTCGGAGTGAGTACGCAAATAGAGCAGCCCTTCACCGTGGTGCAGAATGACAATCCAAGCATTACTTTGACAGGCGGATGTAATAGCGATGAAACATTTTGGGGCGGACCTTATCTGAAATTCAATTCAATTCCTAACGATGTTTGCTATGAAGTGTTCCAACGACGAGATGATCCTTACGGACCCGAAAAAACAGTTTGGAAACGGCGTTCAGGTTTTTTCCCAAAACCAATTATTGCATGTACTGATGATTGGTATCAGGGAGTCGTCACTTACTATGTAAAAGCCACCTATATTGATCGTTACGGAAAGGAGCAGGAAGTTGTTTCTAACGAATTCACCTTTGACAATTCATGTCCTCCGGTCGAAAGTACATACGGTTGCATAGTTGGGCGTATCAATTTCAATGATCAAGATCGTTTGTCTTTGTTATCTCCCCATAAGCGAATTTATGTCAAATTCTCTGATGGAGATGAGCCTGTGTTGGTGAATTCCAATGGTACTTTCAAACGTGACTACATTCCATTCGGAACGACTCTTACGCTGTCAGTCGATGACGATGATTATTACAGGTATGAGAGCGTCACGGTCAATGTAGATGAAACGACTCGCAATCAAACACTCACAATAAATGCCACCGCCCGTGACGATGTTTCCATGAGTGTAAGCAATGAGAGTTTCGACCTTCTTGCCACATCTTTTGAATGGTCAGATAGAACATTTGATTTTGAGGTTGTAAACAAGACCCACTATACTTGGTCTGGCATTTTGGAAATAATCGCATACAAATCTTCCAAAGAAGACAAAAATGAGATGACATTTTCTTCTTCCCAACCATTCTATTATGTGGGTAATGCATACATCAAGAATCTTAATTGCGGAAATAGTACATCTGTAAGTATTACGCTTGATGAGAACTTCCCCATTTTGAAAAAGGCCGAAGATTTCAAATTCTATTTTGTAACACAAAAAGATACCGAAAGCACTACCAAACAATATAAACAATTGGTATTTAAGGATGGTGAACGATTTAAGAATCCACTAAGTCGAACCATTGCCCCCAATCCGTTAATAGACGGAACTCCTTTCACGGATATTGACGATTTCATCTCCGAAGTGTTCAAAATTATGAAGGAATGCGACACGTGGAATGGACCTTTAAGTAAAGCAGTTTTAGCAATTCCAAACAAAGTAGAGAAATCCGAATGGTACACTTATCCCGCGATATTGCTTGCTTTCAGCAATGATTTAAAAAAGGAGTATAAGAAAGTGAGTAAAGTCACTAAGCCTATCCGCGATTTTTATAGCGAGTTCAAGGATGTCGAATTTTTGTTAAGCGACAAAAAAACGCCTTTTGATAAATTTGTGAAAGTGTGTAAGAATGTTTTCAGCGCATACGGAAAATATTCTGGTGATCCATTTGCCAAACTATATTCTTATTATATGGATGTTACTGAAAAAGCCGTTAAACAAATTGAGAAATATCAAGATAAACTAATAGATGAGAATTTATGTGACGACTTTCTTAACTACGGATTTGACTTCAAAATTAAGGTTAATGCTTACAACGGGCAGATTATCAAAGACCGAATAGACTATGTCGTCGTTAATTTGGAAACCAATAAGGGAAACAGATATACGGCTACATATGAAGCAGAAGGGGATGAAAATAGCGAAGGGGCGATTCTTAAGATAAAATCTAAACCTCAAGGCACTGGTGACGCTGGAGGCACAAAAAGATTTTGGATGGATATTTATTGGATGAATGGTCGGGTATCTTCATTGCCTTTGGATAATCATTTTACGAAATGGAAAAAAAGAGGGCAGAATTTAGAAGGTGTCACGGTTAAACTCAAGTCTAAATCTTATCCAATAGATAATCTCATTTATCTTGATTATTAAACTTTGAAACAATGAAAAAGAAACTGATTATAGTCTGTTTGGCATTATTTGTCCATACAAGCCTTTCTGCCCAAACGGTACAGTTCCGTTCGGCAGAATTTGAAAACGGTGTGAAAGTGCATATTGGTCTGAGTGAATCTGATCATATTCTCATAAGCCAATTGGACACCATTACGCAGTTGAATCTTTCAGGAATCGGCCTGACTGACATTCGTGATGTTAGATTCCTATCTAATTTGCAAAAGATAGACCTAAGTTATAACAAAATTGACGATGTTAGCCCATTGGCTTTGTTAGAAACACTGCGTCAGGTAGATTTGTGTAACAACCTGTTGGAAAGCATCAACATGTTAGCCTTCTCGAATGCGGAAAAAATGGAGATTGATGTGGCGTTTAACTATATCTCTGACTTTTCCATTTTCAACTCTCTCACTCCATGCAAATTTACTATTGAAGGAGCTGGATTACAAATGGAAAAAAATGCACCCTACTTCCACGTGAGTTATCTCTATGGGGACGGCACAACGGATAAACCCGCTATCCATTATAGGGTAGATGCTACAACAACGGATCAAGTACAACTACTTGTAGGAAATTCTGCTATTCCGATAGTCGCAGACAACCAGTCGCAAGTTTTTCAACTGAATGGACAGCCTGTTGGTAGTACTCAAAAAGTGGTCGTTACTGATAACACTTTTGCTGACAGTACTTTTGTCGTCCCATTTAAGGAATTTAATTTGAATTCTTTGGAACAAGTCACCATTGAGACTGGACTTCCCGATAATTATGAGATACGTTTTTCGACGGCACAGAAAGGAACACTTGTAATTGAAGATGGGAAACTTTACTATAATGCGTCTGCAACATTTGACTACGAGGAAATCATCTATTCCTACTATTGGGGACCGACGCTCAAAGGTTTTTCCAAAATTGTGCTGAAGTCAAAAGATGCACCTACATCTATCGATGTTGTTGATGATGGTCAATCGAATTTGGAGATTCTGCTTCAGGGAAATCAATTGTGTGTGAAGTGCGCCGCGAAGGCATTAGGCGAAGAGTCTGCCATTGATGTATTCGACATTTCGGGGCGTTTGATTGCTTCAAAGATTGTCAATAGTTCCAACGGAATTGATGAGCAGATTTCACTTGCAAGCGTTCCGAGGAATGTCGTTGTCGTGCAAGTGACAAGCGGCAGACAGCGATTTGTCGATAAGATTGTCGTGAAATAATCTTTGGTTGTTCAATGAAAATCAGCCCGAATATTTCTGTTCGGGCTGATTTTTGAATGGTTTCATACAGACTGTAAAAACGATTTTTTTCAAAATTTTTTCAAAAAAATTTGGAATTCTACCTCCTTTTTTATACTTTTGCGGTCAGAAACAAAATGATTTAAAATGATGGAAACAACAGGTACTATCAGAAGATGGACGCGCGAAGATTTCTTTGCACTATTGGAGCGTGGTCGACGGATAAAAGCCATCCGCCAAAAGGAAGCAAATGAGAAATGGGAAGAGCGACAGCGTCAGAAGCGAATAGCAGCTGAGTCGGGATATTATGACCTTGAATGGGTGTGAGCTATGAATAGACTTAATATTGAGACAATCAACAGCCATTCGCCTTACGATGTTTGCTACGACAAAGATGGGGCTATTCTCTTCAATACCGACTATAATGTGGAATATTCGGTTACGTTTGACGATGACCCAAATCCTTACTATGTGGCTTATTGGTTTAACCTGTCAAATATGAATAGCCGCCCCTCGCCTGGCGACCCAAAGATTCCGCAGACGGTCATCTGTATCATTGAGGAGTTTTTCCGCCAGAATCCAGATATTCTTCTCTATATGTGCAGCACTGAGGGCGGAAAACAGGCGCAGAGAGCGCGACTTTTCCTACGTTGGTTTAATGGCACAGAGCAACAAAAACACTATGTCTGCCGGACGGTGGAGGTGAAAGGTGACGGACGAAAGGAATATGTGGCACTAATAGCCCAGCGAACCAATCCGTACATCAATGAGATTCTCCAATTGTTTGACAGCGATACGGCAATGTTTAACGAGATGAAACCTTGATACCATTTTAGGTATTGGTTTTCACAACTACGAAGAACTTACCCATTATACGCCGCCAACTCTGCCGCTGCGATGATTTCCTCGCGGGTTTGTTCGCGGGCGGAAATGTCGCTGAGGTCAAATTCGTCGTCGTCGAGTATCGAAGTGGAAATTTTGTTTTCTTCGGTAACGATTTTTTCCTGTTTTTCAGGCGTTTTTGCGCTCGATTCAGCCCATTTTTGAGACTCGGTAGGGTTTTCTTCCCCGATTTTCGGAACTGCCGTCGCAGGTTCTTCCTCCATCTTCGTGCGATTGCTCTTGGCGGCAAACACTTCGTCGATGAACTGCGGTTTGCGACGCAGTTGTTCGAGCGTCAGTTTCGAGGCCATCTGCTGACTTTCCTTCTTGCTGTAGCCCGTCGCCGAACAGCCTTCGACACCTTCCAACAACACTTGATATTCAAAGACGGGACTTCCCTTGTCGCTTTTCTGGCTGAGCAGTCGAAATTCGATTTTCACGCGGTTTTTCTGCGTCCATTCGAGCAGTTTCGACTTGAAATTCACCTCTTTGTAAGCCACCTTGTCGATGTTGATCATCTGCTTGAGGATGCGCTTTTTCATAAATTTCATACAGGCATCGTAGCCTTGGTCGAGGTAAATCGCGCCGACGAGCGCCTCGAAAGCGTTGCCGCCCATATAGCTGTTGTGGTTCTGGTTTTGCGCCGCCGCCTTAATTAACTCGTTGATACCCATTTCGTTAGCGAGTTTTCCGAGCGTGTCGCGCTGCACGAGTTTCGAGCGCGTATTGGTCAGAAAACCCTCGCGCTTGCCGGGGAAATGGCGATAGACGATGTCGCCGACGACCGCCGAAAGAATGGCATCGCCGAGAAATTCGAGCCGCTCGTTATTGACGGGCTTTCCCTTGTCGTTGCGCTTCGCCGCACTGCTGTGGAGCAGGGCCGTTTTGTAATAGTCGATATGGTTCGGGTAGAATCCCAATATCTCGTAAAGACACGAATAAAGCTCCTTATCCTCGCGGAAAGGGAGCTTTAGACGCGCTATCAAATGACTAATCTGCATATTTCTTGAATACTACGCAGGCGTTGTGGCCGCCGAATCCGAAAGTATTGCTGATGGCAGCCCGCACTTCACGCTTCTGCGCCTTGTTGAACGTAAAATTCAGGTTGTAGTCGATTTCGGGGTCGTTGTCGTCGTCGGCGTGGTTGATGGTCGGCGGAACGATGTCGTTTTTCACCGCCAACAGCGCCACCATTGCCTCGACTGCACCGGCTGCACCGAGCAAATGGCCCGTCATCGACTTCGTGGAAGAGATGTTCAGTTTGTAGGCAGCCTCGCCGAAAACATCCTTGATGGCTTTCACCTCGGAAATGTCGCCGACGTGCGTGCTCGTGCCGTGAACATTGATGTAATCGATGTCTTCGGGTTTCAAACCGGCATCGCTGAGAGCATTTTCCATCACGAGTTTCGCGCCAAGGCCTTCGGGATGGCTGGCGGTGATGTGGAAAGCGTCGCCGCTGAGTCCTTCGCCCACCATTTCGGCGTAGATCTTCGCACCGCGAGCCTTCGCGTGTTCCAATTCCTCCAGAATGATGCAACCGGCACCTTCGGCCATCACGAAACCGTCGCGAGAAGCGCTGAACGGACGACTTGCTCCGGCGGGATCGTCGTTGCGCGTCGAAAGGGCGTGCATCGCGTTGAAACCGCCCACGCCACACATACAGATGGCACTCTCGGCACCGCCGGCGAGAATGGCGTTGGCCTTGCCCAGACGAATCAGGTTGAAAGCGTCGGCCAAGGCGTTGCTCGACGACGCACACGCGCTCGTCGTGGCGAAGTTCGGACCGTGGAAACCGTAGTGGATGGAAATATGACCGGCGGCAATGTCGCTGATCATCTTCGGGATGAAGAACGGCGAGAATTTCGGGCCGTCCTCGATGTGCTGACCGTAGTAAGTCACCTCGTCCTCAAACGTCTTGATACCGCCGATTCCGACGCCATAGACCACGCCGATGCGGTTCTTATCGACCTTCTCCAAGTCCATTCCGCTGTCCTTCACGGCCTGCATCGCCGAAATCATCGCAATCTGCGTGTAGCGGTCGAGTTTGCGGGCTTCCTTGCGGTCGATCCATTCGTTGATGTCCAAATCCTTGACCTCACAAGCGAAGTGGGTCTTGCACTTGGAACTATCGAAATGCGTAATCGGCGCGGCTCCGCTCACACCGTCGAGGAGGTTTTTCCACATTTCCTCCACCGAATTTCCGACGGGCGTCACGGCTCCGAGGCCAGTTACGACTACTCTTTTCAATTCCATAAAATTAAAATTCTTGACAGAACAAAGTGTTCCAAATTTGAAAAAATGAAAAATTGAAGAATTGAAACACCAAGGTCGAAGTTTAACCTCAATTTTTCAACTCTTCAATTCTTCAATCTGTGACTATTTTACTTCGCATTCTCCTCGATGTAAGCGATGGCATCACCAACGGTGCTGATCTTCTCAGCCTTGTCGTCGGGGATGGAAATGCCGAATTCCTTCTCAAACTCCATGATGAGCTCGACGGTATCCAGCGAATCTGCACCCAGATCGTTTGTAAAACTTGCTTCGGGCTTAACCTCCGCTTCGTCAACACCAAGTTTGTCTACGATAATAGCTTGCACTCTGCTTTCGATTTCTGACATAATTTTTTAATTTTTTAAGTTGTTAATAATGTTTTCTGATTCAAAATCGGGTGCAAAGGAACAACTTTTTATTTGAATATACAAACTTTTTTATCAAAAAAGTGCATATTGTTGCACAAACGATATAGCATTGTGCAATTTTTCGACCGATTTTTTTGCGCATTTCAAAAAAAATGACTATTTTTGCCGAAAAATATAAGCAACACAACTAAAAACTCGGAAAACTATGGCAACATTCACACAGAAAAGCAATGATATTTTCATTCGCGCCATCAACGACTACCATCTGACCGACAACGTCGATGCCAACATCAACAACCCGTTTGAGCGGGATACGATCGAGAACAAACTCTATCTGAAATGCTGGATCGACACGGTTCAGTGGCACTTGGAGGACATCATCCGCGATCCGCACATCGATCCCGTCGAGGCATTGCTACTGAAACGGCGCATCGACCGCTCGAATCAGGAGCGAACCGACCTCGTGGAGCAAATCGACAGCCACTTCCTGCAACTTTACGCCGACGTGAAAGTGCAGCCCGACGCGACCATCAACACCGAGAGTCCGGCCTGGGCCATCGACCGACTGAGCATCCTCGCGCTGAAAATCTACCACATGCGCGAGCAGGCGGAGCGCACCGATGCCGACGAGCAGCACTTGGAACGCTGTCGGCAGAAACTCGCCGTGCTTTTGGAGCAGCAAATCGACCTTTCCTCTGCCATCGACCAACTTCTGGCCGACATCGAGGCTGGACGGAAGTTTATGAAGGTCTATCGGCAGATGAAAATGTATAACGACCCCGCGACGAATCCGGTATTATATAATAAGGAGAAGGGAAAGGAAGGGAAGTGAAAAGGAAGTGAAAGGGAAGTGAACCAACGGTCGCGGACCGAAGGGAAGCAAAGAAAAGTAAAAAGGAAATGAGGACTGAGCATCTGTTGATAATCCGCTTTTCGGCGATGGGCGATGTGGCGATGACCGTGCCGGTGGTAAGTTCGTTGGCGCGGCAATATCCGAACATCCGCATCACCGTGCTGAGCAAGCCGTTTGCGCGTGCGTTTTTCGACGGTTTGGCGCCGAATGTCAGTTTCATGGGAGCCGACATCAAGGGCGAATATCGCGGTGTGAAAGGGCTGAACGCGCTCTATCGGCGACTCTCCGCCAAGCATTTCACGGCGATTGCCGACCTGCACGACACGCTGCGCTCGAAATACCTGCGGATGCGCTTCAACCTGAGCCGAAACAACGTGGAGCACGTCAATAAGCACAAAGGCGGTCGCCGCCGACTCATCTCGCAACACAACAAACGGCTTGTGCAACAGCCGACTCCTTTTGAAAACTACGCCGATGTGTTCCGAAAATTAGGCTATCCCGTCGAATGTCGCTTTGCCGACATTTTCGAGCATCATTCGCCCGATTTCTCGGTGCTTCCAAGCGAATTTCAACGGTCGAAAACCGACGAAAAATGGATTGGCATCGCGCCTTTTGCCGCCCATCAGGGAAAAATTTATCCGTTGGAGCGGATGGAGCGCGTCGTTCAGTTGCTCTGCGAGCGAATGCCGACCCTGAAAATCTTCCTTTTCGGCGGTGGAAAAACCGAAAAGGCGCAACTCGACCAATGGGCTGCGAAATATCCGCAATGCAGCAATGTCACGGGACGGCTCGACGGTCTGCAACAAGAACTGCTGCTCATCCGCCAACTCGACACGATGCTGACGATGGACTCCGCGAATATGCACTTGGCATCGCTCGTCGCCACGCCTGCCGTCAGCATTTGGGGTGCCACCCATCCCTTCGCCGGTTTCATGGGTTGGAACCAGTCTGCCGACAACGCCGTTCAGGTCGATTTGCCCTGTCGTCCCTGCTCGATTTACGGCAAAAAACCGTGTCATCGCGGCGATTATGCCTGCCTCAACGACATCCAACCCGAAGCCGTCGTCGAAAAAATTCTGCAAAATTTGTGAGCGATTTTGTTGGAAAACAAAAAAAATGCTTACCTTTGTCAGTCGAAACCATCAAACAAGCAATCGAAATCAAAAAACCAATCAATAGAAAATATGAAAAAAATCTTAGTTATCATCGCAGTGGCCGTTATGCCGCTCGTCGCACACGCGCAGTTTGAAAAGGGAAAACTCTATGCCGGTGCATCTCTCACAAGTCTTAACCTCAGTTACAGCGGTTCGGAGGATTTGAACATCGGACTGCAAGGACAGGCCGGCTATTTCATGGCCGACAACGTTCTGGTTTACGGTCAGGTGGGATGGAACCATCTGGGCGGCTCTACGGACAACATCGATTTGGGTATCGGTGGACGCTACTACATTCTTCAAAACGGCATCTTTCTCGGTGCCAACGTGAAGTATGCGCACGGCCCTTGCGGTTACAACGACGTGATGCCGGGCGTGGAAGTCGGCTATGCCTTCTTCATCAGCCGCACGGTGACGATTGAGCCGTCGATTTATTACCAGCAGTCGTTCAACGACCACAGCGAATACTCGAAAATCGGGCTTCGCGTCGGCTTCGGCATTTACCTCTAAGGGTTACGGAAAAAAGGCAAGAACGTCGGATTCTTGCCTTTTACCTTTGCAAATTGTATGAAAGACTTTCTGCAAGTGCTGCGGCGATTTGTGCCGCCTTACAAGAAATATCTGGTGCTGTCGGTGGTGTTCAACATCCTGTCGGCCATTCTCAACGTGTTTTCGTTTATGTCGCTCGTGCCGATGCTTGGCATTTTGTTCAAGACGGACGACACGGTGAAAGCCACGCAGTTGATGGCGTGGGACTGGAGTCGTATTGACACGGTGGCGATGAACAACATGAACTACTACGTGAATCGGCTCATCGAGGCGACGGGCGCGACAACGACGTTGCTCATCATCGGAATTGTGTTGGCCGTGCTGACGTTCCTGAAAACGGGCGCGTATTTCCTTTCGTCGGCGACGATTGTGCCGATTCGCACGGGCGTGGTGCGCGACATCCGCAACCAACTCTACCAGAAAATCACGTCGCTGTCGCTCGGCTTCTTCTCGGAGGAGCGTAAGGGCGACATCATTGCACGCATGAGCGGCGATGTGCAGGAAATCGAGAATTCGATTATGGCGTCGCTCGAAATGCTCTTTAAGAATCCGATTCTGATTGTGATCTATTTCGCCACGCTGCTCGTCGTTTCGTGGCAACTCACGCTGTTCACCATCGTTTTCGTGCCGATTTTTGGTTGGTTTATGGGCTTGGTCGGCAAGAAGTTGAAGGCGCAGTCGATGAAGGCGCAGTCGCTGTGGAGCGACACGATGAGTCAGGTGGAGGAAACGCTCGGCGGACTGCGGATCATCAAGGCTTTCTGCGCCGAGGAGACGATGAACGAGCGCTTCGACCGCGTGAATTCGGCCTATCGCAACGACATTACGCGGGTGAATGTGCGGCAGTCGATGGCGCATCCGATGTCGGAATTTCTCGGCACGGTGATGATTGTCATTGTGCTGTGGTTCGGCGGTATTCTCGTCTTGAAAAATCAGTCGCTGTCGGGTCCCGTTTTCATCTATTACATGGTGATTCTCTACTCGATTATCAACCCGTTGAAGGAGTTTTCGAAGGCAGGCTACAGCATTCCGAAAGGTTTGGCCTCGATGGAGCGCATCGACAAGATTCTGATGGCGGAAATCGACATCAAGGAGAAGGAAAATCCGATGCCGATTCGCTCGTTTGAGCATCAGATTGAGTTCCGGAATGTTAGTTTTGCTTACAAAGCCCCCCATACTGCCCCCGAGGGGGCTTCAATAGCTGATGTGTCCCCCTCGGGGGACGACAGGGGGGCTACTTGGGTTTTGAAGGACATTAACCTTATTATTCCAAAGGGCAAAACCATCGCGTTGGTCGGGCAGTCGGGTTCGGGAAAATCGACGCTTGTCGATTTGATTCCGCGCTACTACGATGTGCAGGAAGGCGAAGTGCTCATCGACGGCATCAACGTGAAGGATTTGGGCTTGCACGACCTGCGCCAACTCATCGGAAACGTGAATCAAGAGGCGATATTGTTTAATGATTCGTTTAGGAATAACATTGCGTTTGGAAAAGGCCCCCTTTCGTCCCCCGAGGGGGATACAAATGTCCAAGAAAAGGGTAATGAAGCCCCCTCGGGGGCAGTAGGGGGGGCTGTCATTGCCGCCGCCAAAATCGCCAACGCCCACGACTTCATCATGCAGTCGGAACACGGCTACGACACGAACATCGGCGACCGAGGCGGACGACTTTCCGGCGGACAGCGGCAGCGCGTTTCGATTGCCCGCGCCATCCTGAAAAATCCGCCGATTCTCATCCTCGACGAAGCCACTTCCGCCCTCGACACCGAGTCGGAGCGGCTCGTGCAGGACGCGCTCGAACGCCTGATGAAAACGCGCACGACCATCGCCATCGCCCATCGCCTTTCGACCATTAAAAATGCCGATGAAATCTGCGTTTTGCACGAAGGTCGCATCGTCGAGCGCGGCACCCACGACGAACTGCTCGCCATCGACGGCTACTATCGGAAACTGCACGATATGCAAAAAGTATAAGGATTTATGGTCAAAAAATTGCTCGACAAAACCTATTCGCTCGTGTTGGCGGTCGCTTGGAACCTGCTGTTGATTTATTTGGTCTATCAGGTGACGCGCTTGGAATATTACCTCGAAAATGCCACTTATCTCCACTACACGAGCGAGGTTTTTCGGGGTGGATTGGTCTTTGACACTTCCGCCATTCTCTACACCAACGCGCTCTACATCGTGCTGATGCTTTTCCCTTGGCACATCAAGGAAAATGGCCGTTATCATCGGCTTTGCAAGTGGGTTTATTTAGTTATCAACGGCGTGGCAATCGCCATCAATCTGGCCGATTCCGTCTATTTCAAATACACGATGCGCCGCACGACGACGACCGTTTTCGGCGAATTTTCCAACGAGGGAAATCTCGGCAGCGTCATCGGTGCGGAATTCGTGAACCATTGGTATTTGGTCGTGCTTTTCGTCGTGCTGATGCTGCTTTTGTGGAAGTTCTACGCCACGCCGCAGTTGGACCATCGGAAAATGCTGCATCGGTGGAAATACAGCCTCATTTGCCTGCTGTCGCTGCTGATGATCACGCCGTTTTCCATCGCCGGAATACGAGGCGGATGGACTACAGCTGTGCGCCCCGTCACATTGTCGAATGCGAATCAGTACGTGGAGCGACCCACCGATGCTGCCTTGGTGCTCAATACGCCGTTTTCGCTCATTCGAACCGTCGGAAAAAACGTTTTTTCCGTGCCCGACTATTTTGCAGACGCACAAGAATTGGAATCGATTTTTACCCCGATTCATACGCCAGTCGAATCAACTCCCCTCCCGTCGGGAGGGGTCGGGGGTGGGTCTTCCTCCTCGAATCTCGCTTCTCCTTCCTCGAAGAAAAACGTCGTCATCCTCATTGTCGAAAGTTTTGGGCGCGAATACATCGGCGCACTCAACAAAGACCTCGAAAACGGCCAGTACAAAGGCTATACGCCGCATGTCGATTCGCTGATTGCGAAAAGCACCACTTTTACGCACAGTTATTGCAACGGTCGAAAGTCGATCGACGGAATGCCCTCGATTCTCTCGTCGATTCCGATGTTTATCGAGCCATTTGTGCTGACGCCGTCGTCGATGAACAACGTGACGGGAATTGCCGGAATCCTCGGTGCTGAGGGCTACGAAACCGCCTTTTTCCACGGAGCGCAGCGCAATTCGATGGGATTTCAGGCTTTCGCCCGCAAAACGGGTTTCCAAAACTACTATGGCCGCGAGGATTTCTGCGAGGACGGTCGCTTCGGCGACGACAGCGAATTCGACGGCATGTGGGCCATTTGGGACGAGCCGTTTTTGCAATATTTTGCCGCGAAGATTTCGGACTTGAAAGAACCGTTTATGACGGCGGTTTTCACGGCAACAAGCCATCATCCTTACGCCATTCCCGAAAAATACAAGGAAGTTTATCCCGAGGAAAATCTCATCATCCACAAGTGCATCCGCTACACCGACATGGCCATCGGCAAGTTTTTCGAGAAAGTCTGCCGCGAACCGTGGTTTGAGAACACGATTTTCGTGCTCACAAGCGACCATACCAACCACAGCGACCACGCTTTCTACCAATCGACTTTGGGCGGTTTCTGCGTGCCGATTATCATTTTCGAGCCGGGCCAAGAGCCGCAGGTCATCGACAAAATCGCGCAGCAAATCGACATCATGCCGACCCTTTTGGGAATGTTGGGCTACAACAAGAAATTCTTTGCCTTCGGCATCGACCTTTTCAACACGCCAACCGAGGAAACGTGGGCGGTGAACTATCTGAACGGCATTTACCAATATGTGAAGCACGGCCACGTGTTGCAATTCGACGGCACGAAAACTACCGCCGTCTATTCGCTGCAAGACTCGCTGATGCAACACAATTTGTTGAAGGAATCCTCATCTCAAGATTCTTCACTCTTCACTCTTCATTCTTCATTTAGCCAAATGGAACGCGAACTGAAAGCCATCATCCAACAATACATGGAGCGGATGACGCAGAATCGGCTGATGCCTTAAACAATGTGGCGGAAAAGGTCGTCGAAACGACCGAAATCGGCTTTGGAAATCGGTTTTTCGGGATTTTCAATCCAGTAGAGCGGCAAATCGCGATACATCGCAGCCACGAGCGTGAACGTGCTCGGCGCACCCATCAGACAATCGCAATGTGACAGCAGACAAAGGTCTTCGGCAGGATTTCCCTCGGGAAAATGCACGGAGAAATCCGACAGTTGTTCGCGATAGAAATTCTTGTCGATTTTGGGGTCGTTGGTGCAGAAAAACACCGATAAATGCTCCGTCGGACAGCAATTTTCGTGATACTGCCGAACAAAATTCACGTATTGCTCGTCGCTGTAGAAAAAGCGACCGCCGTGAAATGTCGCATAGTCGCCTCGACGAATATGAACGCCGAGCCGAATGTCGTTTTTTTCGCCCAATCGCTCCTCGACCTTGCGCTCCACCGACTCGTCGAAGGCGAAAAGTTGCAAAATCTCCGATTTATACTTCAGAAAAAGTTCGTACCAACGCGCATACCAACCCGTCGCCACCACCATCCGCTTCGTCAGCATTAGCCGTTCCTGCGCTTCGTAGTCGGTTTTGTCCTCCTCGAATCTGACCGTCGGAATTAAGCCGCATTTGGCGGCATATTTCGCAAAAACGTAAGTGGGAAAATTGTGGTGGCGCGTGTGGCCGATGTGGAACCACGGATATTTGTAGGCGAAGCGCATCGACATGGTTTGCCGACCGTGTTCCCGTCCCCACGCATACAAATGGCCGTATTGCAGGATGTTGTTGGCCATGCGGCCCTTGTCGTGTACGAAAATCATATTTTTTTTCAGCAATTGACGGCGCAAAGATACGATTTTTTTCCGAAAAAACGATTTTTTCAGCCTATTTCTTGGCATTTTCAGAATTAAACCGTACCTTTGCAAAGGTTCAATCAACGCACATTCCGAATGTACTATATCGTTTTTGCCATCTTGTATTTGTTGTCATTGCTTCCCATGCGCATCCACTACGTTTTTTCTGATGTGCTCTATCTGCTTGTCTATCGCGTGGTGGGCTATCGCAGAAAAGTGGTCTGGAAAAACCTCTCGACCTCGTTTCCCGACAAGTCGGAAGCCGAGTTGAAGAAGATTGAAAAGGGTTTTTACCATTGGTTTTGCGACTACATCGTCGAAACCGTCAAGATGTTTTCGATTTCCGAGAAGGAAATGCGACGCAGAATGAGGTTTGAGGGCATGGAGCAAATCGACGAAGTGGCTAAGCAGGGTCGCGGTGTGACTGTCTATCTGGGGCATTATTGCAACTGGGAGTGGATTACTTCGGTCAATCTACACTTGCCGCCCGGGATGCTTGCCGCCCAACTCTACCATCCGTTGGAAAACAAGGTTCTCGACCGTCTTTTCTACTATTCCCGAGGTCGCTTAGGAGCCATTTCGTTGGAGATGAACGAGGCTTTCGGTACGCTCAGAACGTGGCAGAAAGAGGGAAAGCACGCTTTCACAGGCTTCATTGCCGACCAGTCGCCCGGCTTCAGCAGTATGCACTACTGGCCGCAGTTCCTGAACCATAACACACCGGCCTACACGGGTGGCGAACGCATTGCTCGGATTCTGGACACGAGTGTTGTGTATTTGGATATTTCGCGTCCGAAGCGTGGTTATTATGTCGCAAAAGTCGTGAAAATGTCGGATCATCCGAATGAAGAGCCAAAATTCTCAATTACGGAGAAATACTATCGGTTGCTCGAAAACAGCATCAAGTGCAATCCAGAATATTGGCTGTGGAGCCACAACCGATGGAAGCGCACTTGGGACGATTTCGTAGAATGTTATCCCGACGAGCATGACCGTCAGCGAATTTTGAATAAATTATGAAGAAAATAGGCATTTTATACGTTGGAATCGGTGCATATATCCGCTTGTGGGACGATTTTTATACCACTTGTGAACGATATTTTTGTCCTTCGTGCCAGAAACATTATTTCGTGGTGACGGATGGCGAAATTTCCCCGTCGGCAAATGTGACAATTGTTCGGCAAGACAACTTGGGATGGCCGGGCAACGTGGTTTTCCGCTACTTGTTTTTCCTTCGCATCAAAGAGCAGTTGAAACTGTTTGACTACTTGTTTTTCTTCAACGGAAACACGCGATTCAAGACGACGGTCACCGCCGAGGAATTCTTGCCGACTGCTTCTGAAGGCGGATTGGTCGCCTTGACATGGCACGATGCTTCGGAAGATCCCGACACATTCCCATTTGAGCGGCGGCAGAAGTCGGCATCCGGCGTTCCTTTCAGCACTCGCCAGATTTATCTGCAAAGCGGTATCACTGGCGGACTCACGCAGGAATATCTCACATTGCTGGAAGAATGTCACCGCCTGACAATGCTCGACTTTGAAAATGGCATCATCCCTGTCAATCATGACGAATCGGTGTATAACAAATACATGATTGGACGCAAGGCGAAGGCTTTTGACTCGACTTATGGTCGTCCGTCGCAGCGAGACAAGCACCACACGGCAAAAATCGTATTCCAACGCAAGGAAGACATTTTGGGACGCAGTTGGCTCCGCCATTACAAAGGCCGAAGCCACACGAACACGTGGTTGCGGAAGTTATTGCGATTCTTCGGGATTGTCAGATAGTTTGCTCGTACTTTTTCGCGAGGAAAATGAACTGATAATATCCTTCCAAAACCGCCTTGATGAAGCCGGGCTTGCCGTCGAGGATGCCACCTTTCAGAATATATGCCTTGAAAAAGCGGAAGAAAGGCCGCCACAGGAAAGCCATGCTGCCGTATTGCTTGTCTTGCTTCCGACTGAGTTCGTATCGGGTGTAGTGATTGGTTTTTCCGACAATGTTTTCGATGGTGTCGTTGGCCAAATGCTCAAAAGCCAGTTCCTTGCGCTTGGCAGGAATTTTCTCTATGCGGCCATCGACCTCGGGAGAACAGTGGATCACGGCGGGCCAGTGGGTTTTGTCCTTGCGGAAGAAGCGCAGAATGTGGTCGGGATAGTGGCAGCGCATGAACCGACCCATAAAATAGTTTTTTCGAGGAATGAAAAGACCGTCGGGGCAATTTTCTTCGGCGATTCTCTGATACAAATACGCCTTCAGTTCCTTCGTAACCACTTCGTCGGCATCGACCACCAGCACCCACTCGTTTTCGGCTTCGTGGATGGCAAATTCACGGGCAGGCTCCACGATGGTGTGTCCTTCCTTCGGAAAAGTAACTACGCGACAACCATACTGCCGTGCAATTTCAACGGTGTCGTCGGTGCTCTCCATGTCACAAACCAGCACTTCGTCGAAGTCTTTTACTGCCTCCACGACTGCCTGCAAATGCTGCGAGGCATTGTAGGTGTTGATGATGACGGAAATCTTGTTGGCTTTGCTCATGCTATTCAAAATTAAGTTTCTCGTCAATGATGTAGGAGGGTCGGCGCTTCACCTCGTCGAAGATGTTGCCGATATAGACGGCAATGATGCCCATAATTGTAATCATGATGCCTGCAATGAACCACGTGGACACGAAAAGCGTAATCCATCCGCTGACTTCTTCGTCCATAATCATTGTTTTTACCACCAATGCAATGGCTGCGATGATGGCCATCAAAGTGACAATGAATCCGAAATAGGCGATGAGTTGC
The DNA here is from genome assembly GCA_017538195.1 of Prevotella sp. Lineage (GTDB taxonomy): Bacteria > Bacteroidota > Bacteroidia > Bacteroidales > Bacteroidaceae > Prevotella. The sequence goes on from JAFYJH010000033.1 coordinate 60,891, forward strand.
AGCGACTTGGTGGAAAAGGCCACGGCAGTGCTGACAGCCAGATTGATGCGCTTCCTCATTGAGTAGGACGATTCTTTGCCGTCGGTTCGCTCGTTGTGATTGACAAAAACCTTGCCCGTCTTGAATCCCACCCACTGATTCATTAAAGGGTAGTAGCGTCGGAAGTCGCCCATCTGCGCCATCGCATCAATTACTTTGCGACGGTAGATGGCAAACTCGGCCAGCGACTCGTCTTGTTGTGTGTCGGTGAGGAATCCCATCAGTTTGTTGAACAGGCGCGAGCCATGTGTCATGAAAAAGTTGTCGGGACGGTTTTGGCGACTGGCAAAGACGATGTCGTAGCCTTCTTTGGCCTTTTCGTAGAGGTCTTTGATTTGCGACGGTGGATTCTGCAAATCGCAATCAAGCGTGACCACATAATCGCCTTGAGAAAGGTCGAATCCTGCGTTCAGGGCATATTGCTGTCCGAAGTTTCGACTCAGGAACACGCCCTTCACTTTTTTGTTCTCGCGGCAGATGTCAGTGATGATTTCGCGGCTGTTGTCCGGACTATGGTCTTCCACGAGGATAATCTCGTAGTCGGCCGTCAGTTTGTCGACCGTTTCCTCTATCTGGCGTACCAGTTCGCGAAGAAGGGTTGGCGCGCCATAGACAGGACTAATGACTGATAATTCCATCTTTTTTCATTTATTTTTTGCAAAGGTAATGAAAAATTAGGAGTTGAAAGTCAGAAATTAAGATTTTTTAATTAACTTTGCAGCCATGAAAAAGAAATTGTTAAGTATATGCAGCGATTATCGCACTTTGTTCGGCCTGTGGATGCTGATAGCCGTTGTTTCGTGGTTCGTCAAAATGAATCGTTGCAACAACTTCCTGATTTATAAAGGCTCGTTTTGGAATGCGATCAGAGGATGGAACATCTATATGCTGAATCCGGCTGAATATGAGGATTGCCATCACTACGGGCCATTCTTTTCCATGCTTTTTGCGCCGTTTGCAGTCGTTCCGCAATGGTTGGGGCTATTGCTTTGGTGCTTGGCATTGGCGTTGTTTCTCTATTGGGCGATACGCCAGTCGCAGTTCACCAAGTATCAGCAACTGTTCATCCTGTGGTTTTGTGCCAACGAACTGCTGAATGCCCTTTTTATGCAGCAGTTTAATGTGGCCGTTTGTGCCACGATTCTGCTGGCCTACTACTTCATTGAGAAAGAAAAAGACTTTTGGGCGGCTTTCTTCATCATGCTCGGTACTTTTGTCAAACTGTACAGTATTGTCGGACTGGCGTTTTTCTTCTTCTCGAAACACAAGGGAAAACTCGTAGCTTCGCTCGTCTTTTGGGCGGTGGTGATGTTCGTGGCTCCAATGCCATTTTTCCACGGATGGGACTACATCGTAGGCCAGTATGGCGAGTGGTATCACAGTCTAGCGACAAAAAACGGCGACAACCAGTTTGCCATTGCGCAGAATATCTCGCTGTTGGGTATGGTTCGCAAAATAAGCGGTTCCGCTACTTACTCCGACTTGTGGATCATCGTTCCGGGCATGCTGCTTTTTGCGCTGCCCTACCTGCGTTTTTCGCAGTATAAAAATGTCGCTTTCCGCCAGACGATTCTCGCCTCAGTGCTGATGTTTATCATTTTGTTCAGCACCGGATCGGAGAACAGTGGCTATATCACAGCCCTCGTTGGCATTGTCATCTGGTTTACGGCGGCTCCGTGGAAGCGTGGCAAATGGGATGTTGCGCTGATGGTTTTCGTAATGCTTTGTTGCAGTTTCGCCCATTCCGATCTCTATCCGAGCATCATCCGAGACAACCTCACGCGCCCCTATGCACTGAAAGCATTGCCAGTGACCATCGTCTGGCTGAAACTGTGCTATGAAATGCTGATGAAAGACTATGCGCCTGCGACGGCATCGATGCCTTCTGCCACCAATTGAGCCACTTTTTCAGCATCTTCGTCGGAAAGTTCGTAGTATAAGGGTAGCCGTACTAAACCGTCGCCGTAGCGGTCGCAGTTCACCAATGGTTTGCCCTTGAATTGACCCTTATAATAGTCGCTTGAGTGGAGGGGCAGATAGTGAAAAGTAGTTTGCACGCCTCGTTCTTTAAGCCATGCAATCAATTGCGTGCGGAATGCCAGCGAAGGACAAACCAAATAATACATGTGGCCGTTGTTGGTGGCATATTCGGGTATCTGCGGTAGTACGACACCTTTGTTTTCCACCTGCGTGTGCAGGATTTTGTCATAAATCGTCCAGATGCGTATCCGTCGTTTCTGTATGTCTTCTATCTGTTCCAACTGAGCCCACAAGAAAGCCGCGTTGAATTCAGAAGGCAGGAATGAAGAGCCGATGTCGCACCATCCGTATTTGTTCACCATGCCTCGATAAAACTCGGCGCGATTGGTTCCTTTCTCCCAAATAATCTCAGAACGACGGATAAAACGCTCATCGTTGATGACCAACATGCCACCTTCGCCGCAGTTGATATTCTTCGTTTCGTGGAATGAGAAGGCTGCCAGATGGCCGATACTACCCAAAGGACGACCTTTGTAGTAAGAGTCGATGGCATGGGTGGCATCTTCCACAACGAGCAGGTGGTGCTGCTCTGCCAGTGCCATGATGCTGTCCATATCGCAGGCAATACCGGCATAATGCACAACCACAATTACTTTCGTTTTGTCCGTAATCAGCGGATTGATTTGCTCTACCGTAATGTTTGGATTGTCTGCTCCGCTATCGGCAAAGGCCACCTTTGCCCCTTCGCGGAGAAAGGCGATGGCCGACGACACGAATGTATAAGAAGGCACAATGACCTCGTCGCCGGGTTTCAGGTTGCAGAGCATTGCGCACATTTCAAGAGCATCGGTACCCGATGTCGTCAGCAGGCATTTCCTGAATCCGTAACGCTTCTCGAAAAAATCATGGCACAGTTTGGTGAAGTCGCCGTTTCCCGACATAGTCGTCGAGCCGCATACTGTTTTGATGTAGTCCAACTCGCGTCCAGAGCAATAGGGTTTGTTAAAAGGAATCATTATATGATTGGTTTGATGGGACAAAGGTAATTAAAAATTTGGAGTTAGAGGTCAGAATTTTGGAATTTTTTACTACTTTTGCACCCATGAACAAAGATACGTTTGGTGAAATGCTTCGTTTTGGCATTGTAGGAGTTGTTTCCACGACTTTTCACTATGCTATCTACTGGGTGTTGCAGCATTGGATCAATGTGAACGTCGCTTATACCATCGGCTATGTACTCAGTTTCCTGATGAATTTCTACCTTTCAGCGCGTTTCACGTTCCGAACAAAGACATCCATCAGCAATGGAATTGGTTTCGGAGGTGCTCATCTGACTAATTATTTCCTCCACATGATTCTGCTCAACCTGTTCCTGTGGCTGGGGTTCAGCAACGAAGTGGCTCCGCTGGCTGTGTTTGCCATCGTTGTTCCCGTCAATTTCTTCCTCGTCAGGTTCGTTTTCAAAAAATTCAAGGATAAATAGACCTCACGACTGCGGATGCTGGCCGTTGTATGAAACGACACCATCAAACCAAAAACAGAGGCCAATTTGAGCGGCGCGGTGGTGTAGGACATAATGCCGTTGAGCGCAAGGTGGAAGAGCGATTGGGCGCTCCATTTGCTCTTGCCCGTCTGCCGTTCCTGCTGCTGATAGAAAATTCCTTTTTTCCGGAATCCAATCCACGAATACATTCCCTTCGTGTTGCGCTTGGTTTCGCGCATCTGCTTGAGCGCATCCACACACGAGCGATCCAACAAGCGGAAGTCGCCGGTGTCTTTCTGAATTGGCACATGCGTGAGTGACTGAAGCAGTTTGTAGTACCATTGCGAGGTCTTTCGCTTCAGCCACGACTCTTTGCTGACCTGCCGTTGCGCATAGACGTCGTCGTAGCCCTCTTCCCAATGGCGCAGCATTTCGGGAATGACGCTGACGAGATGCTGCATGTCCACGTCCATGATGATCAGCGCGTCGCCCGTGGCATAGTCGAAGCCCGCCATCATCGCCATTTTCTTGCCGTAGTTGCGCGAAAGGTCGATGTAATTGTAGCGTGCGTCGTTTTGGTGGAGCCGAATCATTTGTTGGAGGGTTTTGTCGGTGCTGCCGTCGTTGATCAGCAGGAATTCCCAGTCGTAATCGGGATTTTCAGCCACAACCTGACTCATTCCCTGCTCAATGAGCGGAAATGACGCCTCCTCGTTATAGGCCGGAAGCAAAATGGTGATTTTCTTTTTCATCGGCTTGTTTTTTCTCCACTTCATTGTCGGTGTAGAGATTCATTTTTCCGACGTATTCGTGCATCGTTTCGTCCATCAAATGGAGGATGCAAGCCTCTTTTCCAGCCTTTAATTTCTCGACACGACCTTGAATTTGGGGCAGGGAATGGATGTAGGGAGGCCATTCCGTGCCTTCTCGAACCATCAATCGCAAAATATATTCAGGATGGAAGTCGCGGATGAACATACCCATAAACTTGTTTTTGCGAGGAATGTAGTAGCCTGCAGGACAGTCTGGCTGCTGGATTCGCCGATAGAGTTCCTCGCGCAGTTCGGGCGTAACAAGTTCGTCGGCATCGACCACCAAAACCCATTTACTCGACGCACTCTGAATGGCGAATGTTCGGGCTGGCTCGGCACTTTTGTGGTTGGCTTTCGGGAAAGTTACGATTTTGCAGCCGTATTTTTCGGCGATTTCGCGTGTGTCGTCGGTCGATTCCATGTCGCAAACCACGATTTCGTCGAAATCCTTGACCGATTCGAGCACTTTTTCCAAATGCTGATGGGCGTTGTAGGTGTTGATGACCACTGAAATCTTCTTTTCCATGGCAAATCGTTTTTAATACGGCCAAAGTTCCGTCGCTTTCTGGAAATCTTCGGGCGTGTCGAGTTCGTAGGAGAAGAAGTCGGTGGTATCGACGACTTTGAAGGTGTGGCCCTGCGGAATCAGACGCTCGAAGGCGCGCTCGTAGAAGATGTCGATGAGGTTTTCCTGTAGAATCATCTGGTCGAGTTCTTGGGCGAGGGCTTCGCTGTAGTCGGCGGTGATTTTCTCGATGCCGACCGACTCGCCAATGGCATCTTCGGGGCGGCAGGTCTTGCTGATTTCGGTGATGCGATGGTCGCCATCGACCACGATTTTCATCTCCTCTTCGCCCAGTTCGTGGCGATTCATCGCCAAGGCCGACACTGGCTGACGCGCCACTTCGACCACGGCCTTCGGGTCGCAGAGAATGTCGCTGTCCATCAGCAGAAATTCGCGTCCGCGAACTTTTTCCATCGCCATCCAGAGCGAGTAGATGTTGTTGTTGTGCTCGTAGTCGGCGTTGTGTAGGAAGTGAAAAGTGAGAAGTGAGGAAGTCGCGAATCTGCTCGGCGCGATAGCCCGTGACGACGACAAACTCGGTGATGTCAGCCGCCGCCATCGCCTCGACGGTGCGCTGCAAGAGCGTTTTTCCGCCCACTTCGAGCAGGCATTTCGGCTTCGTGTCGGTCAATGGGCGCAGGCGTTTCGCCATTCCTGCCGCAAGAATCACTCCAATCATAGGAAATTTAAAGTTTGTCCGCCATTTCGCGACAGAAAGTCTCGTGGCGGTGTTTGACATATTGGTAAAGCAGTCCCATCACAACGATTTCAAAGAGGAAATGGCAGCAGGGAATGTCGAGCAGACAGAAGAGAAACAGCCACGACTCGCGGAAATTGAAGGTCAGCAGACCGTTCCAGAAGATGACGGGCAGGGATTTCTGCCGAAATTCCTCGCGGACGGAGGCTGGAATGTTGTCGGTGGAGCCGTATTTCTCGCGCAAGCGCGCCAAAAGCCGTTGGAACTGAGGCGTCACTTTTTCCTGCTGTCGGGTGTAGTCGATGTACGATTTCTGGAACAGTCGCTCGTAGAGCGGCGCATCCTTCGGCATTTGGTCGTAAATCTCCTGCTGACGCACGGAATTGTCGAGTTCGCTGCCTTTTTCGCCCTTCAAGAAGAAAAGATGAACCTGAATGTAATAGTCGGCCAAACGACCTTGTCCTGCCATACAAACGAAGCCGGAAATCAGACCGAGAACCGTCACGACGGCTGTGGCAATCAGCGCGTTCCGAGGCGTGTCCTCGATGCCGAGCCAGCCAAATTCAATCGTGTGGTGCTGATAGAATCGCCAAACGAGCAAAACGTAGATAGGCAGAAACCACGTAAAACCGGCGATTCCGTCGAGGATTCGGCCAATTCGACTCTTTTTTCCCGTCAAGCGAGCCAATTGACCGTCGGTGCAGTCGAGAATGTCGGCAGCCATCAGCAATGCGATGGCGATGATGTTATAAATCAGTCCCGTCGTGCCGCCGTAATAGAAACTGCCTTGCGCAAAGAACCACGCGCTTCCGGCACCGATCACCATCGACCAAATGGTGACGGTGTTGGGATGGATGTCGAACTTGGCGAAGAAAACGGCACAATAGTAGCAGAATGGCCGGATGACGTGCAGGTCAAGCCAGTCCTCAGTCTCTTCTGACTTCAGCGTTGCTCTGTATTTTTCGTTCACGATTCTACTTTTTAACCCTTTAACTTTTCAACTTCTTCAACCACCTTTTTGATGGTATCGACCACCACCTGCGTCTGTTCGCGACGACCCAGCGTGATGCGCAGGCACGATTCCAGTCCCGGGTCGCCCATAAATTTGATTTTATAGTTCTGAATCTTCAGTTCCTCCATCAGCCGCTCCTTGATTTCAAGCGGATATTTGATGAGGATGAAGTTCGCCACCGACTTATAGACCTTGAAACCGGGCAAATCGCCGAGTTCCTTCTTGTAGAGTTGCCGTCCCCACTCCATATCGTCGGCCACGCGGCGATAGTGCTCGTCGCTTTCGAGAGCCGCCAACGCCACCGCCTCCGAGAAGCGGTTGTAGCCCAGATATTTGTTGATGTAACTCACGAAATGGTCGTGGCCTTTGCCGATGAAACCGAATCCGCAGCGCAGACCGGGCAG
>JAFYJH010000034.1 GCA_017538195.1 Prevotella sp.
CTTTTCCAACTGATGCGTGAAAAAGGCGAGAAAAACAGCCATTTCAAGCAGCCTTTGGCCTTTCCCGACGGTCCAAAAACGACAAAAATGTATTTCATCCGCGTGAAATATCGCATCGAAAAAGACACGATTCTACAAACGTTCTATCTCGACGACGAACTCTCGCGTGTGGTGTCGTTTAAGGAAGGGTGAACGGTCAAAAAAATCATTCCATAGATTCCGTCTTTCTACACTTGCTTACTCAGATTTTTCGTAACTTTGCACCCCGTATGGAAATACATGACTTGGCGAAACTTTATGCAGCACTGCCGCAGGTCGGGGAGCTGCGACGCGCACTGGCGGACGAATCGGCTGGAAACGTTTTCCTGCAAGGGCTCGTGGGCTCGGCGGCACCGCTCGTCTTTGCCTCGATTGCTGAGAAATCGGCTGAAAAACAGGTCGGGAAAACGATGCTTTTCATCCTGCAAGATGCTGACGAGGCAGGCTATTTCTTCCACGACTTGACGCAGGTGCTCGTGCGGCCATCGGCGCAGAATGGTGGGCGTTCCAATGTCTTGTTTTTCCCGTCGTCGTATCGGCGTGCCGCGAAATACGGTCAGCGCGATGCGGCCAACGAAATTCTGCGCACGGAGGTGGTTACGCAACTTCAGTTGGATGAAAGAATCAGGAGGAAGGATGAAAGAACGAGGAAGGATGAACGATTCCTTTACATCGTCACTTATCCCGAGGCGTTGGCCGAGTTGGTCGTTTCGAAGGAGGCGGTCGGCGAGCGAATCGTGAAATTGGAAAAGGGGCAGACAGCCGACATCGTGGAATTGGAGCATCAACTTCGGGAGTTGGGTTTCGAGGAAGTCTATTACGTCTATGAGCCCGGGCAGTTTGCCGTGCGCGGTTCGATTCTCGACATCTATTCCTACTCGTGCGAGTTGCCGTTCCGCATCGATTTTTTCGGTGACGAGATCGATTCGATTCGAACTTTCGAGGTGCAGGACCAACTCTCGAAAGAACGCCGTCAGACGGCTGAAATCGTGCCCGATTTGTCGGCGATGGAGAGCGCGAAAGTACCTTTTACGGACTTTTTGCCCGACGAAACGGTGCTTGTCGCCCGCGATTTCAATTATGTGCGCGAAACCATCGCCCAACTCGGCGAAGAGGAGCAAATGATGAGCGTCAAGCAGTTCAAGGCGGCAGAAAAACGCTTCCGTCACGTTGCTCTGGCGGTTTCCACGAAGTCGGAAGCGTCGAAAATCGGGACGACGATTCGATTCAACACCTCGCCGCAGCCGCTTTTCCACAAAAATATCGACCTGCTTCGGCAGACCGTCGCCGACTATCAGCAGCAGGGCTATCGGCTCTACATTTTGGCGGATAGTCAGAAGCAGCATCAGCGGTTGAGGGAAATTTTGAACCCCACCCCCGACCCATCCCCAGTAGGGAGGGAAATTTTTGATGAAGGATTAAGGATGAAGGATGAAACGAGCAAATCGTCATCTTTTAATGCCGTCAATAAAACGCTGCACGACGGTTTCATCGATCACGATTTGCAGGCTTGTTTCTTCACCGACCACCAGATTTTCGACCGTTTCCACAAGTACAACCTCAAGAGCGAGAAGGCTCGGACGGGCAAAATGGCGCTGACGATGAAGGAGTTGCAGGAAATGGAAATCGGCGACTATCTCGTGCACGTCGATTACGGCATCGGGCAGTTCGGCGGTTTGGTTCGCGTTCCAATCAGCCCCCACCAACCTCCCCTAACTGGGGGAGGCTTCAGCAATACTCCCCCTCCAGTTGGAGGGGGGCGGGGGGAGGCCTATCAGGAAGTCATCCGAATGATTTTCCAGCACAACGACAAACTCGATGTGTCGATTCATTCGCTCTATAAAATCAGCAAATATCGCCGTAGCGACACGGGCGAGCCGCCTCGACTTTCGATTCTCGGCTCTGGCGCGTGGGAACGAATGAAGGATCGTACGAAAAAGCGTATCAAAGACATCGCTCGCGACCTCATCAAACTTTATGCGCGACGGCAGAAGGAAAAAGGCTTTGCCTATTCGCCCGACTCGTTTTTGCAGCACGAACTCGAGGCTTCGTTCCTTTATGAAGACACGCCCGACCAACTCCGTGCCACGCAGGAAGTGAAGGCCGATATGGAGGCGCAAAAGCCGATGGACAGGCTCGTTTGCGGCGATGTGGGCTTCGGAAAAACCGAAGTGGCGATTCGTGCGGCATTCAAGGCTGCTTGCGACTCGAAACAGGTTGCCGTGCTTGTGCCGACGACCGTGCTCGCATTTCAGCACTATCAGACCTTCCGCGACCGTTTGGAAGGGCTTCCCGTGCGCGTCGAATACCTTTCGCGTGCGCGTTCCGCGAAGCAGACGCGAGAAATTTTGGAAGATTTGAAACAAGGTCGAATCGACATCCTCATCGGCACCCACAAACTCATCGGGAAGAGCGTCGAATGGAAAGATCTCGGTCTGCTCATCATCGACGAAGAGCAGAAATTCGGCGTGTCGGTGAAGGAAAAACTGCGCCAGTTGAAGGCCAGCGTCGATACGCTGACAATGTCGGCCACGCCCATTCCGCGCACGCTGCAATTCTCGCTGATGGGTGCCCGCGACATGAGCATCATCCGTACGCCGCCGCCCAACCGCTACCCTATTTACACCGAACTCGGCAACTACAAGGGCGAGTACATCGCCGATGCCATCCGCTTCGAGATGTCGCGCAACGGACAGGTGTTTTTCGTGAACAATCGCATCTCGAAACTTGAGGAAATCCGCCGCCTCATCCTCAATTACGTGCCCGACTGCCGAATCGCCATCGGACACGGTCAGATGAAGCCTGAGGAACTCGAAAACATCATCATGGGCTTCATCAACTACGACTATGACATGTTGCTCTCGACGACGATTGTGGAAAATGGCATCGACATTCCGAATGCGAACACGATCATCATCGCCGATGCCCATAAATTCGGGCTTTCCGACCTGCATCAGATGCGCGGTCGCGTCGGTCGGTCGAACCGAAAAGCCTATTGCTACCTGCTTGCACCGCCGAAATCGGCTCTCACGCCAGAGGCTCGCCGTCGGCTTGAAGCCCTCGAAACGTTTTCCGACTTGGGCAGCGGATTCAGCCTCGCGATGCAAGACCTCGACATCCGAGGCGCAGGCAACCTGCTCGGTGCCGAGCAAAGCGGTTTCATCGAGGATGTGGGCTACGAAACTTATCTGAAAATCATTCGGCAGGCGATGGCGGAATTGCGGAATGAGGCACAACCCACCCCCAACCCCTCCCCACGGGAGGGGAGTGCTTCCGCAACCAATGGCTTTGATGAATCACTCGAAACAAAAGCCTCCCCCAGTTGGGGGAGGTTGGAGGGGGCTTCCTACGTCGCCGACTGCACCTTCGAGAGCGACCTCGCGATGTATTTCCCCGACAACTACGTGCCGGGCTCGCAGGAACGGATGATTCTCTACCGCGAACTCGATTCCATCGAGGACGACCGCTCGCTTTCCGACTATCGCCAGCGACTCATCGACCGCTTCGGCCCGATTCCCGTCGAGGGCGAGGAGTTGCTGCAAGTCGTGGCCATTCGTCGCATCGGAAAACGGCTCGGCTGCGAGAAAATCTCCCTGCGACAAGGTCGGATGAACCTCCAGTTTGTCAGCAATGCCGAGAGTCCGTACTACCAAAGTCCCACGTTTGAAAAACTCATCAACTACGCGACGCAAAACCTTCGCCGCTGCCAACTGCGCGAGGTCAACAACCGCCGTTCAATGAACATCGGCGACATTTCAACTGCCGCCGATGCGCTTCGCGTCTTGCGCGAAATTGAAAATTAAATGGAATTCCGCTTGCGGTGATTATTTCACCACGAATTTCTTGTTTCCACGAATGTAAATGCCTTTCGGCAGCGGCGAATCGCCCTGAATCCGCCGTCCTTGCAGGTCGAAAACCATTGTTTGGTCGTCATTCCCGATTTTCATTTCGCTGATGCTGGTCGTCGTTTTCTTGCGCAGCGTCACCGTGAAATCGGTGATGCAGAGATACTGGTTATTCGTGCTGCCAGTCGCCTTGATGGTGAAGGAAGTCGAGGTTGTTTCGAGATCGCTTGCGCCAAAATCCCTCCAAGCATTCGTAACGGGCTCCACAGACTGCTGTGCATTTTCAAGCGTGTAAGGCTCGTGGGCGGTGAACAGGCGGGCTTTCATCGAATAGCCCGTGATGACGTAGCCTTCGGGTGCAGTAATGACGATTTCGTCGGTGGCTCCGGCTTGCGACGGCTTCAAGGCGAGCACATAGCGTTCGTAGATGCCATACGATTGATTGAACTGAGCGCTTGCTGAGGTCATCGTCACGCCTGCCAACACGTTGCTTTCATTGCTCGTCCAGCCTTTCGTCCAAGGTTTGGAATCCCATGTGCCATACTGGTCGGGGCGCATCACATTGTCGTCGCTCGTGACGCGAACAACCAAATCGACATCGTCTTCCGAAGGGAAAACAACCTCGCGAATCGTAAACTGGCAGCCTGTGTCGGTCTTGTCGTTGCCAAGCGTCGATTGGTTGCTCCAGTTGTAAACCTTGTTGTCGAGATTGGTTTGGTTCAACTGCACATCGCCGCAGGTGATGATCAACATTCCAGGCGTGTCAGAAGCCTTGAAAGTCCAACCTTTCGAGGGCTGTGTGGAGGAAGTCGTAATTTGTTTATTGTAGGCTGCGTCGGGCGAGAGATACGAGCCGTCGGCACGGTTGATGATGTCGTAGGTTCCATCGGCCCGTTCCACGATTTTCCAGTACATCTGGTCGGACTTGTCGTTGTCGCCGCCCGTCACGCCGGCATTTGCGCCGTTGCTGCGGGTGTAGCGGCTGTTGCGCAACGTCGAGCAAAAGTAGTACCAATGTTCGTCGCCGTCGGTACTGGCCGTCGGAATGATCGGACCTTCCGTCTCGCAAGCCGACTGAAACTGCTCGTAGGCCGCGTTCAGGCGCGACAATTGGCAGGAGCGTTCCTCGGCAGAGCGAATTTCGCCGAATGTGGCGGTGATTTCGTCGATAACCGACTGAAGCGATTCCGCCAAATATTCGTTGTAACAGCCCGGGTCAGTGCCGATGGCCTTTGCCAGAAAGGAATTGATTTCATTGACGCGCTCTGAAAGGGTGCTGGCATTGTCGTCGAGCACTTGATTGGGCGAATAAACGAGGCCGTCGATGGCATTTTTACCATCTTTGTCGGTGAGGACGAAGGTGAACATCCACTTGTTGAGTCGAATACCCGAAGCATTGACGTATGGCAACTTCATAAACACCTTGTTCCAACCTTTTTTCAAGACGAGCGTAACCGGTTTGCGACGCACAGCGTTTTCATTTCGCAGCGGAGTTTCATTGTTGATAGAAACGCCATTATTGTCCCACTTCGGGCCCTTGATTTCGCTATCGTTGAACCAAATTCTCGAGCCTTTTTTGTCCCAAGAATAATTGGCAGGAACGGCATCGACCTCCGAGCGCGAATAGTTTTGGAACTCGATGATGGCTCCCACTTCGCGGTCGTCTTCGGGCGAATAGATATAGGTCCACGCGTAGGCCGTATTATTTAACTGCGGATTGCTGTAATAGCCCGGGATGGTGGTTCCCCAGACGTGGCGCAGATAGACCGTTCCACCCGTCGCACTGCCAACGCCATAGTTTTGTCCATTATATTCGTAGTTGCTCTGCGGACCGAGCGTTTCGGGCGGCAGAACGAGCGACGAATTGCCTCCGTTGGGGAAGGCGTCGGTGATGTGCCACTTGATGTTCGTCTGCTTCACGTAGGGAATCGGCTCGCCGCTGAGCGAATGGGCCTTGTGGAAGAGGAAACGACGCTCCCAGTCGGCAAATTCGTCGTATTCGTCGCCGGAATTGGGCAGAATCGCGCCACCTTTCTCGATGTATTGCTTTCCGCCGCCAATCCAAGCGCGTTCAACCGAGGCCAACACGCTGGCATAGACATTGTTTTCCAACATGATGTTTTTCTCGTCGGCGATATAGCGGTCGTTCCAGACGGCGGTAATCGTTCCGGCCACCTCTTTCGTTCCGCGCTGCGCATAGTAGATGTTGCTGCGGTAGATGCCTGCAAGGTCGGCAAACACGTCGAAGTGGTTGACGTAGTTGTAGCGGCAGTCGATGTTGGGAAGTCCCGACACGGCAGTTCCGCGTGTTGCCCACATCTGCGTCATGTCGCAATACGACGACGACGGCGCACCGCTGACAAGTTTATTCCAGCAAACCACCTTTTTGCCCAAGGAATGAACGTAGTCGCCCATGATTTGCAGGAAGTTGGGGTAGGTGATGGTCACTTCGTCGCCACCGATATGAATATATGGCGCGCGCGTAAAGGTTTGAGCCACCTCGTTGAGAATAACTTTCAGTTCTGCAACGCCCTCGTCGGTCTGCATGTCGTGTCCCATCGCACGCTTGAACGCTCCGCTGTGGCCGGGCATGTCGATTTCGGGAATGACGGTGATGCCATACTGATAGGCCAGTTCCTCCAGTTCGCGGCACTGCTCCTGCGTGTAGTATTTACCTGCGAAGCGCGTCATCGACGAAGTTTTCGTCAGTTGCGGATATGCCTTCACCTCAAAGCGCCAACCCTGATTCTCGGTCAGGTGGAAGTGGAACGTGTTCATCTTGAAACGGGCGAAGAGCTTCAACTGCTTTTTCAGTTCCTCGAAACTGATGAAACTGCGACCGATGTCGTGCATCAGTCCGCGCAGTTTGAAGGCGGGCCAGTCGGTGATGGTGCAACATTCCAGTTCGGGCGTTCCGTCGTAGCCCTCGGCCATCTGCGCCAGCGTCTGCACGGCGCGAATCACGCCGATTTCCGTGGCGGCTTTGATGTTGATTCCCGTCGAAGTCACTTCGAGTTGGTAAGCCTCGTTGGGATACAAGGCCAACTGATGGTTGAAGGAACCGCTGATAGACTTGCCCGTCTCGATGTTCACGAGCGTGGCCGATGCGTCGTCAGTCACTTCCACGCCGAGCATATCGGCGAAAATGAAATTGACGCGGTCCGACTGCTCTGCGTTGAACCGAATTTTCGACGGCAGCGTCATACTGCCTGTTCCCATAACTACCTTTTGAGGACGCGGCAGCAGATGCGTGATTTTCGCATCTGCCACCGTGATGAACGCGAACAGCAAAAAGGCACTGAATAAAATTCTCTTGTGTCTCATTTTTTTAACTTTTTAATTTAACTTTTTAATTGATAACCTTCATAATATTTATAAACCTTATAACCTTATAACCTTACAACCTTACGACCTCACAACCTTCGAATGATTTTCATTCCCTCATCCACCGCCTGCATATTCAGCGGAATCAGACCGTGATGACGCTCAGGCAGCGACTTGAACAGGGCTTTTTCCAAACCGTTGGTCGTCACGACCGGACAAACCTTCAGCAGTCCGCCCAAGACAATCATGTTGAACACTTTCGAGTTCTTCATCTCGGCGGCCTTGTCCATCGCGTCGATGCGATAGATCTCGATGTCGTCGCGCTGCGGCGTGTCGGCGATGCCGAAACCGTCGTAGATGAGGATGCCGCCGGGCTTCACCTTCGGCAAGAACTTCTCCAACGAGGGCTGGTTGAGCACGATGGCCACGTCGTATTGGCTCAGAATCGGCGACGAAATGCGCTCGTCGCTCACAATCACCGTGACATTGGCCGTTCCACCGCGCTGTTCGGGGCCGTAGGCCGGCATCCACGTCACTTCCTTGTCTTCCATCAGTCCCGAATAGGCCAGAATCTTGCCCATCGAGAGCACGCCCTGACCGCCAAAACCTGAAATTATAATCTCTTTTTTCATACCGTAGTGTCTTTTAAATCTCCTTTTTCGTATTTCTCAAACATGTGCTCCTTCATCCACTCGTTGGCCTTCACGGGCGAGAGTTTCCAACCGCTGTTGCAGGTGGAGACGATTTCAACGAGCGACGAGCCTTTTCCGGCCATCGAGTTCTCGAAAGCCTTGCGGATAGCGGCTTTGGCCTTGCGGATCGACGGCACCGACTCGACGCTCTGGCGCGTCACGTAGCAAGTTCCTTCGAGGCGCGAAGCCAAGTCGGCGATGTTCAGCGGATAGCCGTGCAAGTCGGGCTGACGACCGTAGGGGCAGGTCGATGTCTTCTGTCCGAGCAGCGTCGTCGGAGCCATTTGTCCGCCCGTCATGCCGTAGATGGCATTGTTGATGAAAATCATGGCGATGTTCTCGCCGCGATTCAGCGCGTGGATGCTCTCGGCGGTGCCGATGCAGGCCATGTCGCCGTCGCCCTGATAGCTGAACACGAGGCGGTCGGGCCACAGGCGCTTGATGGCGGTGGCAACGGCGGGAGCGCGTCCGTGGGCGGCTTCCTGCCAGTCGATGTCAATGTACTTATAGGCAAACACGGAGCAGCCGACGGGCGAAACGCCGATGGCTTTCTCTTCCATGCCCATTTCTTCGATTACTTCAGCGATGAGCTTATGTACCACACCGTGCGAACAGCCCGGACAGTAGTGCATCGGGGTGTCGTTCATCAGTGTTGGTTTCTTATAGACCAGATTTTCTGGTGCGATGATTTGATTTTCCATTAGAATTTCGTTTTTAAGGCATTAACGATTTCATCGGGCTCCGGGACGATGCCGCCCAAGCGACCGAAATGAGCAACTGGCACTGCGCCATTCACAGAGAGTCGGACATCTTCAACCATCTGTCCGGCATTGATTTCAACGACCAAAACGCCCTTCTTGCCTTGTGCGGCAGCGGCGATTTCCTTTTCGGGGAAGGGCCACAGCGTAATCGGACGGAAAAGCCCGACTTTCAAGCCTTCCTCGGCGGCCTGCTCCATCGCTTTCTCGGCGATTCGGGCAGCACTTCCGAAGGCCACAATTATGTATTCTGCGCCGTCCATCTGCTCGGTTTCGTAGCGCACTTCGTTGTCGCGAATCTGCTGGTATTTCTCCTGAAGATGCAGGTTGCGCTTCTCCATCACCTCGGAAGTCAGTTCGAGCGAGGTGATGATGTTCGGCTGACGGTCTTTCGTGCGACCTGTCGAAGCCCAAGGACACTCTTTCAAGACTTCCTCTTCGGTGCGACGGGGCTTCTGCGGCGGCAAAACCACCTTCTCCATCATCTGACCGATGACACCGTCTGACAGAATCATCGCCGGATTGCGGTATTTGAACGCCAACTCAAAGGCCAAATCGACGAAATCGGCCATTTCCTGCACCGAGTTCGGAGCGAGCGTAATCACGTAGTAGTCGCCGTTGCCACCGCCGCGAGTCGCTTGGAAATAGTCGCTTTGCGAGGGCTGAATCGTGCCCAGTCCGGGACCGCCGCGCTGCACGTTTACAAACACGCCCGGCAGTTCCGCACCAGCCATATAAGCGATGCCTTCCTGCATCAGCGCCACGCCCGGCGACGAACTCGATGTGAGCACGCGCTTGCCTGCGCCTGCACCGCCGTAAATCATGTTAATCGACGCCACCTCGCTCTCGGCCTGCAAAACGACCATTCCCGTCGTTTCCCACGGCTTCAGTTCGGCGAGCGTCTCAATCACTTCACTCTGCGGCGTAATCGGATAGCCAAAATAGCCGTCGCATCCGCAGCGAATGGCAGCGTGCGCAATGGCTTCGTTGCCTTTCATCAATACAATTTCACGTTGTTCTGCCATAGCGTTAGTCCTCCATTCGTTTTTTGTAAACCGTAATACATCCGTCGGGGCAGACGATGGCGCACGAGGCGCAACCGATGCACTCGTCGGGATTCGCAGGCTCCACGTAGGGATAGCCGTGCGCATTTACTTTCTTGTCAGCCAGAGCGATGACATTTTTCGGACACGCCACGATGCACAGTTGGCATCCCTTGCAGCGGTCAGTGTTCACCACGATGGCTCCTTTGATTTTTCCCATAATACGTTTTTTTAAAGTTAATAGTTCAGGTTATCGCGCAAAAGTAGTAATTATTCTTGAATTGACAAAAAAAATATCGAGATTTAACGAATTTTGATGCTACGGGTTGTAAGAATCCTTGTGATAGAAATTCAGGATGTCGTCGAGCATTTTCTTGGCTTCGACGGCAGGGCTTTCGGGGTCGAGCGCGATGGCTTCCATATAGCAGTTCAACGCCTGCTGCCAGTCGCCCCGACGACGATGCTCGTTGCCTTGTTGGTAAAGAGCAGAAGCCTCTCCCCCAACCCCTCTCCCGTCGGAGAGGGGAGTTTTGATTTCTATCATCTCGTTTTTCTTCATTTTTTTTGCATTTTAAGCTCCCCTCTCTACTTGGAGAGGGGATGGGGGTGAGGCTTTTATTCCGCTGCTTGCAGCGTGTTTTGCATCAGCGAACAAATCGTCATCGGCCCTACACCACCCGGAACGGGCGTGATATACGAGCATTTCGGCGCCACTTCGTCGAATTTCACATCGCCGCAGAGTCGGAAACCGCTTTTCCTTGTCGGATCGGGCACGCGCGTCGTACCCACATCGATGACCACCGCGCCGTCTTTCACCATATCAGCCGTGACAAATTCGGGTTGTCCGATGGCGGCGACGATGATGTCGGCCTCGCGACATTCCTCTTTCAGCGTTTTCGAGTGCGAGTGGCACACGGTCACGGTTGCGTCGCCCCATTGTTTCTGCATCATCAGTTGTGCCATCGGCTTGCCGACGATGTTCGACCGACCGAGCACGACGCATTTTTTGCCGCTCGTCGCGATGTTGTAGCGTTGCAGCAGCGTCATAATGCCGAGCGGCGTAGCCGAAATGAAGGCCGGCAGTCCAATCGCCATTCGCCCGACGTTCACGGGATGGAATCCATCGACATCCTTCTTCGGGTCGATGGCCTCGATGACGCGCTGCTCGTCGATGTGCTTCGGCAGCGGCAACTGCACGATGAATCCATCGACATCGGTGTCTTCATTCAGATTTTTGACACATTCCAAAAGTTCCGCCTCGCTCACGTTGTCCTCGAAGCGGATGAGCGACGACTTGAAACCGCAGGCTTCGCAGGCCAAGACCTTGTTTTTTACGTATGTTTCCGAACCGCCGTCGTGTCCGACGAGGACAGCCGCCAAATGCGGTCGTTTTCCGCCGTCGGCGACGATTTTCTGCACTTTCTCGGCAATTTCCGCCTTGATTTGCGCGGCGGTGGCTTTTCCGTCAATCAGTTTCATATTCATAGTTTACATTTCTCAAGACCCCCAACCCCCTATTTTAGGGGGCGAGGTATCCCCCTCATCAATCCTTTCATTCCGCTCATTCCGCCGCCCGACACCATTTTCATCATCTTGCGCATCTGGTCGAACTGCTTTATCAGGCGGTTTACTTCCTGAATATTCGTACCCGAACCCTTCGCAATGCGCATCCGGCGGCTCTGGTTGAGCACATCGGGGTGCGACCGCTCATACGGCGTCATCGAATTGATGATGGCCTCGATGTTCTTGAAGGCGTTGTCGTCGATATCGACATCCTTGAGTTGCTTGCCCACGCCCGGAATCATCGAAGCGAGGTCCTTGATGTTGCCCATCTTCTTGATTTGCTGGATTTGGGCGTAGAAATCGCTGAAATCGAACTGGTTTTTGCGGATTTTCTTCTCCAGACGCTTCGCTTCCTCCTCGTCGAACTGCTCCTGAGCGCGTTCCACGAGCGAAACCACATCACCCATTCCGAGGATTCGGTCGGCCATTCGCGAGGGATGGAACACGTCGATGGCTTCCATTTTCTCGCCCGTTCCGATGAACATAATCGGCTTTGTCACCACCGTGCGAATCGAGAGTGCAGCACCGCCGCGTGTGTCGCCGTCGAGTTTCGTCAGCACCACGCCATTGAAGTCGAGGCGGTCGTTGAATTCCTTGGCGGTGTTCACCGCGTCCTGACCCGTCATCGAATCGACCACGAACAGCGTTTCTTCGGGCTGCAAGGCGTTTTTCAGCCGCTCGATCTCGTCCATCATCTCCTCATCGACTGCCAATCGGCCTGCCGTATCGACAATGACCGTGTCGTAGCCCTTGCTGCGGGCTTCCTGCAAGGCATTCTGGGCAATCGAAACGACATCCTTGCTCTCTGGCTCCGACCACACGGGCACGCCGATTTGCTCGCCGACCACGTGCAACTGCTGGATGGCTGCCGGACGATACACATCGCAGGCCACGAGCAGCGGCTTGCGGTGCTTCTTCGTCTTGAGCATATTGGCGAGTTTGCCGCTGAACGTCGTCTTACCCGAACCTTGCAGACCCGACATCAGAATGATCGAGGGCTTCTGCGTGAGTTTCAGTTCGGCTGCCTCGCCACCCATCAACTCTGCGAGTTCGTCGTGGACGAGTTTCACCATCAGTTGTCCGGGCTTGATGGCGGTCAGCACGTTCATTCCCAACGCCTTCTCCTTCACCGTGTCGGTGAAAGTCTTGGCCACTTTGTAGTTCACGTCGGCATCGAGGAGTGCTCTGCGCACGTCCTTGAGCGTCTCGGCTACGTTGATCTCGGTGATTTTTCCCTCACCTTTCAGTATTTTAAAAGATCGTTCTAATCTTTCGCTAAGATTTTCAAACATTATTTTGGTAATTGGTTAAAAAAAAGCGTGCAAATTTACAAAATTATTCACGAATGGCAAAATTTATGGTCTGCGATTTACAAGTTTTAAGAAAAAAGTGTAATTTTGCAGCCGTATGGTTTCAATATTGATGATAATTGGCGGTGCGGCGCTCGTTCTTTGGGGTGCCGACCGACTGACCGACGGCGCGGTGGCACTCGCCGGTCGGATGCGGATTCCGCAACTTGTAATCGGGCTGACGGTGGTGGCTTTGGGCACGTCGGCGCCCGAATTTTGTGTGAGTTTGGTGTCGGCGTTGAAGGGCACGGCAGACTTGGCGGTCGGCAACGTGATTGGTTCGAATGTTTTCAACACAATGCTGATTGTCGGCGTGGCGGCTGTGGTTGCGCCGATGTCGATTCTTCCGCTGACGGTGAAGCGCGACATTCCCGTGTCGATTCTCGCCTCGATTGCCTTGGCTGCGATGGTGATGCTCGACGGCGAGGTTTCGCGACTTGACGCGGCGTTGCTGTTCGTCGGATTCTTGGCGTTTATGTGGTTCACTTTGCGCAACGCGAAGGCCGGAAGCGACGCTTCGGAAGAGGCTCCGACAAGCCAACTGAGCCTTTGGAAAGCCGTCGGACTGCTGCTTTTGGGCTTAGCCTGTTTGGTCGTCGGGTCGAATGTTTTTGTCGATGGCGCGACGGCGATTGCCCAACAACTCGGCGTGAGCGAGGCCGTCATCGGACTGACGATTGTGGCGGGCGGAACCTCGCTTCCCGAACTGGCGACAACCGTCGTGGCAGCGCGGAAAGGCAACTCTGGCATCGCCATCGGCAACGTGCTCGGCTCGAATGTGATGAACGTGCTGCTCATCGTCGGCGGAGCAGGCCTGATCTGCCCGATGAAGGTCGAAGGAATCACGTGGGTCGATTTCGCGATGCTCGCCGGTTCGGTGCTGTTGCTCTGGCTGTTCTGCTTCACGAAATACACCGTCGCCCGATGGGAAGGAGCCCTGCTCTCCGCCCTGTTTTTCGGCTATATGGCGTGGCTCGTCGTGGGCGCGGTTTGAGAATTTTCGGATGAAAAATTTGGCTGTTTCAGTTTTTTTCCGTTATTTTGCACTCGTTTTCAAGCGATAATCCTTGAATTTACACATTGTTTAATATAAAAAAGTAAGAAAAAATGAAAAAACTACTGTTACTTTTCGCCGTCGCAACGATGACGGTGAGCGCTCAGGCACAGACTGTGACCGAGAGCAAAACGTTTGACAATTTCTATGTCGGAATCAACGGCGGTGTGGCAACGAAGGCCAAAGGCCACGCTTGGCTGAAGGGTCTGAACCCGAATGCCGGCCTGCGCGTCGGACGCTGGTTTACGCCGGTGTTCGGTCTGGCTGTCGAGAGCAACGCCTACTTCTCGAACAAGCCCTACAAATCGACGGGAACGGCTTTCCGATTCCTGAACACGAGCCTGCTCGGAACGGTGAACTTCACGAACTGGTTTGGCGGCTATCCGGGCGAACCGCGCACGTTTGAAGTGGTCGGTCTGTATGGATTAGGTTGGGGACATCTGTTTGGTACGCCGGAAGATTTTTATTATAGCTATGGCTATGATAACTATCTATATCATCAAAAGCAGATTACCCATCGCAACAATTTGACTTCAAAGGCTGCCCTCGACTTCGTTTTCAACCTCGGTGAGAAGAAGGCTTGGCAGTTCTATGTGGAGCCTTCGATTACATGGGGAATGAACGATGTGGTTTACGACGGAGAATATCCGTTGGCTGAACTCGGCCACAGCTCAGTTCAATACAACCTGAACAGGGCGTACGTGCAGTTGAACGCTGGTCTTATCTACAAGTTCAAGAACTCCAACGGCACGCACAATTTCACCGTTGCACAACTCCGCAATCAGGCTGAAATCGACGGTCTGAACGCTGAAATCAACCGTCTGCGCAACGAATTGGCCCAGAAGCCGAAGGAAATCATCAAGGAAGTCGAGGTCATCAAGGAAGTGGCCGGCAAGGACGTTGTGCGCGAGGTGAAGGTGGAAGACCTCGTGTTCGTGACCTTCGCACAGGGCAAGTCTGAACTCACCGCCGACGCTCGCAAGGCTCTCGCCGTGATTCAGCCGGGCAAGCACGTGCAAATCGTCGGAACGGCATCGCCCGAAGGCAATCCCGAACTCAACCAGAAGCTGTCGCAGGCTCGTGCCGACGCAGTGGCCGAATACCTGCTGACACGCGGCGTGGCCGTCGATGAGGCTACGGGTAAGGGTGTGCAGGGCACGACTTCGAACCGTCTGGCGGTGGTTTATGTGAAGTAAGAGCCCCCCCCAACCCCTCCCGACGGGAGGGGAGAAACAAGAGTGAAAAATGATTGAAAAAATAGGAAAATATGATTTCATGGCAGAGCCGTTCCATTGCGATTTCGCGGGACGGCTCTTCATGAGTCATCTCGGCAACCATCTGATCAACGCCGCCGACTTCCATTCCAACGACCGTGGTTTCGGGATGCTTTACCTGAATTCGATTGGGAAAACGTGGGTGTTGTCGCGCTTGGCGGTCGAAATGACGGAAATGCCGCGTGCCTACGAGCGTTTTTCGGTGGAAACGTGGGTCGAGAGTGCCATGCGATTTTTTACGAATCGAAATTTTCGGATAAGCAGCCCCGACTCAGAGAAAATCTATGGCTACGGCCGCTCGGTCTGGGCGATGATTGACGTGGCGACGCGGCAGCCCGTCGATTTTTTTTAGGTGGACGACGGTGTGTTGAAAGACTATGTCGAAGCGGAAAAAGAATGTCCGATTGCGAAGCCCTCGCGCGTCAGAATCTCGGACGAGGCCAAACTCACGCGGACGCTCGTCGCGCAATACGGCGACATCGACATGAACGGCCATGTGAACAGCCTGAAATACATCGAACACATCCTCAATCTCTGGGACAGCGACTGGTATGCGGCCCATCCGCTGCGCCGTTTCGACATCGCCTACGTGTCGGAAGCGCATCTCGGCGACGAGTTGTGTCTGTTCGTGGAAACGGTGGCTGAAGGACGGGAGTATGCCGTGCGCGTAACTCGCCGGTCTGCCGCCGATGAAGAGCCCGTAGAGGCTTGCCGATGCCTGATTGTGTTTGATTAAACAGTCCTTTTTGTTTGAAATTTCAAACGAAAATGGGCAAAAATGTAATAATTTGCAAAAATTCCGAAAGATTATTTTCAAAATCGTTGCAAATGTCGTAAATAATGATTACCTTTGCACCCACGTAAAAAGATTTTTCAGGATTCAAAGGCAATCATCATGAAACATTCGTTGAGAAGTTCTGTGACGACAGAAGGTCGTCGTATGGCAGGAGCCCGTGCGCTTTGGGTGGCAACGGGCATGAAGCGAGAGCAGATGGGGAAGCCCATCATCGCCATCGTGAACTCGTTTACACAGTTTGTGCCCGGACATACCCATCTGCACGAAATTGGGCAGATTGTGAAGCGCGAAATTGAAAGTCTCGGTTGCTATGCCGCCGAGTTCAACACCATCGCCATCGACGACGGCATCGCGATGGGTCACGACGGAATGCTCTATTCGCTGCCCTCGCGCGACATCATTGCCGACTCGGTGGAATACATGGTCAATGCTCACAAGGCCGACGCCATGATTTGCATCTCGAATTGCGACAAGGTGACGCCCGGTATGCTGATGGCTGCCATGCGACTGAACATCCCAACGGTGTTCTGTTCGGGCGGACCGATGGAGGCTGGCCGTTGGCGCAATCAGAATGTCGATTTGATTTCCGCGATGGTGATGGGTGCCGACGACAGCATCGACGACAAGACCCTCGCCGAAGTGGAGCAGACCGCCTGCCCCGGCTGTGGCAGTTGTTCGGGTATGTTCACCGCCAATTCGATGAACTCACTCACCGAAGCCATCGGTCTTGCGCTGCCCGGCAACGGAACCGTGCTCGCCACGCACGAACAGCGCATAGAATTGTTCAAGAAAGCGGCTCAGCAGATTGTGAAAAACGCTTTTGCCTATTACGAAAACGGCGATGAGCGCGTGTTGCCTCGCTCGGTTGCTACACGAGAAGCCTTCCTGAATGCGATGACCGTAGATATTGCGATGGGCGGTTCCACCAATACGATTCTGCACCTGTTGGCCATCGCTCAAGAGGCCGGTGTAGATTTCACGATGCAAGACATTGATGCGCTTTCGCGCCGTGTACCTTGTTTGTGCAAACTGGCTCCCAACACGCAGCGATACGCCGTGCAAGACTGCAATCGTGCCGGTGGCATCCTCGGCATTATGAACGAACTGAGTAAGGGCGGACTTGTCGATGGCTCCGCCATCCGTGTGGATGGAATGACCGTCGGCGAGGCACTCGACTTGTACGACATTTTTTCATCGACACGTTCCGAACTCGCGATTTATTACAGTGCGCCCGGCAACCGTTTCTCGACAAAGATGGGGTCGCAGGGCGAATATTACGAAACACTCGACACCGACCGCAGCGAAGGTTGCATCCGCGACCTGCAACACGCCTACACGAAGGATGGCGGATTGGCGGTGCTTTTCGGCAACATTGCCAAGGACGGCTGCGTGGTGAAAACCGCCGGTGTCGATGAGTCGCTGTGGCATTTCCGCGGTCCAGCCGTGGTTTTCGACTCGCAAGAAGATGCCTGTGAGGGCATTCTCGGCGGTCGGGTGAAGGCTGGCGACTGCGTGGTGATCACCCACGAAGGGCCGAAGGGCGGTCCCGGAATGCAGGAAATGCTCTATCCCACCTCTTACATTAAGAGTCGTCATCTGGGCAAGGAATGTGCGCTGATCACCGACGGTCGTTTTTCGGGCGGCACGAGCGGACTGAGCGTTGGTCACATCTCGCCTGAGGCTGCATCGGGCGGTGCTATCGGAAAGGTGCGCGATGGCGACATCATCGAAATCGACATTCCCAACCGAACCATCAACGTGTTGCTCGACGATGCCGAACTGGAAAATCGCGAACCGCGTGAGTTGCAGCGTCAGCGCAGCGTTTCAAAAGCCCTGCGCGCCTATGCCCAGTGTGTGGCGAGTGCCGACAAGGGCGGTGTGAGATTAATTGATAATTGATAATTGACAATTGATAGTTGACAATTGATAATTTATGTTGAAAGATAGAATTACAGGAGCGGAAGCGCTGATGCGCGCACTGATGGCTGAAGGGGTGGAAACCATCTTCGGCTATCCCGGCGGTGCCATCATGCCCGTCTATGACGCTCTCTACCAACATACACGACCCGACAATGCGAAGTTGCACCACGTGTTGGTGCGCCACGAACAGGCTGCCGTACACGCTGCCGAAGGCTATGCCCGCGTCAGTGGAAAGGTCGGCGTGAGTTTAGTGACGAGCGGTCCCGGTGCCACCAACACGCTCACGGGCGTCGCCGATGCCATGATGGACTCCACGCCGCTTGTCGTCATTGCTGGTCAGGTGTCGATTTCGCAGTTGGGCACCGATGCCTTTCAAGAGGTCGATTTGGTGGGCGTGGCTCAACCCATCTCGAAATGGAGCTATCAAATTCGCTCTGCCAAGGATGTGGCGTGGGCTGTGAGCCGTGCTTTCTTCATTGCCAGAACAGGCAGGCCAGGCCCCGTCGTGCTCGACTTTCCGAGCAATGTTCAGAAGGAACTCTGCGAATGGAATCCTGTGACGATTGACGAAGTGCCCGGCTATACGCCTTATCCCGAAATCAATAGGGATGCGCTGAAGGCTGCCGCCGACCTCATCAATCAGGCCAAGCGACCGTTGGCACTCGTGGGACAGGGCGTGGAGTTGGGTCATGCACAGGACGAACTGCTTGCTTTCTTGGAAAAGGCGGACATTCCTGCCGGTCGCACGATGCTGGGCCTTTCCGCCTTGCCGAGCGACCATCGTTTGAACGTGGGTATGTTGGGTATGCACGGCAGCTATGCCGTGAATTTGAAAACGCAGGAGTGCGACGTGCTCATTGCCATCGGTATGCGCTTCAGCACTCGCGTGACGGGTCCTGTCGAAACTTATGCCCGCAAGGCGAAAATCATCCATTTGGATATTGACTTTGCCGAAATCGACAAGAATGTGAAAACCGATGTCGCGGTGGTTGCCGACTGCAAGGCTTCGCTGCCTGCGCTGACGGCTTTGATCGACAAGACCGAGCATCGCGAGTGGATCGACAGTTTCGAGCCATTGAATCAGATAGAACTGAAGCGCGTCATCGAGCCCGCCATCCATCCGAAGGGCGGACAATTGCTGATGGGCGAGGTGGTGAATGCCGTTGCCGAGGCGACTCAGGGCGATGCGGTGCTTGTGACGGATGTCGGTCAGAATCAGTTGTTCACTTGTCGTTATTTCCGCTTTCCGAAGCGTCGGTCGATTGTAACCAGCGGCGGTCTCGGCACGATGGGCTTCGCGATTCCTGCCGGTATGGGTGCCGTTTTTGCCGCACCAGAGCGCAAAGTGATGGCCTTTATGGGCGATGGCGGTTTCCAGATGAACATTCAGGAACTGGGAACCATTATGGAACAGCAACTGCCGTTGAAGATGATTCTGCTCAACAACAACTATCTTGGCAACGTGCGACAGTGGCAGGATATGTTCTGGGAAGGTCGCCGCTCGTTTACCCGAATGATGAATCCCAACTACGAGGACATCTGCCGCGCCTACGGCATCAACTATGGGCTTGTCGTCAATCGCGAAGAGTTGCAAGAGCGTGTGAACGAGATGTTGAACGCAACGGGTCCTTATCTGTTGGAATGTGCCGTACACGAAGAGGACAACGTGCTGCCAATGACGAGTCCGGGTTGTGATGTTCACGAGATGAAACTTAGCATTTAGAAAGATGGAGAAGAAACTATATACACTACTGGTATATTCTGAGAATATCGCCGGACTGCTGAACCAAATTACCGCCGTTTTCACACGTCGGCAGGTGAATATCGAGTCGCTGAATGTGTCGGCATCGAGTACCGAAGGTATTCATAAATATACGATTACAGCGTGGAGCGATGAAGAGCAAATCAAAATCATCACGCGACAGATTGAGAAGAAAATCGACATCGTGAAAGCCGATTACTACACCGACGACCAGATGTTCATCCACGAAGTGGCGTTGTTCAAGATTTCCACGCCCGTGCTGCTCGAAAAACCAGAGGTGTCGCGCACCATCCGCCGCCACGATGCGCGAATGATGGAGGTGAATCCCACCTACAGCACCGTGTTGATTGCCGGTCTGACGGAGGACATTGCCGACCTGTTTCAGCAACTCGAAAAACTGAATTGTATCTTGCAGTTCACACGCAGCGGTCGTATTGCCGTCACCCGATGACGGAACTTGACAGATTATCATTATTAACATTAAAAAAATAAACATTATGGCAGAAATGAATTTTGGTGGTGTCATCGAACAAGTTGTCACCAGTAAGGAGTTTTCATTGGAAAAGGCACGCGAAGTGCTGAAGAACGAAACAATCGCCGTCATCGGTTATGGTATTCAAGGCCCCGGTCAGGCTTGTAACCTGCGCGACAATGGCTTCAACGTCATCGTTGGTCAGCGCGAGGGAAAAACCTACGAGAAGGCTGTCGCCGACGGATGGGTTCCCGGCGAGACGCTGTTCTCGATTGAGGAAGCCGCCCAGCGCGGAACGATTGTGTGTATGTTGCTGAGCGATGCCGGTCAGATTGCCGCTTGGCCGCAGATCAAGCCCTATCTGACAGCCGGCAAGACGCTTTATTACAGTCACGGCTTCGCCATCTGCTGGAGCGACCGCACAGGCGTTGTTCCTCCTGCTGATGTGGATGTTATTCTGGTGGCTCCGAAGGGTTCGGGCACGTCGCTGCGCACGATGTTCAAGGAAGGTCGCGGTCTGAACTGCTCGTATGCCGTTCATCAGGATGCCAGTGGCCACGCTGAGGAGAAAGCTTTGGCTTTCGGTATCGGAATCGGTGCAGGCTATCTGTTCAAGACCACTTTTGAACGCGAGGCTGTGAGCGATCTGACGGGTGAGCGCGGTTCGTTGATGGGTGCCATCGAGGGACTGCTCGAAGCCCAATACGAGGTGTTGCGCGAGAACGGACACTCGCCCTCGGAGGCTTTCAACGAGACTGTCGAGGAGCTGACGCAGAGCCTCGGTCCGCTCTTTGCCCAGAAAGGTATGGACTGGATGTATGCCAACTGCTCGACCACCGCACAGCGTGGCGCACTCGACTGGGCTCCGCGTTTCCGCAATGCCATCAAGCCGGTGATGAAGAAGCTGTACGAGGAAGTTCGTTGCGGCAACGAGGCTCAGCGTTCCATCGACTCCAATTCAAAGCCCGACTATCGCGAGGGTCTGGACAAGGAACTTACCGAGATGCGTAATCTGGAGATGTGGCAGACGGGTGCCGTTGTCCGCACGCTCCGTCCTGAAAACAACGATTAAGCCAATCGGATATAACTGCCGTCGGCCACGACCATCTCTTCATTGACAAGGTCGCGAAGGGCGGCGTGAAGCGTTGCCGTCGGGAGTTGAAATTGCTTCAACTCCGTGACGGCATGTTTTTCTCCATCGTCGAGCAGGGCAAGGATGCGTTTTTGGGCTTCGTCGAGGCTGTTGGAATTTCGGTTTCGCGCAATCGACAGACAAACATCGCACTGGCCGCAATCGTGGCTGCGATTCTCGTCGAAATAGCGCAAAAGTTGGCGCGAGCGGCAGGTTTCGTTGTTCGAAGCGTAGAGCCAGACCGAGCGGATTCGCTTGGTGAAAAGGTCGCGCCGTTCTTCGTAGATGCTTTTCGGAATGACGAGATACTCGCTTTCCTCGCGCCGTTGCGTGTAGGTGACGGTGGGCATAGCGCGTTGCGGAATGAAGTGGAGGATGCGCCGTTGCGTGAGTTCCCTAAGCACGTGATAAGTCTGGTCGGGCGTGAGTTGCGCGTCGTGGGCGATGCGGTTGAGGTTGATGTAGGCGTAGTCGGTGAAAAGGTTGCCGTGGTTGCGCAAAAGTGCCGTGATGACGGCCTCTTCGGTGCGCGTCGTTTCCTCCAAGCGATAGAGTTCGTTGCGTCCGATGAGAAATTTCAGTCGCGAGGCGTTGTCTGGTTCGTCGTCGTAATGGATATAGCCTGCGCGGTCGAGCAGTCGCAAAGCGGCTTCTGCCTGCGTGGGAAAATGACGGAAATTGCGGCAGAATTTGTCGAGGTCGAAGGTTTTTGTGACATCGAGTCCGTCGCCAACCGCCATTTGGTAGAAGGAAGCCAAATTTTCGTACACCTTAATGATATAGTCTTTCTCAGGAAACGTGTCGGTGATTCGTTTTTCGAGTTTTCGCTCGTCGCTGCTGTTGTAGAGCAACACGGCGTAGGCTTTTTTCCCGTCGCGTCCGGCTCGTCCGGCCTCTTGGAAATAGGCTTCGAGCGAACTCGGAAAGTCGATGTGGATGACGAGGCGCACGTCGGCCTTGTCGATGCCCATTCCGAAGGCGTTGGTCGCCACCATCACGCGCACTTCGCCACGTTGCCATTGCTCCTGTCGCTCGTCGCGGATGCTGTGGTCGAGGCCGGCGTGGTAATGCGTCGCCTTCACGGATGAGGCGTTGAGCAAATCGGCGATTTCCTTCGTGCGACTGCGACTGCGCACATAAACGATGGCCGAACCCGGCACAGCGTTCAGAATATGCAGCAATTCGGCGTATTTGTCGGAGGTTTCTCGTCCGATATAAGCCAGATTTTTCCGCTCGAAACTCATTTTGAACACCTTGAACTTCCTTTCGGGATCGATGGTCAGAATGTCTTGGATGTCCTGCATCACACGCGGCGTGGCGGTGGCGGTGAGGGC
>JAFYJH010000035.1 GCA_017538195.1 Prevotella sp.
ATAGGCGGCGACGTCACAGCCGAGCACTACTAATTGCCCGAAGCTTCCCGCATCAATGGTTCTTTTCTTCTGTCTTTCCCTCTGTCGATTGTCAATTATCAATTGTCAATTATCAATTGTCAATTGTCAATTGCCAGTTTCCAGCGTGTCAACCCTACATTGCGGGTGTCTATTGCGGCGGTGTCCCACCTCTTCCCATTCCGAACAGAGCAGTTAAGCCCGCCTGCGCCGATGGTACTGCGCGACAATGCGGGAGAGTAGGTGGATGCCCCTTTTTTACAACGGGATGAGCAGCCATTTGGCTGCTCATTCTCGTTTGTTACAATAAATCGCGGAAAAAGTCGTTATATAATCGTATGCAATGGACTGACCGAATTCGACAAGTGAAGATTCTGCTCGTGGTCATGGCGATTCTGATCGCTGTGGCATCGCTTGTTGCGTCGAATGTCCTGACGCGCGACCTCTATGAAGAGGAACATAAAAAAATGGAAATCTGGGCCGAGGCGATGCGTACGCTGAGCACAAACGATGAAAATTCGGGTATGAATCTGGTGTTGAAAGTCATCGAGGACAACACGACGATTCCCATTGTGGTGATGGACGGAAACGGCGAAGTGCAGGTGTTTCGCAACATCGACACGAAGAAACTCGCCTCTGCCGACAGCCTTCAAATGATTGCCCAAATCGGTCAGCGAATGAAGGCCGCAGGACGGAGCATCCGCATCGACATCGACGACGAGCGAGGCACGGACTACATCGATGTCTGCTACGACGACTCGCTGATGCTGAAGCGCTTGGCGGTCTATCCCTACGTACAGTTGGGCGTGGTTTTGCTGTTCGTGGTCATCGCGATTTTCGCCCTGCTGACCTCGAAACGCGCCGAACAAAACAAGGTTTGGGTCGGTTTGTCGAAGGAAACCGCCCACCAACTCGGAACGCCGATTTCGAGTTTGATGGCATGGACGGAAATGCTGCGCGAAAGTTATCCCGACGACACGCTGATTCCCGAAATGGACAAGGACGTGAAACGCTTGCAACTCATCGCCGACCGTTTTTCAAAAATCGGTTCGCTGCCCGAACCCGTGCCCGTAAGTCTGAACGAAGTGATGAACCACGTGGTCGATTATATGAGCCGTCGCGTGTCGAACAAAGTCCAATGAGTAACGGTTTTTCCGCCCGCTGACATCATCGTTCCGCTGAATGCGTCGCTTTTCGAGTGGGTCATCGAGAATCTCTGCAAAAATGCCGTCGATGCGATGGCGGGCGAGGGAAAAATCACGCTGTTTACCGGCATGGAAATGGGGCGCGTGGTCGTGGAAGTGGCCGACACGGGCAAGGGAATCAAGAAAAAAGATGTGAAAAACGTGTTCCGACCGGGCTATACGACCAAACAGCGCGGCTGGGGGCTTGGTTTGTCGCTTGCCAAGCGAATCGTCGAAGAATATCATCACGGTCGCATCTATGTGAAAAGTACGGAAGTGGGACGCGGAACGACCTTCCGAATCGAACTAAAGAAATAAAAGATTGCACATTTCCACCGAAGAGTGTGCAATCTGTACGTTTGTCGCAGCAGTTTTTTGATAAAAAGCGAAAAAAAAATGGATTCTTCATTCTTAATTCTCATTTTTTTCGTAACTTTGCAGCCCGAAAAAGTAAAATTCAAATTATAATCGTAAATAGTTAAACATTAAATTATTATGGCACATCCTAAAAGAAGACAGTCGAAGACTCGTACTCGTAAAAGAAGAACCCATGACGGAGCAGTAGCTCCCACGCTGGCTGTATGTCCCAACTGCGGTGCTTACTACGTTTACCACACCGTTTGCCCGACTTGCGGCTACTATCGTGGTAAGGTGGCTATCGTTATGGACGCTGAATAATGATGAATGTAATCATCAGCGGTGTTGGCGGCTATGTGCCCGACTATGTCCTGACAAACGAGGAACTGGCGCGCATGGTTGATACCAGTGACGAGTGGATTATGACGCGCGTTGGTATCAAGGAGCGTCATATTCTCTCGGAAGAAGGACTGGGCACGAGTTACATGGCCCGGAAAGCAGCCAAGCAGTTGCTTGAGAAAACTGGAGCCGACCCTGACAGCATCGATGCAGTTTTGTTGGCAACGACGACGCCCGACTACAAATTTCCCTCGACGGCCTCGGTGGTCATCGGGAAACTCGGACTGAAAAATGCGTATGCGATGGATATTTCCGCCGCATGTGCAGGCTTTATGTACGCGCTCGATACTGCCGTTTCGATGATTCGGAGCGGTCGATGCCGCCGGGTTATCGTCATTGGAGCCGACAAGATGTCGTCGATGGTCGATTACACCGACCGCCAGACCTGTGTACTCTTCGGCGACGGAGCCGGAGCGGTGATGGTCGAGGCGAGCGAGGAAGAAGGCATCGGCGCGCAGGACGCATTTTTCCGCACCGACGGCAAGGGACTTCCCTTCCTTCACATGAAGGCCGGCGGTTCGGTTTGTCCGCCGAGCCATTTTACGGTGTCGCATCGCCTGCACTACATCTATCAGGAAGGTCGCACGGTGTACCGCTACGCCGTCACCTCGATGGGCGACGATGTCGTGGAGGTTTTGAAGCGCAACGGCCTGACCAAGGACGATGTCGATTGGGTGATTCCTCACGAGGCTAACCTGCGCATCATCGAGGCAGTGGCGAAGCGCGTCGATCTTCCGATGGAGAAAGTCGTGGTAAACATCGATCGCTACGGTAACACTTCTGGAGCGACGATTCCGTTGGCCATGTGGGACAACGAGCCGAACATGAAAAAGGGCGACAACGTGATACTCACGGCTTTCGGAGCCGGTTTTGCACACGGCGCAAGCTATTTCAAGTGGGCTTATGACGGTGGAATCTAATTGACAATTGACAATTGATAATTGACAATTTATGCATAAGGCTGGATTTGTAAACATTGTTGGCAATCCCAACGTCGGAAAAAGTACGCTCATGAACCAGTTGGTTGGTGAGCGTATTTCCATCGCCACTTTCAAGGCACAGACGACGCGCCACCGCATTATGGGCATCGTGAACACGCCCGATATGCAGATTGTTTTCTCGGACACGCCGGGCGTGCTGAAACCGAACTACAAGATGCAGGAAATGATGCTGGCGTTCTCGGAATCGGCCCTGCAAGATGCCGACATTCTGCTCTACGTGACCGATGTGGTCGAGAACCCAGAGAAAAATTTGGATTTCTTGGAGAAAGTGCAGAAAATGAAGATTCCAGTGCTGTTGTTGATCAATAAGATTGACGCTTTGGGTGATAAATGTTCGGTGATGGGTGATGATGGCATCCAACACCCAACACTCAACACCCAACAACTACTCACAGCCATTGTCGAAAAATGGCACTCGCTACTGCCGAATGCGGAGATTCTGCCGATTTCGGCGTTGAACAAGTTCGGAACAGATATGCTGCTGAAGCGCATCTACGAACTGTTGCCCGAAAGTCCCGCCTACTTCGACAAAGACCAACTGACCGACAAGCCCGCACGATTTTTCGTCAGCGAAATCATCCGCGAGAAAATTCTGCTCTACTACGACAAGGAAATCCCCTACTCTGTCGAAGTTCGCGTCGAGAGTTTCAAGGAGGCTGAGAAGCGCATCGACATTCGCGCCATCATCTACGTGGAACGCGAGTCGCAGAAAGGCATCATCATCGGTCATCAGGGCTACGCGCTGAAAAAAGTCGGCATCGAGAGCCGCAAGGCGTTGGAAAAATTCTTCGGCAAGAAAATCAACCTCGAAACCTTCGTCAAAGTCGATAAAGACTGGCGCAACAACCAGCGCGAACTCAGCGCATTCGGGTATAGTCCCGACTAAAAAAGCCTCAACAGACGCCGTTTTCCGTATATTCATTCATTTCGTATTCGCAAAAACAGGATTTTTGAAAAAATCTTGAAAAAATCTTGTCGTTTTGCGTTTTTTTATTCTATCTTTGTTGCGGAAATCAACTCAAAACGAAATGGTATGAAAAATATTTACTTTTCTATCCTATTCGGGCTGTTTGTGGCAGTTCCGAAAGTTGCCCTCGCACAGGGCAGCACGAGCGGCAGTGGCTATGTAGGCTATGCCAAGTACGACGACCAGATTTGGGAATACGACGGATTTTCGATTAACCGCGACACGAAGGTCGGCTGCGCCATTCTGCTTACGAAGGAGATGCTTGCTCCCTACGCAGGCGGTACGATTAAGAGTATGCGCGTGGGTTGGGACACTTCTTCGCAAACGGGCGTTTACGAGGGATTTGTGCGCAACACTTTCAACGGCGAAGACCTCTCGACGGGCAAGGCTACGGTGAGATACAATTACAGCGACAGCAATCCGGGCTGGAACACGATGAAAATGAGCGATTACGTAATTCCCGAGGGCATTGAACAACTCGTCGTCGGCTTCACGACCACGCTGAAAAAGGACGTTTGCGCCATTCCCAAACTCTATCCGATCAACGTGCCCAACAGTTGCTTCCTCTGGGTCGATGGCGATGTGGACGGCGACGGACAGCCCTTGTGGGTCGATATGAAAGAGCAGGGAACGCTGCCCATTCTGCTCGTCATCAAGGACACCAACGGCTCGTTCAACTATGTGCCCGTCGTCACGATGATGGTGCAGAACGGCCTCGGCATCAGCGGCGAGCCGGGCGACTGTGCGCTACGGCTGAGAAATGGCGGTTCGCAGACCATCCGCTCGTTGGAAGTCGTTTCCAAACAGGGCGAACAGAGTTATTCGAAGAAAGTGACGCTTTCGAGCGGCATCGCCGCAGGCAAGACGAGCGGAACCTTCCTCGTGCCACTGACCTGCTTCCAGAGCGGCGATGTGGAAATGAGCATCACGAAGGTGAACGACACGGAACTGGCTGCGCCCGTCACGCAGACGGTCAATATGATTGCCGTTCCGAAGGCTGTGGCGCAGAAATATACGCGCCGTCCGCTGATGGAATACTACGAGTCGGAAAACAACTACCGCTCGCCTCGCTACTACGACGAATTTGTCGGTCCGATGACGGAATCGATACGCGACAAAGTCACCTATGTCAGCCAGCATCTGGACGACCAGTTTATGACCGGCGAAGACGATGCCACCGCTCTCGCGCTGAAACTTTGCGACAACGATTCTTCGGCGGTGGGCATTCCGGCAATGACCATCGACCGCGCCATGAGCACCGGCAACATTCTCGTGCAGATGAACACCTCGAAAACGCCGATGTTCGACGTGCTGGCCGACCTCGGCTATTTCAACCAACTGATGGAGGCCGTGCTGAAAGTGCCTACATTCGTCAGCGTCGAGGCCAAGGGTGACATCGGGGAAGGAGAACTCGGCTTGGTATTCTCGGCAGAAGTGACGGGCGAAATCGCCGATGGCGTGATGCCCGCAGGCGAGAAACCGAGACTGACGGTCTATCTGATGGAGCGCGACGTACACAGCGACAGCCAAATGTTCTGGACGGAAAAGGAGAAGGAGGAATCGATGGGCGAATATGTCCACGCCAATGTCATCCGCGAAATCCTTGCCGACGGCGAGGAACTGCCTGAAAATGGCTCGTACTCGTGGAACTTGGCCGACTACGAGCCCGATTCTCAGTGGGATTTGAACAATCTTTACATCGTCGCCTTCGTGCATCGCGACGGCAAGTTGGGCGGTAAGAATATGCACGTGTTCAACAGCACCGAGGGCGAAATTTCCCTCTATTCGGGCATCACGCTCCTCGACCATGAATCGGGCAAAAACGCTGCCGTCTATGACCTCGGCGGTCGGAAAGTGGCGCACAAAGACGCGCTGAAAAAGGGAGTTTACATCGTCAATGGAAAGAAAATCATCGTAAAATGAAGACCATTCGAAACATCTGGCAACGGAGCCTCGTCGCTCTGCTGCTTTTCCACCTCGCCTTGCCGATTTTCTCGCAAGTTCCTTACGGCTACGCGCCTGCCAATGCTGTGACGGACGACCTTTCGGCACTCGGCGGAAATATCAACCAGTTTGTGCAGGGTTTGACGAAGTTCGACCCTGCGCAAGACCCTGTTTTGCAGCGACTGAAGGGAAAAGAAGTGAAGGGTGTGCGCTGCTATGTTCGGGCCGATTATAAACAGGCACGGCAGAAGCGGTCGGGCGTTCTCGCCAGTTCGGGAAAACCCGACAACATCGTGCGCCAGACCTACGCCGACCTCAGCGAAGGCTGGAACGACGTGCTGTTTGACGAGCCGTTTGTCATCGGCGACGAGCCGTTTTACTTGGGTTGGCAAGCCTACGAAACCATTGGAACGCCCTATCCGCTCGTGGCTTACGCGAAGGCAACCGTGCCGCAGTCGTGCTTCGTGAATCTGGGGAAAAAGTCGTGGGAAGAATACACCGACCGCGGAACTTTGCTGATTTTCGCCTTGCTCGACGATGAAGCGGCCAGCAGTTTCGACCACGCGGCCTATGCGCAGAACACGACACATCCGCAGACGGTCGCACCCGACCAAGACTTCACGGGCGGCCTTTACATTCATAATTTCTCGCCCACCCCCATCGAAAACCTCGAAATTGCGATGCAGGGCGAAGGAGCGACTGCGCCCACCTACAAAACCATCTCACTGCCCACGCCGTTGGAAGCGTATGGAAGTACGGTTGTCGTCGCTCAACTTCGTGCCGGAACCACCGAGGGAACGAGCGTTGATTGGACTTGCACGGTGTCGAAACTGAACCATTCAGAGGCGCAGAGCGGACGACCCGGCGTGACGAAACTCTATGTCACCGTCGATAATTTCCAACGGACGCCCATCATCGAGGAATTTACCAGCCAACGCTGTGTCAATTGTCCGCAGATGGCCTATTTCCTTGAAAAAGCACTCGAGCAATACGGCGGTCCTTACGTTTATGTGGCGCATCACAGCGGTTTCCAAAACGACTCATTCACCTGCGAGGCCGACAAGGCAATCACGTATATTTTCGGCGGCTACGAAAACGAATACAATCCGGCCATTATGTACAACCGAGCCGTTTTGGATGGCGAAAACGCCGTGATTCAGGGCATTCGCGACATGTCGCCCACGCCCTATTTGGAGGCGTTGGCGAAGGCGGCGCAGATGCCTGCGATGGCCGAGGTGAACATTCAATCCGACGGGTCGAACATCACCGTTTCGGGGCGCATTGCTCGCGACCTTGCCAGTCAGTCGATTTACCTGTCGTGCTACCTCGTCGAAGACGGCATTTCCATCGAAAAATATCCGCAGTTGGGCATGGACGACGACGATGCGCCCGACGATTTGAAGGATGTTTTCCGCCACAACGGAGTCATTCTGCACCACTTCACGGACAATGCCGTCGGCGACGTGCTCAGTGTGAACAGCGACGGCACTTTCAGCGTCAGTTTCGCTTCGGTTGAAAAGGCGGGATTCGGCGGAAGCGGTCAGCGGCTCGTGGCCTTGGTTCACAAGGTGAACAAAAACGACCTGCGCGACAATCAAGTGCTCAACGCGGCGCAAATGACCTACAAAACGAGCTGCATCCATCAGTTTGAGAACGAAAATCAGGCGAGCGAGGCTGCCGTTTACGACCTCAACGGTCGGAGGATTCAGAATTGGCGTCAGAACGCCGAAAAGTCGCTGCCGAAAGGCATTTACATCGCCAACGGAAAGAAAATTGTGGTCAAATAACCCGAAATTTCGCCAAACTCAGCGCAGATACCAAATCCCGTCACTCTCCACCATCGGGACACAAACTTCCTCAACCGTAGAATCGCCGTAGCACAGCGTCAGAAACACGTTGGCCTCGTGGCGTTTCTCGTCGGCAGTCGCGTTCACGATGCGCGTCTCCTTGATGCCGCGATGCTCGATTTGCTGCTGACCCATGAACATCTTTGCGTTTTTGATGAGTTGTTCGCGGTAGCTGTCGGGAATGGCTTCGGGTTGGTATCGCCCATCGACGAAAGCGTCGTATTTCCCCTCCAAAAGATAGTCGTAATACTGCTTCGCCACCCGCGCCGCCTTGTCTGCGGAGGAATGGGAGGAGCAGGAACAAAGGCCCCACCCCAGCCCTCCCCAAAAGGGGAGGGAGAGTAGCACGAGGGTCAATATTTTATAATATTTTTTCATCATTTGTCAAGTTTTTCTCCTCCCCCTTTCGGGGGAGGTCGGGAGGGGGCTATTTCTGTCTAACAAAAACATTGATCGGCGTACCCGTCAGCGGCCAGTTTTCGCGGATTTTATTCTCCAAAAACCGCTTGTACGGCTCTTTCACATACTGCGGCAGGTTCGCGTAGAAAATGAAAGTCGGAATCTGCGCCGGCACCTGCGAACAATACTTGATTTTGATGTATTTTCCCTTGATGGAAGGCGGCGGAAACGCCTCGATGAGCGGCAACATCGTTTCGTTGAGTTTTGTCGTGCCGATTTTCGACGTGCGGTTCAAATAGACCTGTTTCGCCTGTTCAAGCACCTTGAAAATGCGCTGTTTCGTCACCGCCGAAGCGAAAATAATCGGGAAATCGGTGAACGGAGCCATGCGCTCGCGGATGGCGTTCTCGAAGGTCTTGATGGCGATGGGCGACTTGTCTTCGACGAGGTCCCACTTGTTCACCACGACCACGAGCGACTTCTGGTTGCGCTGAATAATCTGGAAAATGTTCATGTCCTGCGACTCGATGCCGCGTGTCGCGTCGATCATCAGGATGCAGACGTCGGAATTTTCGATGGCGCGAATCGAGCGCATCACCGAGTAGAATTCGAGGTTCTCGGAAACCTTGTTTTTGCGTCGGATTCCGGCGGTATCGACCAGATAGAAGTCGAAACCGAACTTGTCGTAGCGCGTGTAAATCGAGTCGCGCGTCGTGCCGGCAATCTCCGTCACGATGTTGCGATCCTCGCCGATGAAAGCGTTGATGATGCTCGATTTTCCCGCATTCGGACGACCCACGACGGCGAAGCGCGGAATGCCTTCTTCAATGTTCTCGCCCTCGATGTTCGGCAGTTTTTCCATGATGAGGTCGAGCAAGTCGCCCGTGCCGCTGCCCGACATCGAACTGATGCAAATCGGCTCGCCCAGACCGAGTTTGTAAAACTCGTAGGAATCGTAAATCTGCGCGTTGTTGTCCGTCTTGTTCGCCACGAGAATCACCGGCAACTTCGAGCCACGCAGAATCTGCGCCACATCCTCGTCGAGCGAAGTCAGGCCCGTCGTCACATCGACCATGAAGAGCAGCAGGTTCGCCTCCTCGGTCGCCACAAGCACTTGTTTGCGGATTTCCTCCTCGAAAATATCGTCGGAATTGACCACCCAGCCGCCCGTATCGACAACCGAAAATTCCTTGCCGCACCATTCGCACTTGCCGTATTGACGGTCGCGCGTCGTGCCAGCCTCGTCGCTCACAATCGCGTTCCGCGACTTCGTCAGCCTGTTAAACAGCGTGGATTTTCCGACATTCGGACGACCCACAATCGCAACTAAATTTCCCATAATGCTTTCGTTTTGGGTGCAAAGTTACGAAAAAAATGCGAATCCCTGCAAAAGATTTGCATTTTCTCACTTTATACCGAGATAGACTTCTTATGCTCAAACTCAATATCGTTTTCGATGACGACATTGCGCATGTTTTTCAGCAGGTCTGAGGCGAAAATGAAGTCCGTGAGCCGCTTGTTTTCCGAGCGCATGATCTGCGACGAAACGCCCTGCCATTCCTTCTGTCCCTGATAGATGAAAACGATGTTTTCGCCGATGCCCATCACCGAATTCATGTCGTGCGTGTTGATGATGGTCGTGATTTTCAGGTCGTGGGTGATTGACGAGAGCAGATCGTCGATGACAAGCGAGGTTTTCGGGTCGAGGCCGCTGTTCGGCTCGTCGCAAAACAGGTATTTCGGGTTCAGGACGATGGCACGGGCAATCGCCACGCGCTTCTGCATACCGCCCGAGAGTTCCGACGGGAATTTCTGTTCCGCGCCCACCAGATTCACGCGCTCCAAGCATTTCATGGCCTGTTTTTCGCGCTCGCGCAGGGTCATCGGCGAGAACATATCGAGCGGAAACATCACGTTTTCCAACACCGACAGCGAGTCGAACAAGGCAGCCGACTGGAAAATCATGCCCATCTCGCGCCGCATCTGCACTTTTTCCTGTTTCGACATCCGCACGAAGTCGCGACCGTCGTAGAGCACTTGTCCGCTCGTCGGGTCGAGCAGTCCCACGAGGTTTTTCATCAGCACGGTTTTTCCCGAACCTGACTGTCCGATAATCAGATTCGTCTTGCCGTTCTCAAAGACGGTGCTGATGTCGTGCAGCACTTCTTTGTCGTCGAAACTTTTGTATAGATTTTTTACTTCAATCATTTTTTCAAAACTATCGTCATAACTCCCTAACTCCTTAACTCCTTAACTCCTAATCTACGAAAGAATTTGCGTTAAAAATACATCCGAAAACAAAATCAAAACCGACGACGACACCACCGCATTGGTCGAAGCCTTGCCGACCTCGACCGAACCGCCCTCGACCGTGTAGCCGAAGAACGACGACACGCTCGCGATGATGAACGCGAAAAAGAGGCTCTTGATAATCGACATATACATGAACCACGGAATGAACGAGTGTTGCAAGCCTTCGGTCAGGTCCTCGGGCGTGAGGATGTGGCCCACGTAGGCCGTGGCGTAGGCGCCGAGAATGCCCGTCGCCGACGAGAAAATCACGAGAAACGGCATGATCGTGATCAGACCGGCGATTTTCGGCAGAATCAAGTACGAGGCCGAGTTCACACCCATGATTTCGAGTGCGTCGATTTGTTGTGTGACGCGCATCGTGCCGAGTTCCGAAGCGATGTTCGACCCGACCTTTCCCGCCAGAATCAGACACATGATCGACGACGAGAATTCCAGGAGCAGAATCTCGCGCGTCGTGTAGCCCGACACCCATCGCGGCATCCACGGACTCTGGATGTTGAGCTTCATCTGGATGCAAATCACCGCGCCGATGAAGAACGAAATCAGCAGCACGATGCCGACGGAATCGACGCCCAACTGCGCCATTTCCTTGATGTACTGTTTCCAGAACATCCGAAACCGCTCGGGCAGCGAGAACGTCCGTCCCATCAGCAGCAAATAGCGTCCGAAAGTTTCCAACATTTTCATGGTGTCACACCTCAATCAAATCGAAATACATATACCGAGTTTTCAGCGGCAAGTCCAAGCAAGCATTCTCTGCCTCTTGCTCCTCAGTGGAAAACAAATAGCGAAAACCGTTTTTCTCGTAATAGTTCAAAGTCTGTGGCAAATTATAGGAATCCACAGCAAGATAGCGACAGCCCGTCTTGTTGTCTGGCTGCACAAACCAACGCTTAATAAACAACATCAGTTCAGAGCCGATGCCCTTACCAGCAAATTCAACGTTCACACCCAAACGACCGATGAGCACAGCGGGATAACGGCGCATACGTTTCTCGTGTGGGATGCTTTCATTGATTTTTTTCTTTCGGCTGTTAGGCAGTTGGTCCACCCTGACGCTGTCATTGGAAAGTGTAAAAGCACAGACAATCACCGTCGGGTCTTCATCCAACAAATAGCAATAAGTCTTTCCTAAGAGTTTTTCCGCATTCAGCGGCGAGTCCTTCATAAAAAACTCGTCGAGGTCGGGGTTGCCACACGAAAAAGGCTTGCACGTGGAAATAATCTCACGTGTCAGCAAATGGAAAGAGCAACTGTCTGTCAGGAATCCCATCGCTCAATACAATTGTGCTTTCGCCATGATTTTGTTGAAATCCTCTTGCGACATTCCTAATTCCACCGTATGCGCATTGCGTTCAGCCCTTTCTGCTGCCTCAATGAAGCGGACTGCATCGTCGCCTGTCACAACGGGAATCGGCCTGATTGGTATTGCCATATTCTACTCCTTTCTTGTTTAGTTCGTTCTTATTCCGGCTGCAAAATTACTCATTATTTCCCGAAAAACCAAGAAATCGATGGAATTATTGGGAATTAAGTTTGTCCCTGAATTTTTGCAATAAAAAACTCGATGCTTTTCTTCAATGGTGTGATTTCGTTTGCGACAATCCAGAAAATCTGCTCGGCATCGACATCGAAATAATGATGCGAAATGATGTCACGCAGCCCCTTCACCTGCTTCCAAGGAATCAAGGGATAGGTTGGCAGCAGTCGTCCTTCCGTCACTTTGTCTAGGTTTTTCAGACTTTCGCCAATCGCGATGAGCAGCATACAAGAGGCATCCAAAAGAATCATTCCCTCAGAAGAGTCGAGGAAATCATCGACCGAACGGATTCTCGCCGTCCGCTCCTGCAACTTCTCGATGGCCGACTGGATGTCATAGAGAATGTCGAGTGCCAATTCCTTTTTCTCAGAAGATAACGATTCCATCTCTTTCAATTCTCCGGCGCAGACGCGGATTCAGGTTTCTGTGGTTACGAACAATATCAACGGGAATTCCGACTTCTTTTTCAAGATAGTCTTTTGCGTCCATGAGCAGAAAGGGATTGGGGGTCAGCGTATCGACATACAAATCGACATCGCTTCCCTCACGGTATTCGTTTCTGGCCGTCGAGCCAAACAGACGAAGCGATGTGATGCCATATTCGTGCTGCAAGGTCTCACGACACAACTGCAAAGCATCGATAAAATCTTTTTTACTCATACCCTACTCGTTTGGTTTCGGCTGCAAAGTTACGAATTATTTCGCGAAAAGCAAAAGAGATAGCCAACAAAATTAGTGTTTCAAACAACCTAATGGAATAATCTTAACGCCGTCAGGCCGAGTATATGCCATTTTTCCACCTGTGAGTATCATCAGCAGGTCTGGCTCGCGGATAGGCATTTGCTTCTCTTTCTCGTTATGTTCACGGATGAGTCTTTTCAACTCCAAAAGATGGCTCGCCCCGTCCTCAATCTCATTGCTTCCTAATTTGCACTCTACCAAAGCGTATCTCCCGTCTTCAAGATGCAGCACGAAATCAGCCTCCAGACCATATCGGTCACGGTAATATGACACATGGCTGTACAACCCTTGCGTATAGGCTTTCATATCACGCACACACATCTGCTCAAAGATAAATCCAAAAGTTTTCAACTGCGTGGTCAATGCTTCTGGTGTCAATCCAAGAAGCGCAACGGCTATCGACGGGTCGCAAAAACCGCGTTTGGGAGAACTGCGAACAACCGTTTTACTGCGTATCGCGGGACACCAAGCGTCGATGTCTTGAATGACAAACAGCCGTTCAAGAGCATTCACATAGTCGTTGAAAGTGTCAGGGCTGCACTCGATTTCCCCCGATGCCACCACATCGGCAAGCATCGTCGTCTTTTTGGCAAGTGACGAAATGTTACGAGCATACGACCGAAGTATCACCATGGCAAGTTTCTCGTTGCGACGCTTCCCGTCTATTCGGGAAATGTCCTCGCTACAAACCGTGCGCACATAGTTGCGGGCTATCAACAACTGGGATTTTGCCGAACGCGCCATCAATGTGGCAGGCCATCCGCCACGACATGCCGAAAAAATCAAATCCTCTATACTCATTTTTGACTGACATCCATCTATGTCGTAACTGGGATCGTCGAACAACTGTCGCAACGACACCTCGCCGGTTGATTCCCCCGACTCCCACAGGCTCATGGGCAACATACTCATACGGGCGATTCGCCCATTGCCGGAATGATGAATCTGTGACTTGTCAACGGCGTTGGAACCCGTAAGAATGAATTGCCCGGGAACAACGCGCTTGTCAACCATCGTGCGAATGGCATCCCAAAGCACAGGGGCGTCTTGCCATTCATCTATCAGCCTCGGGGTGTCGCCCTGAAGCAATAGGGAAGGTCGGGACATGGCCGTGGCTAAATACTCCTCGCGCATGTCTGTGTCTTGCAACCTGATGGCACTTTTGGCTGCCTGTTCAGCAGTCGTCGTCTTACCGCACCATTTGGGACCTTCTATCAATACCGCGCCAAACGCATCGAGAAGGTCTTGTAGCATTATGTCTGCCGTTCTACTGAGATATTCCATATATTCTTTTCTTTATTCCGGCTGCAAAGGTAATACAAATAAATGGAACTCGCAAGAAAATCGGCGTTTTTGAGGTATTTCATTCGGTGTTTTTGAGGTATTTCATTCGGCGTTTTTGAGGTGGCATACGCAAAAAAATCGGAGGTGCCGAAGCATCTCCGTTTTTTCTTTGGAGTTAGGGAGTTACAGGAGTTGCAAGGAGTTCAGACACTCCACACGATTTGCTATCGTTTATTTTTTCCGAATAGGTCGGAATGAGTACCAGCATTCACCAAAATAAGAACGAGTTCCTTGTCATGTTGTTCCCAGATGAGCAGCCAGTCGGGTCGAATATGACATTCCCACTGTCCTTGACGATTTCCACGCAGTTGATGGGCATGGAATTTTTCTTCAAGTGCTTCACCGCGCAACAATTTCTCTACGACTGCCCAGAGTTCATTCATAGGCAATCCACGCTTTTTGCAGCGTTTCAAGTTCTGCCTACATTCGCCGGTGATGCGCAGTTCGTACTTTGCCTTCATCCTTCAATTTCTTTTATCAGTTCGTCCAAACTGTCGTATTTATAAACACGCCCTTCTTCAAGGTCGCGCAAAGAACGTTCATAGGAAGAAAGCCGACGACCACGAGGAATCGTAATCCCCGTTACGCCTCGCATCATACTAATGGCTTTTTTGAGATCTTTCAACATGGAAACATTCTCCACATCCACGATTAACTGCCCTTTCGCAGGCATAGTTATTGCATTTGACATACCCTTATTTCTTTTATGATTGTGCAAAAGTAAAAAAAAAATACAAAACGCCCGAACTTTTTACAAAGATTAACATTCAGCATTTTTGAGGTATTTCATTCGGCGTTTTTGAGGTGGCATCGGCAAAAAACGGATTCCGTTTTTTTGTAGGAGTTAAGAAGTTAAGAAGTTAGGGAGTTAAGCCAAATGCTGATGATTGGGAGGTTTCGCAGGGCGAAACGACAGGGGTAGCCTGCTATGAGCGTAGCGAAATGGCTGGATGACAAAAAACAAATAATAAGGCGTGCCGTTGGGTACGCGACAATGTCCCGATGAATTGTCCAATACCTACGGCATTGTATTCGTTTCGTTGCGATTCAACGACCAGCCATAGGAATGGCTGGCTACCATTGTCTGATGCCGATGGCATACGCAAAAAAAAATCGGAACCTTGCGATTCCGATTTTTTTCTTTGGAGTTCTGGAGTTAGGGAGTTACAGGAGTTCAGGAGTTACAGACAAATGCTATTCTCACTTCACACTCCTCGCTCCTCCTTCCTCGCTCCTCGCTCCTCGCTCCTCGAAACTTTACTTCCACAGCAACTTCTTGCCGTTCATGATATAGATGTGGCCCGGTTGCGGGGTTTCCACCTTGCGACCCTGCAAATCGTAGATGTCCAGATTGAGGGGATCGTCGGGAAGCGAGTAGGTTTCGTCGATTCCGTTCGTCTCAGACTCGTCGATGTAGAAATCTAAATCGCCATCGAGGAAGGGCTTGGAATAAATCACCTCCGTGTCGCCATCCTTATAGGTCAGTTGGATAATCGAGAGCAGACC
Organism: Prevotella sp.; assembly: GCA_017538195.1. GTDB lineage: Bacteria > Bacteroidota > Bacteroidia > Bacteroidales > Bacteroidaceae > Prevotella. Next base: position 15,561 of record JAFYJH010000035.1, read on the forward strand.
TTTCGACGTATTGAATGCTTCAGTTGCGTAGCGAATCTGACCCTTGTTGTAATAGTAGGAGTATGCCGGCACTGTGCCCGGGTACTCATAGTAGGCTGTCTCCTTCAACGTAAAGGAACGACCGTCGCCACGAACTTTGGCCTCTAACCCGTAGGAAGCAGGAGAAATCCACTGTAGCGTACCCGACTTGGAGTTGTCGGTATCCGCGAAAACATCTTTCAGGCTAATCTGAACATCGGGAATGAAATAGACGGGACCTGCCAATTCGTGGTCAATCTCGTAGTTGCGGTCATACTGGCTTGACTTGAAGTATAGACCTGCCACACCTGCGAGCGTCGTCGAAACCTTGATGGTGAACGGTTCGCGCTCGAATTTGGCTCCTGCGGGAATCAGGGGATCTTCCGTAGGATAGATGATGTAAGGCATTCCGCCTATCATATAAGGATCGTCTTTATCCTCCCAAGTCAATGCATCATAGACAAGTGTGCGTCCTTGTACTCCTTTGAGTTTCGACACTTTCGTACCCTCGCCGAAGCCTTCTTCAACCTGCGCACGTGTCAGAGTCACAGGCAGCACGATTGAGTTCCAGCCGTTCTTCGTCAGCGTGCGGCGAATCAGAAGATTCTTGACAATTTTTGTATCTATATCTTTTCCTAAGTTTTCAATGTCAAACTCATCAAAAATATCCAAAACCTTTGTATTGTTCTGCCGCGTTACTAATGGAGATTTCGCATCGACATACTCTGCTTTATAATATGGATATTCGGAATCACCAGAGGACATTTTATTTCCTGTGTTTCCGCAGATATAATCATAGCCTCCGACCTTACCGACATTGTCGTTTCCGTTCAACTCATCAATGATGAACAATTCGCCTTCGTCCTTACCGAGATAGAGCAACTCGAACTCGTCGAAGCAAATCCACTCGTCGTTGCCAGATGGAGGCATTGTGTAATTTGTTCTACTTGTTTCTACCCATTCGCCCGTTTCTTTGTTTTGCTCCTTAACCACTTGTGTGTACGAAATTGAACTCGTCATCTGGGTATGGTCCACACCGATGGTCAGTTTGCCGTCGTCGCCCACATAGACGGGAAGTCCGACGCGATAGTTCTGGGCTTCGGGGTGCACATCCGCATCGATGGCATTGAAGAAGCGGCCTGCTCCCGACACGGTTCTCGGCACGATAAAGTTGCCTGTCCAAGCACCTTTGGTGAATCCGAAGAAGCCACCATTATAGAAGCCGAACACGTGTTCGTCTTTGATGAGATTTTTTTCTGCATCGCTTCTATTGTTCATCGGCGAGTAGGGATATTTGACACCCGTAAGCAGTGAGTTTTTCGACATCGTCGTAATGTTGGCAACGGGTGTGGCTCCCTCGTAGATGGAGGGCAGCATACGGCGCACTTCGACGTTTTCGCCCGGGTCTTCGTCAGACTTGTAGTCGGGTCGGCTCCATGCGAAGAGGTAGGAGTCGTGGCTGCGACGCCATGTTGGTTCGCCAGTTTCTGAGTCAACGCTGACAACGGCTTCCTGATACCATGTATCCGTTCCATGGGAGCCGTCTATGAAGGTTGTTGCGAAACCGTCTGCCTTAACTCCACCATCGAATGTGTAGTTTTCTCCGCTCTTGAGATATTTCTCCATGTCGTGGGGCGCGAAGAATCCGCGCACATAGACGATGTAGTTGCCGGCGCGCAAACCGGTGATGGTCTGCTGCAAGTTGGCAGAGCCTTCGTAGATGGAGCCGCAGTAGTTGGCATCGACACCGCGGGTGATGTTCATTTCCTGCATGTCGTTGTCGTGACCGCCGATGTAACCATTGTTTGTGGCATTGCGTTCGGAGAATCGCCAGAAGCGACCCGTTCCCACTTTGTGGAACTCTTTTCCCTTGCGATAGTCCAAAGTCGATTCTTTTGTATTTTCGTTGGGCGTCGTGGGCCACGGGTGTACGTGCGGTGTGGTGGGATGCGTGGATGCGTCGTGGTTGTACCATGTCCAGCCGTAGTCAGGGTGTAGATCGGTTTGATTGGCGACCCAGTGGCCGTCACCATCAGTATCGTTACAATTTTCGTAGGCAATGTTATAGATGTACGAGGTGTTGAACTTCGAGTTGAAGATGCGGCTCGACACATCGACGGGCTTGGCGTCGGATGCCACGATGCGATAGCGGTCGCGCTCTTTCCTCGTGACGATTTTCCAGAGGTTGTTCTTGTTTCCCTTTTTGGCATTCAGACCATCTGCCAGCGAGATGTTGTCCACATCGTATTCTGTCTCGTCGCCGATTTGGTCATAGTTCACCACATAGTTGTCTGCCGTGTTGTGGAGCGTCACTTCGCCGATACCGGCATAGCAGCCATCAGATGCAATTTTCTTCAGCGTCACCTTGATGTAGAAGTCGCTGCCTGCCGTCACGGAGTTGCTCACCGTGAGGTTCTGGACACCGTGGTAGAGGCCGTCATCCTCATTGGGCGTTGCGCCGGGTCGGGTGAGTTTGATGTTGCCCGTCGAGCCAAAGGCAGAAAGGCTTGCATCGCTGTCGCCCGTCTGCATAAAGAATTGGAAGTTACGGTCCATTCTAGTTTGCTTGTTACCACTAGCATTCATGCTGTAAACATCGATGTTGGCAGCGTTGAACGTATGGTTCGTCGCTGGCAAGCCGCTCACTTTGAATGTGAAATTGATTTCTGCATTTGCATTGTTGGCGTATGAGTTGGGAGCCAGCACGAGTCCCCCTGTGATGGCAGCGGCACCGCTTGTCTTCAAGGCCGGATCAGCATTGCCAGTGAATTCCATGCTGTGCAGCGTGGCCGTCACGCCGGAGATGCTGGCACCAGTCATGTCTGTGACCGTCACGGCAACATCATCTTTCGTGCTGCCCGTACGGTTGAAGGTCAGCTTGATGCCTCTGTTGGCGGTCGTTGCCACGCCGCGCATCTGTCCGGCGAATTTCTCGAAACGCACGTTGTTGAAGTCGGCAGTGCTCGTCGCACCGACGGAGGTCAGCAGCAAGTAGGAATCGCGGTTGCCAAACTCTACCCGATTTCCAGTTTGGCCATTCGTCTTTCTATGGGTGTAGATGATATAGCAGGTCTGCCCGTCAACGGTGTACTCCTGGAACTTGAAGAGGAGTCCGCCCGGGTGGGTTGAAACTCCCTCCGAGTCGCCGTGATACTCCTGCTGCGTGCGCAGGAAGAGGTGTCTGTTGTACTCAAAGTGGCCATCTACAGCTCCGCTACCGCCGATGGCCGAACGACCGATGACGCGCTCCTGACGCACACCCATCGGCTGAATCCAGTAGGTGTCGCTCGTCATGTCGGAGAGTGGTCCGCCCCAACCCGCACGTCGGGTACTATTTCCGGCAATGATTTTGTAGGGAATACCCACGTGGCTGGTCATTCCGTTTTCACCCCAGAGGTCGCCAATCTGGAGGTATTCGCCCGTCTGCATGTTGCAGAGGTAGATTTCCTCGTCGATGTGTTCGTCGTACTTGTTTCCCTTCCAGTGGAAGCCGAGCAGTTTTCCCGTCGTCAGTTCGTCAACGGCGGCATTGCCCTTGAAGTAGTTGTAGGTGTTGCCACCAAACTCGAACACTTCCCAGTCATCTCCTCTCGTCGAAGTTGATCCGGGATAAATCGACGCGCCTTTCGACCTCGTCGTTTGCGAGAATGCTGTGGTGATGGTCAGCAATGCCATCAAAATCAGTGTAATCCTTTTCATCTTATTGTCTGTTTTTTCGTTAGTTTTTTTTTTGCAGTTCTTACCAGTCGGGATTTTACCAGTCGAGGCCCCATTTTTCGCCCTCGAGATCTTCGTATTCTTGGAAACCGAATTCCTTACCCATGCCTTCGGGGTCGTGGTCGCCGATGGGATTGGTGCCTTCTCCGTGGCCGTAATCGACTCCCGACAGTTTTTCCATCACGTTCTCGCCGAGCATCGGCACGACTTCAATGAACGGTGCCTCGTAAACCATTTTACTGATTTTTTCCATGATTTTTTGTCGTTTGTGTTATTTTTTATTGTATTTTTATTGATTTATTATTCACTTTCTGGTCGTATTCCGTATTATTTTCGGGTGATTCTGCATTATTTTACAAAATCGGCTGCAAAGGTACTGCTTTTTTTCAATCCCTGCAAGTGTGTGCGTACAAAATTTTCGTTTTACCCCCCCCCATTTAAACTTTTTTAATACGATTAACATCATTTCGAGGAGCGAGGAAGGAGGAACGAGGAGTGTGGGAAGCCCCCTCCCGACCTCCCCCAGAAAGGGGAGGAGAAAGAAAAAACGAGGCACTTTTGTAGAACGAAATGATTGGGGCATCGTTTTTTATCAAAAAAATTTGGTGGTGGACGAAAAAAAATATAACTTTGCAGGCGAAAATATGTGGTAAACCACAAAAAAGTGACTCTAAAATGATTATATCACGTGATAAATACCTTCGCCAGTTGATCGCAGCAAAAGGCAATGGAATGGTGAAAATCGTTACTGGCATACGGCGTTCCGGCAAGTCGTTTCTGTTGATGACGCTGTTTCGTCAGCACCTTTTAGAACAAGGAGTGCTGGAAAACCATATCATCGAAATCTCATTGGACAATCGGAAATCCAAGCACCTTCGCAATCCCGACACGCTGTTGGACTACATCGACGGCAAAGTGCAGGCGGACGGACAGACGCACTATGTCATTCTCGACGAGGTGCAGTTGGTGGACGATTTCGTCGAGGTGCTGCTGAGCCTGATGCAAGACAAGCGTTTGGATGTGTATGTGTCGGGTTCCAACTCGAAATTCTTGTCAAAAGATGTCGTTACCGAATTTCGCGGAAGGGGCGACGAGATTCATCTGTATCCCCTTTCGTTCAGCGAATATTATGCGGCTGTTGGCGGCGACAAGCGCGATGCGTGGAAAGACTACTACACTTACGGTGGACTGCCACAGGTCTTGCTGACAAAAGACGAGGAAAAGAAAATCAACTATCTGACCGACCTCTACGAACTCACCTATCTGAAAGACATCGTAGAGCGTAATCGCCTGCGCAATGTGGACGGACTGCGCACATTGATTCGCGTTTTGGCTTCAGGCATCGGAACGCCAACCAATCCCCGACGGATTGCCAACACCTTCCAGTCGGCAGAGAACGTGCGGATGAAAGACAGCACCATTCGCGATTATATCGGCTATCTGCAAGATTCTTTCCTGATAGAAGAAGCGTTGCGATATGATGTCAAAGGGAGGAAATACATCGGCACGGAAACGAAATACTATTTTGCCGATATGGGCGTACGCGCTGCCATATTGAACCTGCGACAACAGGAAGAAACGCACATCATGGAGAATGTCATCTACAATGAACTGCGCATGCGCGGCTATCGCGTTGATGTCGGCATGGTGGAAACGTGGACGACAAATGCCGACAACAAGACCATTCGGCAGCCGTTGGAGATTGATTTTGTTGTCAATAAAGGTGCAGAACGCATCTATATTCAGTCGGCATATCGTATGCCAAGCGAGGAAAAAGAGAAACAGGAGAAGCGTTCTCTGCTGAGCACTAATGACAATTTCCGCAAAATCATCATTGTCGATGAAGACATTAAGCGCAAAACCGACGAACAAGGAATTGTTACCATCAGTTTGTTGGATTTTCTTTTAGACAATGATAGTATCTCCTTCACTCCCTAATTTCATAAATCTGCAACTCCTGCAACTCCTGAACTCCTAAGCCCCCTCCCGACCTCCCCCAGAAAGGGGAGGAGAAAGTTTTTTTAAACCTTTCGGATGTTTCTGCGTCAAAAGAACGTAACACAAGAAAAATTTTTATGACGAAACGCTATTTTTCCGTGCTGCTGCTGACACTCGCGGCAGCCATTTCTTTCGCGCAAGAGCGCAAAATTTCCGGTACGCTCATCGACCGTGACACGAAGGAGCCGCTGCCGCAGGTAACACTTCAACTGCTGACGACGGACAGCGCGTTTGTGGGCGGTGCGGTGTCGGACGACGACGGTAAATTTTCCATCGTCGCACCGAAAAACGACAAGTATCTGTTGAAAATTTCGAGCGTGGGCTACATCACGACGCTGAAGAAAATCGAAATGGTCGATGACCACGACTTGGCGATGGGTCAGGTGACGATGAACAGCGACGCCATCATGCTGAAAGGCGCGGAGGTGACGGCTCTGGCGCAGAAGGTGGTGTTGCGCGAGGACACGTTTGTGTATAACTCGGCGGCCTATCGCGTGCCCGAAGGTTCTGTCGCCGAGGAATTAGTAAAACGATTGCCGGGCGCACAAATCGACGACGACGGCAAAATCACCATCAACGGCAAGGAAGTGAAGAAAGTGAAGGTGGATGGTCGCGAATTTATGACGGGCGACACGCAGACGGCGATGAAAAACCTGCCGACTTCGATCATCGAAAATATCAAGGTGTATGACGAGAAAAGCGACCTGACGCGCATCACCGGCATCGAGGACGGCGAGGAGGAAACGACGCTCGACTTCACGATCAAGCGCGGTATGAACAAGGGTTACATGGTGAACAGCGACTTCGGCATCGGCACGAAGAAACGCTATTCGGGTCGCGTGATGGGCATGTACACAAAGGACGCGCTGCGCGTGCAGGCGATGGGCAATGCCAACAACACGGGCGACCAAGGCTTTAGCGGTCGAGGCGGCGGTCCGGGCGGCCCGGGTCGTGGCAACAACGGCCTGAATGCGTCGAAGATGCTCGGCGTGAACTTCAACTACGAGAAGAAAGACCCCGAAACCAACAAGGACAATCTGGAACTGAGCGGTTCGCTGCGCTGGAACCATCGCGACGGCGACGCTTTTTCCAAGTCGTCGAGCGAGAATTTCGTTGCGCGCACGGGCGCGTTTTCCAATAGTTTGAACCAGAACTATTCGCGCTCAGACTCGTGGAACGGCCAGATGAAAATCGAGTGGAAGCCCGACTCGATGACGAACATCAACTTCCGCCCGAACCTGAGTTTCTCGAAGAGCGACGGACGGTCGTGGAGCCAGTCGGCATCGTACAACGAAGATCCGTATGAATATGCCGAAGACCCGTTGAATCAGATGGATTTGATTCCCGACGAAATGAAGGTGAACTGGCGGCGGAATCAGGGAATTTCCTACAGCGACACGAAGCAGGTGGGCGGTCGCTTGCAGGTGAATCGCAAGTTGAACACGAAGGGTCGCAACGTGACGCTTCGCGCCGAGGCATCGTATAACGAGGGCGACTCGAAGAATTTCTCGACGAGCAATGTCACTTTGTATCAGATTCTCAACCAGTTTGGCAACGATTCCACGTATCAGAGAAACCGCTACAGCCTGACTCCGTCGAAACGCTACAACTACTCGCTGCAAGCCACTTACAGCGAGCCGATTTGGAAGCAGACCTATCTGCAATTCAGTTATCGCTACAACTATTCGTTCAACAAGAGCGACCGCGCCACTTTCGACTTTTCTGACGTGGCAGAGGGCATTTTCAACGGTCTAACGCCTTATTATCGCGGTTGGAACGACTATCTGAGCCGCCTCGAAAAGCCTTACGAGGACTATCGGAATGTGTCGCTGAGCCGCTACTCGGAATACAAGAACTACACGCACAACATCGAGTTGATTTTCCGCATGGTGCGCGACAAGTTCAATTTCAACGCGGGAATCATGTTGCAGCCGCAGAAGTCGAACTTCATTCAGGACTATCAGGGAATCTATGTCGATACGACGCGCACGGTCTTTAATTTTTCGCCGACGCTGAACTTCCGCTATCGCTTCTCGAAGGTGTCGAACCTGCGCATCGACTATCGCGGAACCACTTCGCAGCCTTCGATTTCGCAGTTGCTCGACATCTACGACGACAGCGACCCGCTGAACATCTCGCGTGGTAATCCGGGCTTGAAGCCCTCGTTCACGCAGTCGCTCAACTTCTTCTACAACGGCTATCAGCAGAACCACATGCGCACGTGGATGACCTTCCTGCGCTTCTCGACGACGAACAACTCGATTTCGTCGATGGTGACCTACGACGAGAATACCGGCGGACGCACGACGCGACCCGAGAACATCAACGGAAACTGGAACGTGAACTGGGGCGGAATGTTCAACACGGCGATCGACTCGGCAGGCGTTTGGAATATCAACACCTTCCCGATGATCGGCTACAACAATCACGTGGGTTATGTGACGCTCGACCGCACGTCGTCGTCGCAGAAGAACACGACCCGCGAAACGACCATCGGCAACCGCCTCGGACTGAGTTTTCGACCGAATCTGGGGCAATGGATGGCGGAATTTGAACTCGACGGCAACGTGAACTACAGCCACGCCCGAAACAAACTGCAAGAGCAGGCGAATCTCGACACGTGGACCTTCTCCTACGGCGGCTCGCTGAACATCACGGCTCCGTGGGGAACCTCGTTGGCGATGGACATTCACGAGCGCAGTCGGCGCGGCTACGAAGACAAGTCGATGAACACCAACGAACTGCTGTGGAACGCGCAGATTTCGCAGACCTTCCTCAAAGGCAAGAACCTCTCGGTGATGCTGCAATTCTACGACATTCTGCATCAGCAGTCGAACTTCAGCCGTGCGCTCGATGCGTTCCAGCGTCGCGACACGTGGTACAACAGCATCAATTCCTACGCGATGCTGCACGTGACCTATCGCTTCAATGCCTTCGGCGGCAAGCAGGCGCGTCAAGGTCGTGGCGAAGGACCGGAAGGAATGGGACCCGACGGTATGGACGGTCCGCCCCCGGGAATGAGGCCTGGCGGAAATAGCGGCAACAATCGGAATAATATGCCACGTGGTGGATTTGGTGGACCGCCTCCGGGAATGTAGAACCCCCTCCCAACCTCCCCCGAAAGGGGGAGGGGCGGGAATTGCTTAACTCCTGAACTTCTGAACTTCTGAATTATGAAAAAAATACTGACAGCCGTTTTGATGGCGGCGATGGTTTCGACCGTGTGGGCGCAGCAAATCAGCGGCACGTGGAACGGACAACTCGACCTGCAAGTGATGAAACTGGGCATCGTGTTCCACTTCGACGAGGGAAAATGCTCAATCGACTCGCCCGACCAAGGCGCGAAAGGCATCGCAGGCGAGGTGAAGGAACTCAGCGAGCGGCGCGTGGATGTGGCATTTCCGTCGATTGCAGCCGCTTTTTCGGGCGAGTTGCAAGACGGAAAGATTGTCGGAACGTTCCGCCAGATGGGTCGCGAACTGCCGCTCACGCTGAAGCCCGGCGACATCGTTCGCCAACGACCGCAAACGCCGCAACCGCCCTACCCTTACGCGACGCGCGAGGTGACTTTCCAAAACGACGCGGCCCATGCCACGCTCGCTGGAACGCTCACGCTGCCTGCGGATTTCGAGGCTCAGAAAAACCGTCCTGTCGTGCTGATGGTGACGGGCAGCGGACTGCAAAATCGCGACGAGGAGATTTTCGACCACAAGCCGTTTGCCGTCATCGCCGACTATCTGGCGCGTCACGGCATCGCCTCGCTCCGCTACGACGACCGTGGTTTCGGGCAATCGACGGGCGAGGTCGCCAACGCTACGACGGCTGATTTCGCCGACGATGCCGAGGCTGGGATTCGTTTCCTTCGCACGATGAATTTTTCAGAGAAAAACGGACGAAAAACGCGCGAAAAACCGCTGTTTTCAAAAGTCGGAATCCTCGGTCATAGCGAGGGAGGCAGCGTTGCGTTCATGCTCGGCGCGAAACAGGCGGTCGATTTCATCGTAGCCCTCGCCGCGCCCGGTATCAAGGGCGACACGCTGCTCGTCGAACAGACCAACGCGCTGTTGGAACTGAGCGGTCAGCCTGCCAAGATGACGCTGAAACAGATGCGGCTGACGATGGCGATGCAGGAAACGAATCCGTGGTATGATTTTTTCACCGAATACGACCCTGCCGCCGACATTGCAGCGACGCGCTGCCCCGTGTTCGCACTCAACGGCTCGCTCGACAAGCAGGTGTTGCCCGAAAGCAACCTCAACGCAATCCGCGAAATCTTAACGGGCAACACTTCTCACTCCACACTTCACACTTCACACTTCACGAAGATTTATCCTTCGCTGAATCACCTTTTTCAACACGCCAAAACTGGCGCAACCACCGAGTATAACGCCATCGAAGAAACCATTTCCGAGGAAGTTTTGCGCGACATCGCCGAGTGGATTGGCGCTTTGAAATAAAATTTTTGAACAAAAAAAAGTGCATCGACCTTGTTTGGCCGATGCACTTTTACATTTGATATTTCGAGGAAAATTAAACTTGACTTTTCAGAAGAAAATCAATACGCTGCACGATATTTGTCTTCGCCCTTGTCCTCCATCATCGAGAGGTAAGACTGATAGCGGCTCGGCGCAATTTCACCGTTGTCAAGCGCCTTCAAAACCGCGCATCCCGGCTCGTGCGTGTGAGTGCAGTTGGAAAAGCGGCAATCCTTTGAAAAATGGAAAATCTCACGGAAATAACTCGTCAGTTCTTCTGGTTCCATATCGAATGTCCCGAAACCTTTGATGCCGGGAGTGTCGATTAAGAACCCACCCCCTACCCCCTCCCCACGGGAGGGGGCGGTTGAAGAATTGGACCTGC
>JAFYJH010000036.1 GCA_017538195.1 Prevotella sp.
CGACCTTTATACGGCCTTGTTGGGCGGTGAAATCATCGTTCAGGTGGCAGGCGGATCGAAGTTGAAACTGAAAGTGTAGCCCGAAACGCAGTCGGGCACGAAGGTTCGTCTGCGCGGCAAAGGCCGCTCGCTGCCCGACGGCTCGCAAGGCGACTTGATTATCACTTACAACGTCGTCCTGCCAACCAATCTGACAGAACGGCAGAAGTCGCTGCTGATGCAAATGAGGAATGGGTAGAAGCCTCACCCCAAACCCCTCTCCAAGTAGAGAGGGGCTTTTTTTAGTGACCCTTTGGCGACTTTTAGTACACCTCAGAAAAGAAAAACCCCTTGTAAATCAAGCATTTACAAGGGATTTTGAGTACACTCTCAGGGGCTCGAACCCTGGACCCACTGATTAAGAGTCAGTTGCTCTACCAACTGAGCTAAGAGTGCTCGTTTCGCTCGTCAGAACAGGTCGATTTCTGATTTGCGGTTGCAAAGGTACTCCATTTTTCCCGAACCGCCAAACTTTTTCCGATTTTTTTTCTGAAAAACGACTTTTTTTGTTGAAAATGACAGTTTTTTAGCCGTTTCGCCTGCCGCCACCGCGCTTGAAACCGTCGTTTCGTTTGAAGTTGCCGCCGCTTCGTTTGAAATCGGAATTTCCACGTTTGAAGCCGCCGTCATTTCGTTTAAAATCGGAATTTCCGCGCTTGAAATCGCCGTCGTTCCGTTTGAAACCGCCGAAACTGCGACCCTCGCCACGCTTTCCAAAACCTTCGCCATCGCGTTTGAACCCTCCTTCGCGACGCTTCCCAAACTCGCCGTCATTGCGCTTAAAACCTTCGCGACGGAACTGCTCGAATCGGCGGGCACGCTCGGCACGACGGTCTTCGCGCTCGCGTTCCTTCGCCTCTTTCGCCTCGCGACGCGCCAGTGCCTCGCGCTGCCGTTCGAGCGAGTGGAACGTGAACGAGCGGATGTCGCCCTCGGCGTTTTCTTCCTGTTCGTCGAGGCGTTTTTTGAACTCGCGATGCGCCTTGAAACGGCGTTTTTCCGCCATCGCAGCCTTGTCTTCCTCGGTTTTCACGATGCCGCCTTCCTGCCGGAACTCCTTCATCTTGCCCTCGAACAGCGAGTAGCGGCGGAATTCGCACTCCAACGAACCGTTGAAAACGGGAATTTTGATGGACGGCTTCAGGCCGATTTGGTCAAAACACTCCTCGCGATACGACAGAATCCACGCATCGTTGCCCGTGAATTCGTGCTTCAGCCGCTCGCCAATCATCTTGTAGGTTTCGAGCAGATTGGCCGTCGAAATGCGCTCGCCGTAGGGCGGATTCGTCACCATCAACGCCTTTTCCGACGGTTTTTCAAAGTCCTTGAAGTCTTGCAAGGCGATGCTGATGTCTTTCGTCAGTCCGGCTGCACGAACATTTTTGATGGCTTTGGCAACGGCTTTCGGATTGTTGTCATAGCCATAGATATGATGTTGAAAATCAACTTCTTTCGAATCGTCGTTATAGATTTCGTCGAACAAGTCTTGGTCGAAATCCTGCCATTTTTCAAAGGCAAATTCCTTGCGGAACAGTCCGGGACTCATATTGTGGGCGATGAGTGCCGCCTCGATGAGCAGCGTGCCAGAGCCGCACATCGGGTCGATGAAGTCCGACTCGCCGTGCCAGCCCGTCATCATGATCAGTCCGGCGGCCAAGACCTCGTTCAGCGGAGCCTCGCCCTGTTCCTGCCGATAGCCGCGCCGGTGGAGCGACTCGCCCGAAGAATCGAGGCTGAGCGTCGCGTCGAAGTCGGCGATGTGGATGTGGAGGCGCAGGTCGGGATTCGTCACCGAAACATTCGGGCGGTCGCCCGTGCGCTCGCGAAACCAGTCGGCAATCGCGTCCTTCACCTTGTAGGTGACGAACTGCGAGTTGCGAAATTCCTCGCTATAGACGACGGCATCCACCGAGAACGTGCTTCCCTTCAGAATGTATTTGCTCCAGTCGATTTCCTTCACCGCCTCGTACATATCCTCGGCTGAGCGCGCCTTGAATCGGGCGATGGGCTTGAGGATGCGGATGGCCGTATGTAGCTGAAAATTAGCACGATACATCATTTCCTTGTCGCCCGTGAATGACACCATGCGCCGTCCGATTTGCACATCGTTTGCGCCGAGTTCCGTTAGTTCCTTTGCCAAAATCGGTTCGAGTCCCATGAACGTTTTGGCAATCATTTCAAATTGGTTCTGCATAAGAAATTTGATTCTGCTCTGAAAAAATCGCTGCAAAGGTAATCATTTTTTTTCAAATACGTTCAAGTTTCCTGCTTTTCTCTCATTTTTAGGGTTAATATTCGTTTTTAGCGTTAAGATTTTATAAAATGTTAATTTTTTTGGTGCGTTTGCGCACAAGATGTTAAAAAAAAAAAAACGAGCGAAAATTATTGTGAAAATTCGACTTTTTTTTCTATCTTTGCATCGATTTATTTTTCGGCAGTAGATTTTTCTGCCATTTTCCCTAAAAAAATGACAAAAATGATGGACAAAACATTGAATTTGAGGGTTTCCTATGTGCCCCCGCGAGTGAAGTATCTGTCTTGCGAACCGATTCGCATGATTGCGGAGTCTGGCGACGGCGGTGCCGGTAAGGTTGAGCCCGATCCGGGTGGTGACATCACTGACAGCAAGTGCCTTGATTTGCATCTGTCGGAGTCGCCGAGTTTCGGCGCTTCCCATTCCGATGTGTGGAGCGAATGATTAGCCCCCCTCAATCCCCCCGAAAGGGGGGAGGAACGATTGACTGATTTTTTTATTTATTCATTATTTTATTTATCAACTAAATTATTTACGAGTATGAAAAAGAATCTTTTTTTGATGTTCGGTTTTGGCGTTTCCGTGCTGTTTGGCGCGTGCAGCCAGAACGAAGTTGAGGACAACCCAATCGGCAAGGCCGCCGAGGGCGTTGTGTGTTTCTCATCGGGCAACAACGAGGCAACCCGTACCTCTCTGAACCCGGACGGCACGTTGTACTGGACTGCCGGCGACTACATTTTCGTGAAGAACGGCTCCGACTATGTGCCGAGCAACAATGCCGCCACTTCGAGAGTAGCTCGCGAGAACTTCTACCTGACAGGCGTTTTCGGTGACGAAACCTATCCCGTCGTCTATGCCGGTAACGGCAAGAACACGGCGGCACAAGCCACAAGCGTGGAAATCAAGGACCAGCAGGCACAGACCGTTGCCGACAATGCCGACCACCTCGGCGCGTGTGGCGACTGCGGAAATGCCACGGCGACACGCACCAGCGCAGGCAACTACACTTTCGACATCGTACACCGCGCAGCCTATTTCGTCATTGCTCCGCGCCACACGTTCGACGGCCAGACCGTGACCTTGCAGAAGGTTGAGGTTACGACCTCCGGCACCGACGACCTCTGCGGCACCTACAACTTCGACGAAACGACAACGACGCTGAAGGGCAACCTCAGCAGTGGCGGCAAGAAGACCATCACGCTCACAACCAGCAACTTCGCCGTTCCCACCGTCGATGATGTGGCTGGCGACGCCGCCCGTTTCGCCGACGCCCGCAGCTACATGGTGCTCCAGCCCGGAACCCACACGCTCACCTTCAAATACTACGTGACGGTTAACGGCACTGCCCGCGAGTTCACCAAGACGGTGACAGAGCGCGAGTTCAAGGCAGGCTACTTCACCAACGTGAAGCACGTGCTCTCCGACAGCCGATTCAACGCCGCCGGCCACGTAGCCCTCTCTCCCGAAGACGACATTCTCGATGACGCAGGCACGATGGCGGAAGGATACTACCAGTGGGGCGCTACGGACACCTATTTGAACACGTGGGAGTCCGACGCTTACGACGCAACTACTGTAGCCCCCACGCAGTTGACGGGTTTACTTTGGAATGACCTGCCCAACGCCAACGAGCTTTACAGCTACGCTAAATACGGCGATCCGCATTGGGACAATACGACCGCTTGGAGTCTCGACGGCGGTTTGACCGAGTACACGGGTGGTATCTGGCTGAAGAAAAAGCAGTACATCTCGGAGTTCTCTTCCACCGTTGGTATGAACGGCGTAGATATGCGTTCCACAGAAAAGACTTTCTACGACCCACTTTCTTCTGGCAAGCCTGACGACAGCGTCATCGACCAGTATTTCTTCCTGCCAGCCGCGGGCCTTTACAATGGCCAACCCGGATACGAAACGGTGCCGGTGTCCCAGGGCTCAGAAGGCTGCTATTGGTCGTCGTCACCCTATCCGGGCAACACGGAGATGGTGTACTGCTTGATATTCTATTCTGACTCTTATGACTCTTATGTGGGAGTGGAGAGCGCCCACCGCAGCAACGGCCTTTACGCAGCCCCGTTTAAATAAAGCTTGATAGTCATCGACTTGTAAATCAATCGAATTGTCCTAATCGAATTGTCCTATAAGAGCATCACCGCTCTTGTAGGGCAATTTTTTTTCGTCTTTTTTCCGTTTTTCCGAAAAAATGCTTACCTTTGCAGTCTGAAACTGAAAAACGCCGGTTTTTTGTCGGCGAAAGGAAGATTTCAAGTTATAACGTTATAAAATTTTTATGAACTACACTTTGTTAATTACCGTTTTCCTGACGGCTGTGGTCTTGGTGCTCGGCGCGTATGTCGTTGCCAAGCTCATCGGTCCGCGCTCGTACAACAAGGTGAAGGGTGAACCGTTTGAGTGTGGTATTCCCACGCGAGGCACCTCGTGGCTGCCCGTGTCGGTGGGATTCTACCTGTTCGCCATTCTTTTCCTGATGTTCGACATCGAGACCGTGTTCCTGTATCCTTGGGCAGTCGTCGTGAAGCAGTTCGGGTCGATGGCACTCGTCAGCATCGGCTTCTTCCTGTTGGTCTTGGTTCTGGGCCTCGCTTACGCCTGGAGGAAAGGAGACTTGGAATGGAAGTAAGAAAAGCATCTTCGACTCAGTCGAAGAATGTCGGTCTCAGGCCGAAAATCAAGAGTATTCCTTATGACGAGTTTAAGGATAACGCCACGCTTGAGAGGCTCGTCGATGAACTTCACGAGGGTGGTGTGAATGTGGTTGTGGGTTCGCTCGACCAAGTGATCAACTGGGGTCGGTCGAATTCGCTGTGGTCGCTGACTTTCGCCACATCGTGCTGCGGCATCGAGTTTATGGCGGTGGGCTGTGCGCGTTACGACTTCGCCCGTTTCGGCTTCGAGGTGACGCGAAATTCGCCCCGTCAGGCCGACTTGATTATGTGCGCGGGTACGATTACGCACAAGATGGCGCCTGCGCTGAAGCGTCTGTACGACGAGATGGCCGAGCCGAAATACGTGATTGCCGTGGGCGGCTGCGCGATTAGCGGCGGTCCGTTCAAGTCGAGTTACCACGTGGTGAAGGGCATCGAGGAGATTTTGCCCGTCGATGTATTTATTCCGGGCTGTCCGCCGCGTCCCGAAGCCATTTTGTATGGTATGATGCAGTTGCAGCGCAAGGTGAAGGTCGAGAAATTTTTCGGTGGCGTGAATCACAAGCAGACGAAGGCAGAACGCGAACTCGGCGTTTCGAATGAGGAACTGATCTACGGCAAGAAACCGATGGTCATCACCGAAGTGCCGGAGGATTTCGTCGAGGAAATGAAGGTTAATACCGAAAATTCAACACCTAACACCGAACACCCATCACTTAACACCCAAAAAGAGGAGGCTGCCGTATGAAACTGAATCCGATTGTATTTGATTTCGACCAGTTTGCCTCGGAAATGGCAAATCTGAAGAACCAGAAAGGTTTCGACTATCTTGTGACGATTATCGGCGAGGATTTTAGCCTCACCCCCGACCCCTCTCCAACTGGCGAGGGGAGTAGCAATCTCGGTTGTATTTATATTTTGGAAAATACCAAGAGTCACGAGCGTTGCAGTGTGAAGATGATGGCGCGTCAAATGGGCGACGACCACGTGATTCCCTCTGTCATCAATATTTGGAAGGTCGCCAACCTGCTCGAACGCGAGGTTTTCGACTTCTACGGCATCAAATTCCTCGGTCATCCCGACATGCGCCGCCTCTTTTTGCGCAGCGATTTCAAGGGCTATCCGTTCCGCAAGGACTTTAAGGCCGACGGAAAATATTCGCTTGAGGACGACGACGAACCCGACTACGGTTTCGAGTATTCGATTGACAAGAACGGTCGTCTTGTCGAGAAGAAAAATCCGCTGTTCACCGACGACGAATACGTCATCAACATCGGTCCGCAGCATCCCTCGACACACGGCGTTCTGCGCCTTCAGACGGTGCTCGACGGCGAAACTGTGAAGCGAATCTATCCGCATTTGGGCTACATCCATCGCGGCATCGAGAAGATGAGCGAGGAACTGACCTATCCGCAGACGCTCGCGCTGACCGACCGACTGAACTACCTCTCGGCGATGATGCATCGCCACGCGCTCGTCGGCGTCATCGAGGAGGCATTGGAGGTGGAACTGACCGACCGAATCAAGACCGTCCGCACGATTATGGACGAACTTCAGCGAATCGACTCGCACCTGCTGTTCTGCGGCTGCTGCGCTCAGGACTTGGGCGCTCTCACGGCCTTCCTCTATTGTATGCGCGACCGCGAGCACGTGCTCAACGTGATGGAGGAGACGACGGGCGGACGACTGATTCAGAACTACTATCGAATCGGCGGACTTCAGGACGACATCGACCCGAATTTCGTGAAAAACGTGAAGGATTTGTGCGCCTACCTGCGCCCGATGATTCAAGAGTATATGGATGTGTTCGGCGACAACGTCATCACGCACAACCGACTGGAAAATGTCGGTCCGATGAGCCTCGAAAACTGCATCAACTACGGTGTGACAGGCCCTGCCGGACGCGCTTCGGGATGGAAAAACGACGTGCGCAAGAATCATCCCTACGATATGTACGACAAGGTGGAGTGGAAGCAAATCACGCTGACGGGCTGCGACTCGATGGACCGCTATCTCGTCCACATTCAGGAGTTGTACCAGAGCCTCGACATCATCGAGCAACTCATCGACAACATCCCCGAAGGCGACTACTACGTGAAGCAGAAACCCATCATCAAGCTGCCCGAAGGACAGTGGTATTTCTCGGTGGAAGGCTCAGCCGGTGAGTTTGGTGTCTATCTCGATTCCCGTGGCGACAAGAGCCCGTATCGCTTGAAGTTGCGCCCGATGGGACTGAGTCTTGTGGGTGCGCTCGACCCGATGCTGCGCGGTCAGAAGATTGCCGACCTCGTGACGACGGGAGCCGCCATCGACATCGTGATTCCAGATATTGACAGGTAAGACCCACCCCTAACCCCTCCCCGCAGGGAGGGGAATCCTGAAAAGGATAGAGGTGGATTTCAAATGACAAATAATAAATAATGTATAACACTTAAAAAATGGAGGCCCCCGAAGTTCGTAAACGCCCCTCCCGTTGGGAGGGGATGGGGGTGGGTTCTTATGTTTGATTTCAGTATTATAACACAATGGTTCGACAGTCTTCTGCGCCAGACGCTTGGCTTGGGAGACTTCTGGACGATATTGATTGAGTGCGTGGTGGTGGGCGTCATCATTCTGACGGCTTACGCCC
>JAFYJH010000037.1 GCA_017538195.1 Prevotella sp.
CAGACAAAAATTGCGACATATTTTTTCAAATTTGCAAAAATAATTCATCGTTTCTCGTTCAAAATTCTTAATTATTTCGTAACTTTGCCGCCATAAACCATTAAAAATAAAAATTATGACCGTACTACAATTGAATGCAGAACTGTATCGCGCAATGGGCGAGATTGCCGACGACGAGACGCTTTTGAAGAAAGTTTTGAAGTATGTGAAGAAACTCACAGCCCAAAAGCCCGACCCCACGCTGATGAGCCGCGAGGAGTTTTTTGCGCGTGTCGATGAGGCGAAGAAAGGCCCGTCGATGCGTTTTGCCAGTGTTGAAGACTTGGACCAATACATCAGCAGCCTATGAGCAAATATTTTGTTGATATCAAGGCCAAAGCGCAGGACGACCTAAAGCGTTTGAAGGCCAACGAGCCAAAGGCTTACCGAAAGGCGTTGCGGCTTATCGGCGAATTGTATGACCATCCGCGCACAGGCACGGGCAAGCCCGAGCAGCTTTCGGGCGACCGCAGCGGAGAGTGGAGCCGTCGCATCACGAAAAAGCATCGGTTGGTGTACGAAATCAACGACAGGGAAGTTGTTGTGCTCGTGCTCACAGCCTACGGCCATTACGACGACAAATAAATTGAACGATATGAAACTGAAACGACTGATTCTTCAAACGGTATTGATTTTTGCGCTCGGCAACGCCACGGCGCAGGGTGTTTACGAGCCTTCCGAGGCCATTCGGCAGGCGCAAACGGAGTTCCAAGACAAGAAATTCGGCATTTTCCTGCACTGGGGCATCTACTCGATGCTCGGACAGGGCGAGTGGGTGATGCAGAACCGCAACATCAACTATCTGGAATATCCGAAACTCGCCGCAGGCTTCTATCCGTCGCTGTTCAACGCCGACGAATGGGTGCAGGCCATCAAAGCGTCGGGGGCGAAATACATCACGATTACCTCGCGCCACCACGACGGTTTTTCGATGTGGAACTCTGCCGCGAGCGACTACAACATCGTCAAGGCGACGCCTTTCAAGCGCGATGTTCTCAAGGAACTGAGCGAAGCCTGCGAGCGTCACGGTATCGCCCTGCATTTCTATTATTCCCACCTCGACTGGGGACGCACGGACTACCCGATGGGGCGCACGGGACGCGGCACAGGCCGTCCCAAAAATCAGCAGAATTGGAAGCATTATCAGGCGTTTATGAACGAGCAACTGACGGAATTGCTGACGAACTACGGAAAATCGGCGCAATTTGGTTCGACGGCGTTTGGGACCACGAAGAAGACCCGACTCCTTTCGACTGGCAACTGCGTCCGCAATACGACCTCATCCACAGCCTGCAAGCGTCGTGCCTCGTCGCCAACAACCACCATCTGCCGCCTTTCGACGGCGAGGATGTGCAGATTTTCGAGCGCGACCTGCCGGGCGAGAACAAGGCCGGCTATTCGGGCGAAAACGGCATCAGCCAGACGCTGCCGCTTGAGTCGTGCGAAACGATGAACCGCACGTGGGGCTACAACATCACCGACCGCGACTACAAATCGACGCGCCAACTCATCCACTTGCTCGTCGGAGCCGCCGGACGCAACGCCAACCTGCTGCTCAACATCGGCCCGGAACCCAACGGAAAACTGCCCGAAGAAGCCGCCAGTCGCCTCGCGGAAATCGGTCAGTGGCTCGAACAGTTCGGCGAAACCGTCTATGGCACACGCGGCGGCGAGGTCCAACCGCACTCGTGGGGCGTGAGCACGCGCAAGGGAAACCGCCTTTTCATCCACGTCCTTTCGCTCGCCGACAACGGCCTTTTCGTGCCCCTAAAAAATAATAAGGTGAAGCGAGCCATTGAGTTCAAAAGCGGAAAAACCGTGAAGTTCACCCGCGTCGATGGCGGCATCGCCCTGCAATTCGCCAATGCGCCCACCGACATTGATTATGTCGTGGAATTGAGCTATTGAAATCGATTCACCTCGCTCGAAAAGTCGTTTTTTTCGTAAAAAATCGGCTGAGAAAACAAAAAGTCGGTCGATAGTTTTTGTTTTTGCGATATTTTTTGTATTTTTGTCGCTTGAAACTGAAAATGAAGCTTAAAAAATAAAAATCGTATGAAAGCATTGACAAAAACTGACTTCCATTTCGAGGGTCAAAAGAGCGTGTACCACGGGAAAGTGCGCGACGTGTATGACATCAACGACGACTTGCTGGTGATGGTCGCAACCGACCGAATCTCGGCCTTCGACGTGATTCTGCCGAAGGGAATTCCCTTCAAAGGGCAGGTGCTGAACCAGATTGCAGCGAAATTCCTCGACGCAACGGCAGACATCTGTCCGAACTGGAAATTGGCAACGCCCGACCCGATGGTGACGGTCGGCGTGAAGTGCGAGGGATTCCGCGTGGAAATGATTATCCGAGGGATTCTGACGGGTTCGGCGTGGCGCGACTACAAAAACGGCGTGCGCGAGATTTGCGGTGTTCGGTTGCCCGACGGAATGTGCGAGAACGAGCGTTTCCCAGAGCCGATCATCACGCCGACGACAAAGGCCGACGAAGGTCACGACTTGAACATTTCGCGTGAGGAAATCATTGCGCAAGGTCTGGTCTCGGAGGAGGATTACAAGGTGATGGAGGACTACACGCGACGGCTATTTGCGCGTGGTCAGGAAATCGCCGCCAAGCAGGGTCTGATTCTGGTCGATACGAAGTACGAATTCGGCAAGCGCGACGGCAAGGTCTATCTGATTGACGAGATTCACACGCCCGACAGCAGCCGTTATTTCTACGCCGACGGCTATGAGGAAAAGTTCGCGAAGGGCGAGCCGCAGAAGCAGTTGTCGAAGGAGTTTGTGCGCCAGTGGCTCATCGAGCACGATTTTATGAACGAGCCGGGCCAGACGATGCCCGAAATCACCGACGAATACGCGGAAAGCGTCAGCGAAAGATATATTGAACTCTACGAAAAAATCGTGGGCGAAAAGTTTGACAAAACCATCGACGAAAGCGATATTGCTGCACGAATCGAGAAAAATGTCACAGAATTTCTTGGTAAGTTGAAAAGTTAAAAGCAATTATTGAATTAAACTATAAACAATATGAAAAAGTTCTTATTGACATTATTATTTGGGCTAATTGGATCAACCTGTAATGCACAAATTTATACCAAAATTAAACATTTTGATAAGTTTGATGATGCTCTAAAAATTGAAAATCGTAAAACATTAATAACAAAAACAGACTCAACATTTATAATAGAAGAAAAAGGGAAACAGCCCGTTGTTTATTATATTCTAAATGAACTTCGTAGACAAGGGTCAAAAGATGATGTTGTTAATTTAGTTGATAATGTGTATGGATACGAAACAACATGGTGCGTGGTAAAATATGACTTGTTAGAAAAATATCTCGAAGCAAAAAAAAATTACTTCATTGATAATTCTGAAGAAAATTTTAAAAAATGCAGTCAATTTTGGATATTTGCCGTACATAGAACAGTAACAACTCAATTTACAAGAACATATGAAGGCGAGTATTTTTGGTTACATGATGAATTAAATGAAGGTAAACTTGGCAAAGATGTTAGCAGAATAATTTATTTAACTGATTAACAAAATAAATAATGTACGAGCAGGAAAAAATAAAGCCTTACGGCGAAGGCGAAAAAGCGCAGCAAGTTGAGCAGATGTTCGACAACATTGCGCCGACCTACGACAAACTGAACCATCGGCTGTCGTGGAATATCGACCGAGGCTGGCGGCGAAAGGCGATCGAGGCTCTCGCGCCACACAAGCCGCAGACGCTGCTCGACATTGCAACCGGCACGGGCGACTTCGCCATCCTCGCGGCTGAAATGCTGCATCCGCAGGCGATTGTCGGAGCCGACATTTCGGAGGGAATGATGGAAATCGGACGGCAGAAAGTCGCGCAGAAAGGGCTGTCGGCGGTCATCCAATTCCAGAAAGAGGACTGCCTCGCGCTCTCCTGCCCTGCCGAGTCGTTCGACGCGGTCACGGCGGCCTTCGGCATCCGCAATTTTGCCGAACTCGAAAAAGGACTCAGCGAAATGTGCCGCGTGTTGAAAAAAGGCGGTCATCTGAGCGTTGTGGAACTGACGACTCCCGTGCGCTTCCCGATGAAACAGCTCTTCCGCCTGTATTCCCACACGGTTTTGCCGCTCTACGGACGGCTCGTTTCGCGCGACAAACGCGCCTACGAATATCTCACGGCGACCATCGAAGCCTTTCCGCAAGGCGAAAAAATGGTTGAAATATTGAAAAAATCAGGTTTTTCTCAAGCCCGATTCCAGCGAATGACATTCGGCATCTGTACGATGTATTTTGCTACTAAATGATAATTAAATAAGACCCCCAACCCCCTATTTTAGGGGGCGATAAAAAATGGAAAAATACGGACTCATAGGCTATCCGCTCGGACATTCGTTCTCGGTCAGTTACTTCAACGAGAAGTTTCAGAACGAGAACATCGATGCGTGCTACATCAACTTCGAGATTCCCACGATTGACAGCCTTCGCGAAGTGCTCGACAAGAACCCCGAACTGCGCGGACTCAATGTGACGATTCCCTACAAGCAGCAGGTCATTCCGTTTCTCGACGCGGTGAGTCCCGAAGCCCGTGCCATCGGTGCGGTGAACGTGATTCGCGTCCGTCGGAAGGGCAAAAACATCCATTTGAAAGGCTTTAACAGCGATGTCATCGGCTTCACGCAGAGCATCGAACCGCTGTTGGAGCCGTGCCATAAAAAGGCATTGATTTTGGGCACTGGCGGCGCGTCGAAAGCCATCGACTACGGCCTGCGCTCGCTCGGACTCGAAACGACTTTCGTCAGTCGGACGGGTCGAAACGGGGCGATTCTCTACGAGGACATCACGCCCGAAGATATGCGCGAATACAAGGTGATCGTGAATTGTACGCCGCTCGGAATGTATCCGCACGTGGATTCCTGCCCGAACCTGCCCTACGAGGCGATGGACAGCCACACGCTGCTCTACGACCTGCTCTACAACCCCGACGAAACGCTGTTTATGAAGCGCGGAAAGGCTTACGGGGCGACTGTTGTCAATGGTCTGGAAATGCTGCTCTTGCAGGCTTTCGCGTCGTGGGAGTTTTGGCACAGCGATGATTGATTTTCGTGAAGTGTGGAGTGTGAAGTGTGGAGTGATTATATAAAATAAGAAAAAATATGACAGAAATTACTCAAAATAGCGGCAAAAAACTGTTCAGCGGAATGACGAAATTCTATGTAGCGTTCATTCTTCTGGTGGTGGCGATGGTGCTGTTTCCGCCCATCGGCATTACGCCCTTTGCCATCACGATGGCGACCGTGGCCGTCGGCGGACTGATTGCCGATACCGTTCTCAATCGCGACAGCAAGAAATTGCTTGAGCAGAAACACGCCGGAATGTCGAAAATCGCGTCGAAATACAACGAACAAGTGCGCGACCTCAACTCGGAATACGAAAGGGAGAAAAAAACGCTGCAACTTGTTGGAAACCTCAACAAACGAAGCCTCAAAAGGACTTTTTCGACACGCTATGAAACGCTGCAAAAGCAATACGCCAACGAGTTGAACGGCTTTGTTTCGTTCTGGAAAACGACGGAGACGAAACGCTTCAAACTGTTCCGACTTTTCTGGGCTTGGCTGCTGATTATCGGCTTCGCAGGCGCGTTTTATTGCTACGGTTCAGAGTTGAACGAGCTGGAAAATGGCTCGCAGGTCGCTTCGAGCGAGGAAAAAATCTACTGGAACGCCGAAAACATTCCCCTGCCCCACCTCACCGACGGTTCGCAATACGTTTCCAACCCCGACAACGTGCTCTCGGAATCGACCGTCAGCCGCATCAACGAAACGATGCTTCAACTTGACAATGAGTTTGGCATTGAGTCGGCGGTTATCGTCGTGAATCACATCGAAAACGACGACCCGTTCCGAATGGCGCAAGACGTCGGAAACCGCTACGGCGTGGGGCGCAACGACCTCGGATTGGTGATTGTCGTGGGCTACGAAGACCATTCCATCAATATGTCGCCGGGTCGCAGCCTCGAAGCCCATCTGACCGATGCCGAATGTCACCGATTGGAGCAGCGATACGTGGTTCCGGCGATGAGAGCCGAGATGCCCGACAGCGCAATGCTCTATCTGGCGGACGGACTCTATGCCTTTATGAAGGACAAACCGATGCCCGAAATGGCACTTCCGCGCAGCGTCGGCGACGATTCGATGACGCTCGGACTCTACTTCTGGTTCCTCGTCGGATGGCTGATTCTCACGGTCATTATGGAGCGGAAATACGAGTGGCTGTCCATCTACGGAGTCGGTACGCTCGCCAGCAATCCGTTCATCGAAACGCCGGTCTATGTCAGCACGGGCGGTAGCGGATTCGGCTCAAGTGGTTCGCGTGGCGGCTTTGGCGGCGGAGGCTTCGGAGGCGGTTTCGGCGGTGGCTATGGCGGCGGCAGTTTCGGTGGCGGAGGTGCTACGTCGAGATGGTGATGAGATTTGACGATTTGACAATTTGACCATTTAATATTTTAACATTTTAACGTTTAACATTATACGATTGATATTGAAATTTAACTATTTAACAATTAAAACATTAACAATTTAAAATTTTTAGAATCATGAAAAAAAGTTGGATTTTACTGATTGTCGCGGCTCTCGTCATTGGCGGATGGGCTGCAAGTGCTTACAATTCAATGGTGGGAGTGCAGGAAAGCGCCACAACCGCGCTGGCCAACGTGCAGTCGGCCTATCAGCGTCGTGCCGACCTCATTCCGAACCTCGTGGAAACGGTCAAGGGCTATGCCAAGCATGAGCAGGAGACGCTTGAAAACGTGATTAGCGCTCGTTCAAAGGCTACGCAAATCACGCTCGACCCCGAAAACATGACGCCTGAGAAACTTCAGGAGTTCCAAGCCGCACAGGGCGAACTTGGCTCGGCTCTCGGCAAACTGATTGCCATTCAGGAGAACTATCCCGACCTGAAAGCCAACGAGAACTTCAAGGATTTGCAGGTGCAACTCGAAGGCACGGAAAACCGCATCAACGAGGCTCGCAACAAGTTCAACCTCGCCGTGCAGAACTACAACCAAGTCATCCGTGCGTTCCCGAAAAACATCCTCGCCGGTCTGTTCGGTTTTGACAAAATGACGAAATTCGAGGCTGAAGCAGGTGCGCAGAAGGCTCCGGAAGTTAAATTTTAAGACTTTGCCCCCTAAGTTAGGGGGATGGGGGTCTGAATAAATCATTTATTGAATAAAATGGAAGAGAGAGAAAATATACAAGTTGGTCGTTTAGACCCCCAACCCCCTATTTTAGGGGGCTCTGGTCGCTATTCGCAGCGTGGCGTCTCAGCCGCAAAGGAAGACGTTCACGCCGCTATTAAAAACATCGACAAGGGCCTTTATCCACAGGCGTTTTGCAAGATTATCCCCGACATTCTCGGCGGCGACCCCGACTATTGCAACATCATGCACGCCGACGGTGCCGGAACGAAGTCGTCGTTGGCCTATATGTACTGGCGCGAAACGGGCGATTTGAGCGTCTGGAAAGGCATTGCGCAAGATGCCATCGTGATGAACACCGACGACCTACTCTGCGTGGGCGCGACGGACAACATCCTCGTCAGTTCGACCATCGGACGCAACAAACTGCTGATTCCGGGCGAGGTGATTTCCGCCATCATCAACGGTACTGATGAACTGCTCGCCGAACTGCGCGAAATGGGCATCGGAATCTATGCAACTGGCGGCGAAACGGCGGATGTGGGCGACCTTGTGCGCACGATTATCGTCGATTCGACGGTTACGTGCCGTATGAAACGCTCGGAAGTCATCGACAATGCCCGAATCCGCCCGGGCGACGTGATTGTCGGCCTGAGTTCAACGGGTCAGGCGACTTACGAAGACCGTTACAACGGCGGAATGGGCTCAAATGGCCTCACTTCGGCTCGCCACGATGTGTTCAGCAAATATTTGGCGGAAAAATACCCCGAAAGTTTCGACCACGCCGTGCCCGATGAACTTGTTTATAGTGGAAAATACGAATTAGAAGCCCCCCTGTCGTCCCCGGCTTTGACTGTTGGGCAACTCGTCCTCTCCCCCACTCGAACCTACGCGCCCGTCATCAAGAAAATCCTCGACCAACATCGCGCAGACATTCACGGAATGGTACATTGCACGGGTGGCGCACAGACGAAAGTCCTGCATTTCGTGGGCGAGAACTGCCGCGTCGTCAAGGACAATCTGTTTCCCGTGCCGCCGCTGTTCCGCATCATCCACGACTGTTCGCAGACCGACTGGCGCGAGATGTACCAAGTCTTTAATATGGGCCATCGTATGGAAATTTATGTCGCACCCGAATTGGCCGATAAAATCATCGAAATCTCGCGCTCGTTCAACATCGACGCGCAGGTTGTCGGCCACATCGAAGAAGGCAAAAAGAGTCTGACCATCAAGTCGGAATTTGGGGAATTCAATTATTAAATCCGAAAGTCAAACGACATCCATTTGAAGCGACTATCAACGATATTGATCCAAAACAAAAAAGCGAAACCCAAGAGTTTCGCTTTTTCGTATGTAAATTCGTAAGATTTAATCTTCGTCCTTCTCCTCAGCCTCGTGAGCGGCGATGAGAGCCTGCTGGATGTCGTTCGGCACGAGTTCGTAGCTCGAGAAAGTGGTCGAGAACGAGGCACGACCGCCGGTGAGCGAACTGAGGGCAATCGAGTAACTGGAAAGTTCCTTCAGAGGAATCTTCGCCGTGAGTTTCTGATAGCCGGCCTCGCTATCCATTCCCATGATGACGGCGCGACGACCCTGCAAGTCGCTCATCACGTCGCCCATGTAGTCGCCGGGAACGAGCACTTCGAGGTCGTAAATCGGCTCAAGCACCTTCGGACCGGCCTCCTTGAACGCTGCCGAAAAAGCATTGCGACCTGCGAGCATGAACGAAAGCTCGTTGCTGTCCACCGGGTGCATCTTTCCGTCATAGACGATGACGCGCACGTCGCGCGCGTAGGAACCCGTGAGCGGACCTTGCTCCATGCGCTCCATCACACCCTTCAGAATGGCGGGCATGAAGCGGGCATCGATGGCACCACCGACCACGGAGTTGATAAAGACGAGTTTGCCGCCCCACTCCAAATCGATTTCTTCCTTGCCCTTGATGTTCATCTTGAACTCCTGACCGTTGATCTTGAACGATGTCGGGTCGGGCATTCCCTCGGTGTAAGGCTCCAGAATCAGGTGGACTTCGCCGAACTGACCGGCACCGCCCGACTGCTTCTTGTGGCGATAGTCGGCACGAGCCATCTTCGTGATGGTTTCGCGATACGGAATCTTCGGCTCGACGTATTCGACCTGAATCTTCTCGTTATTTTCCAAGCGCCACTTCAGCGTGCGCAGGTGGAATTCGCCCTGACCGTGAATAATGGTCTGGCGAAGTTCTTTCGACTGCTCGACCACCCACGTCGGGTCTTCCTGACGCATCTTCATCACGGCAGCCATCAGTTTTTCCATTTCCGAAGAGTTCACGGCCTTGATTGCACGCGAATATTTCGAGTTCGGATACTTGATGAAGTCAAATTTCCAGTCGATTTCCTTTGCGTTCAGCGTGTTGCCCGTTTTCACATCCTTCAGTTTCACGGTGCAACCGATGTCGCCAGCCTTCAACTCATCGACGGCCACGCGATTCGCACCGGCACAAGCGTAAAGCTGACCCATGCGCTCCTTCGAGCCGCGATCGGCGTTGGTCAGGTCGTCGCCAGTCTTCACCGAACCGCTCATCACCTTGAAATACGACACTTCGCCGATGTGCGGCTCCATGCCGGTCTTGAAGAAGAACAGCGATGTCGGGCCGTTGCTGTCGGGAGCGATTTCGTCGCCTGCGGCATTCTTCACCTTCGGCATATCGCTCACGAAGGGAACCACGTTGCCGAGGAATTCCATCAAGCGGCGCACGCCCATGTCCTTGCCTGCGCAAACGCAGAAAACGGGGAAAATCGAGCGAGTGACGAGTCCCTTGCGGATGCCTTCGCGCATCTCGTCTTCCGTGAGGTCCTCCGTCTCGAAGAACTTCTCCATCAAAGCGTCGTCGCCTCCGGCTGCGGCTTCCACGAGGGCAGCCTTCATTTCCTTAGCCTTGTCAAGTTGGTCAGCAGGAATGTCCTCGATGATGGGAGCACCGCCTTCCGGCTTCCACGAATATTTCTTCATCAAAAGCACGTCGATGACGGCGTTGAAGCCGGGACCGGTCGCGATGGGATACTGCACAGGCACGCAGTTGGGACCATAAACATCCTTCAACTGGTTCAGAATCTGGTCGAAGTCGCAGTTGTCCTTGTCGAGTTGGTTCACAAGGAAAATCACGGGTTTTCCGTACTTGGCCGTGTTGCGGAAAGCGTTCATCGTGCCAACCTCCGGGCCATACGTTCCATTGACGAGGATGACGGCCTGATCGGTCACGTTCAGTGCCGTGATGGCACCGCCGACGAAGTCGTCCGAGCCCGGACAGTCGATGATGTTCAGTTTCTTGCCGTTCCACTCGGTGTGGAAAACGGTCGAGAATACCGAATAACCGTACTCCTGCTCCACGGGGAAGTAGTCGCTCATCGTGTTTTTACCCTCTACGGTGCCACGGCGTTTGATGATGCAGGCCTCATAGACCATTGCTTCGGCAAGAGTCGTCTTGCCGGAACCCGCACTGCCAATCAGCGCGATGTTTTTGATTTCGTTTGTCTGATAGACTTTCATTGTTTTTAAGTTTTAAGTTATTGTAGAA
>JAFYJH010000006.1 GCA_017538195.1 Prevotella sp.
AGATAGTCAAAATGATGCGTTCATAAGCAATTCTTTAACAACAGGTGCAACTCCATACGCGAAGTTCTATGGAAGAAACTACGATTGCCCCTATGCTCAATGCTCTGGAATAAAAGTGACGGCTCCTGAAAATTCAGATGTTATTGTCACCATAAAAAGGAACAACCAAAATGGGAAAGTTATAGCTCATGGATATATAAATGCTGGCGACACTTATCAATTTGACATTCCTAATGGCACATTCCAGACATTCTTTTATATGGGTGAAGGATGGAATCCTAATAAAACTATAAAAGATGGTATAGTGGGGGGATTTGCCAAAGAAAATGGAATATCCAAAGACTATCCCCAAGAAATCGATGATGCAATATTAAGTTATGTACTCCAACTTCGTCGAAGTGGTAATTTTCAAACACAAGGAAGTAATTTTGAAGAGGCATTTTAGCGCAATTTGATAGTGATGAAAAAAATACTGCTATCACTAATGTTATGTGGTTATTACACTCTAACCATTTCTTCGGTACAAAATAATACTATTGTGTTTATCTGTACTGGTCCAGATGCGTATAGCTATCATAACAACCGCAATTGCCGAGGCTTAAATAAATGTAGTAAAGAAATCAAATCTGTAACTTCAGAATATGCGAAATCAAAAAACAGAAAACCTTGTAAGATATGCTATAAATGAAAAATAATTAGTACCTTTGCCGAGGATGAAACAAATATATTTGATATTAGCAGTTTTTCTGCTTCTATGCCTCGCCCCGATGCCGTATGGTTATTACCAGATGGTTCGGTTTGTGTCGATGGTAGTGTTTGCTGTGATGGCTTTTCGTTATTATGAAGAAAAGAAAAACGAGTTAGCAATCACGTTTGGCGCATTGGCTTTGCTGTTTCAGCCATTTTTCAAAGTGGCTTTGGGGCGAACCGTGTGGAACGTGGTGGATGTTGCCGTTGCCGTGTTGCTTATTGTTTTGTGGCGGAAAGAACGCACGAAATGACGATGAAGAAAATTTTATTCTTATTCATTATTCTGATTGCGGTCGTGAGCCTCAGCGTCTTGCTTCGGAAATTTTGAGGAAAAATCGGGATTTTTCGGAAAAAAATCGTCGAAATCAATTAAAATCCGTATCTTTGCAAAATCTATGGGCAAGATAAAAACAAGAGAGTGCCAGAATGTGGAATACAAAAGCAACTGGCGCGATGAATACCTGAAGTGGATTTGCGGTTTTGCGAATGCGCAGGGTGCTGTGTTGTACTTCGGCGTGAGCGATGATCATGAAGTGGTGGGATTGGACAATGTGGACAGGCTGATGGAGGACATTCCCAACAAGATTGTTACTACGATGGGAATTGTGGCGGATGTAAACCTCAATGAACAAGACGGACTGGAATACATCGAAGTGGTAGTGGAACCGAGCAACATCCCTATCAATTATAAAGGTAAGTATTACTATCGCTCTGGCAGTACGATGCAGGAATTGCGCGGACCGGCATTGCAGCAGTTCGTGTTGAAGAAGATGGGACGCTCGTGGGACGATGTGCCCAATGATTATGCAACGATAGACGATTTGGACAAGTCCGCAATCAGTTATTTCTTGAGAAAGGGATATGAAAACGGACGAATTTCCGACGAAGAGCGGAATGCTCCCATTGAAGTGACATTGCAGAATCTGGACCTCATCAATGAGGAAGGAAAACTGAAGAACGCTGCTTTGCTGCTGTTTGCAAAAAAGCCCCAGAAGTATTTTACCTGTGTTCAGTTCAAGATAGGTCGTTTCAGCGGAAGCGAGGCAAATCTGATAACCCAAGATGTGATTGAGGGCAACATCATTCAGATGGCAGACAGGGTTGTTGAAATATTGAAGTCGAAATACCTAACGATGCCCGTCACCTTCGAGGGAATGAACAGAATTGAGAAGTTGGAAGTGCCGGAGGATGCCCTTCGCGAGATTCTCTATAACTCGATTTGCCACAAGGATTACACGGGTGTGCATATTCAAATGCGTGTCTGGGATGATTATTGCGAGGTGTGGAATGAGGGCGAACTGCCTGTTGGCTTCACACCCGAGACGCTGTTGGAGCAACACGCATCGCGGCCTCGCAACAGGAACATTGCCAATGCCTTCTTCAAAGCAGGATTCATTGACGCTTGGGGGCGTGGCTACAAGAAGATTCGTGAAGGTTTCGAGGGCGCAGGATTGCCCATGCCAAAGACAGAATCAGCGTATGGTGGTGTGAGGGTGACGTTCCAGAGGAATAATGTGGCTCAGATTCAGCCTAAAGAGTTATCTATGGGATTGCCTGAAGGTTTGTCAGTTCGTCAAAAAAATATTATTGCACGTTTAATAGAAACCGGACAGAAAAATGTCATAGAAAATGTCCTAGAAAATGTCCTAGAAACGTCCGCAACCCTTTCGGCGCAATTCAATGTCAATGAAAGAACCATCCGGCGAGATTTAAAGACATTGCAAACGAAAGGGGTCATTCGTCGAGTTGGTCCAGACAAAGGAGGACATTGGGTTGTAATTGTAAAATAGAAAGTTTTTATGCATCAAATTTTGACATTCAAGAACGCGGAAGCGAGGATTTTCAGTTTCACGGAGGGCGTGGAAGTCGAGGAGTTTCATGTCGTCGTCGGCATCACGAATCCGATGCTTTCGTTTCGGGAGCAGGTGGAAACGGTGATGGCGACGCTCGCGCAACTGCAACAGACGGAAACCGACGGCGCAGAAGCGATTTTCAAGCGTTATTTCCTGAGCGACGCAAGCAATCAGGCCGATTTTCTGAAAAACTGCGAAACAGAAACCGACTGCGCCGTGAGCATCGTGCAACAGCCGCCGCTGAACGGCACAAAAATCGCAGTTTGGGCGTATTTGGCGACGAAAATGCAGCGAAAACGGCTTGAAAATGGGCTTTTTGAAGCGCGTCACGGAGCGTATCGCCATCTGTGGCTTGCCAACGCCTGCAACTGTGCCGAAAATTCCGAAAAGCAGACGCGAATTTTGCTTGAAAAATATGTCGAACAACTTGAAAATGAGGACGTTACGCTTGCCGACAACTGTATTCGCACGTGGTTTTTCGTGAACGAGGTCGATTTGAACTACGCAGGCGTGGTGAAGGCTCGAAACGAGGTTTTCGCCACCCAAAATCTCACGGAAAACACCCATTTTATCGCGAGTACGGGCATCGGAGGCCGTCAGGCTGACGCGCAAGTGCTCTCGCAGATGGACGCTTACGCCGTCGGCGGCATCCAACAGGCACAAATCGGCTATCTCTACGCGCCGACGCACTTGAATCGCACGAGCGACTACGGCGTGGCCTTCGAGCGCGGAACTTTCGTGGATTACGGCGACCGCCGCCACGTTTTCATCTCCGGCACG
Organism: Prevotella sp.; assembly: GCA_017538195.1. Classification (GTDB taxonomy): domain Bacteria; phylum Bacteroidota; class Bacteroidia; order Bacteroidales; family Bacteroidaceae; genus Prevotella. The sequence continues at coordinate 3,384 of JAFYJH010000006.1, forward strand.
GCAAGCATCGACAACAAGGGCGAAATCTTGCACGTGGGCGACATCGTGGCGCAATGCCGTCGGATGTGGGAGAACGTGGAAGTGCTGCTCGCCGAGGCCGATTGCAGTTTCGACGACGCGGCGCAAATGATTGTCTATCTGCGCGACCCTGCCGACTACGCGACCGTCAAACGGCTTTTCGAGGAGCGTTTCCCGACGCATCCGTGGGTGATTGTTCACGGGAAAGTTTGTCGTCCGGGCTGGCTCATCGAAATGGAAATGATGGCAATAAAAGCCCGGCAAACATCGTTTGCCAGGCTTTAATACTACTTCGCATACGCCACCGACCGCGTTTCACGAATCACCGTAATCTTCACCTGCCCCGGATAGGTCATTTCGTTCTGGATCTTCGATGCAATCTGACCGCTGAGTGCCTCGGTTTCGGCATCCGACATCTTGTCGGCACCGACGATGACGCGCAACTCGCGACCAGCCTGAATTGCGTAGGTTTTCGTCACGCCCGGATAGCTCAGGGCGATGGCCTCGAGGTCGTTCAAACGCTTCATGTAAGCCTCGACTATCTCGCGACGCGCACCCGGACGGGCACCGCTAATCGCGTCGCACACCTGCACGATGGGCGCCAAAAGCGTCTGCATTTCCATTTCGTCGTGGTGGGCACCGATGGCGTTGCAAATATCGGGCTTTTCCTTATACATTTCGGCGATTTTCGCGCCATAGAGCGCGTGCGGATCGTCGGTATTCTCGTCGGGCACTTTGCCGATGTCGTGCAACAGTCCGGCGCGTTTTGCCTTCTTCGGATTCAGACCGAGTTCAGCCGCCATGACCGCGCAGAGATTGGCCGTTTCGCGGGCGTGTTGCAGCAGGTTCTGGCCGTAGGACGAGCGATATTTCATCTTTCCGACGATGCGAATCAGTTCGGGATGCAAACCGTGAACGCCGAGGTCGATGGCCGTGCGCTTACCCGTCTCGACGATTTCGTTGTCGAGTTGTTTCTTGACCTTCGCAACCACTTCCTCGATGCGAGCCGGATGGATGCGACCGTCGCTGACGAGTTGGTGCAAGGCCAGACGGCAAACTTCGCGGCGAATCGGGTCGAAAGCCGAGATGACGATGGCCTCGGGCGTGTCATCAACGACGAGTTCAACACCGCAGGCGGCCTCCAAAGCACGAATGTTTCGACCTTCGCGACCGATGACGCGACCCTTGATGTCGTCGTTTTCGAGGTGGAACACCGAAACGCTGTTCTCGATGGCCGTTTCCGTCGCCACGCGCTGAATCGTCTGGATGACAATTTTCTTCGCCTGCGCATTGGCGTTGAGTTTCGCCTCGTCCATGATTTCGTTGATGTAACTGGCAGCGTCGGTTCGAGCCTCGTCCTTCAGACTCTCAATCAGGCGACCTTTCGCCTCGTCGGCGCTCAGTCCGGAGAGTTCTTCGAGTTTCGCCCGTTCCTGACTCTGCATTTTCTCAAGCTCATCCTGCTTGATGGCGAGCAACTTCTTCTCGTTATCGACGCGCTGCTGGCTCTGCTCCACCTCTTGCTTGCGGCGACCGAGTTCCTCCTGACGCTGGTTCAGCGAGATTTCGCGCTGCTTCAGCTTGTTTTCGCTCTGCTGAATGCGCTGGTTGCGCTGCTGCACCTCTTTTTCGAGTTCGCTCTTCTTGTTGAGGAACTTCTCGCGCACCTCCAAGAGCTTTTTCTCCTTAATCACTTCAGCCTCCTTGTCGGCGGCTGCAATCATCTCATTATATTTTCCCTTAACCACGTAACGGAAAATAGCATAGCCGATCAAACCGCCTACAATCAGGCCGGCAACGGCTGTAATCAGTATTGAAATCATTTGTATTTAACTTTAATTTAAATGAATATTCTCAATCGTTTTTCAGAGCTTCCTCGATTTCCGAAGTCAACTGTTCGAGAATATCGCTATAGGAACCCGTATTGTCCTTCTCATACATCAACGCAATGTCGAGCATCGCCGCATACATGATTTCCTTCTCAGTCTTCTTTCCGCGAAGAATGGGCACGTAAGTGTTCATCGTATTCGTAATGAGTTTAGCCGCATTGCGGTAGTATTCCTCCTCTTCGGGGAATACCTTCACCGCCATGTCGGTATCATACAGGTTCAACCGTATATTCAGTTTCTTGTTTCCTTCAGCCATCGCTCCGATTTTTTATTTCTCACTCAGTAGCGTTATACACTTATTGACGTCGCGAATGAGTTTTGCCAACCGCTTCTGCGCTCCTTCGAGGTCGTGGTCGGACATCTCAATCATCTTCGCCATTTTCAGGTTTTCATAGTCGCCTTTCGCCTGAGCCAGTTGCGCCTCAAGTTCCTTGATTCGCCCATCGCGCTCTGCGGCCTGCACACGCAGACGAGCGTTCTCCGACTTCATCTCTGTGAACTGGAGAATCATCTGCCTCATACGGGTCGTAAAAAGCGTCAATGTTTTCTTATTTTTCTCATTTGCGTCCATGCAACTACGAATTTGCCCACAAAATTAGTCCTTTTTTTTGAACCTCGCAAATTTTCTTTGATATTTTTTCATTTACGGCGATTCATTCAAGTCATTCTTCAAGCCTTCTCGTCCGTCGGGCGAGGCTCTTTCTTGGCGAGCATCACCACGTTATAGACGAAGTCGGTAATCCATTTCTGCGAGAAACCGAGCCGCTTGTTGTACTGGCGGATAGCCGCGACGGTCTTCATCACGCCGGCGTCCTTGTAGTCGTTTTTCGTGAAGATGTCGCCGACGGTTTTCTCCGTCATTTGGTAGATGGCACTCTTGAAGAACGACGGCACGCGCAGTTTGAACTTCATCAGGTTGCCCGTGAGCATCATCAGGTCTTGCGAAAAACCTTGGAACTGAATCAGGTAAACTTGCACGTCTTGAAGTTTCCGACAGTTCTTTCGGATGCTTTGGTCGATTTCCTTGAAAAACGAGTCGTCCGTTTTGTAAAGTTCTTTCATCATCTTCCGACAATGCGACTTCTCGCCCACGCCGAGTTTGTTGTTCACCGTCGGAACGCGCAATGTCGTCTTGAAAGTCCGCAAGTCTGGAAACATCGATAAGTTATTGATTCCCAGTTCAGAAGCAATCGCCGATTGAAAGTAAACTCTAACGAGCATCATATAGTCTTCCATACCGCCTGCCTTCTTCTTTTCAGACTTCTTTCCGAATAGATTCGATAATATTCCCATGTCTTTTTTTTCAAAAATTTTTACGTTAAACAAAACTTTTTCTGTGCAAAATTACAACAATCTGAGCAATTGACAAAATAATTCTGCAAAAACCTGACAACAAAAAAATCGCCGATTATCGACATTTTTTTGAAAAATGCTTTTCACTTTGACGATTTTTTCTTACCTTTGCACGGAATTTCAGAAAAATATGAAAGGAATTGTATTGGCAGGCGGCTCAGGAACCCGCCTCTACCCCATCACAAAAGGCATCAGCAAGCAGCTGATTCCGATTTTCGACAAGCCGATGATCTACTATCCCATCTCGGCTTTAATGAACGCGGGCATACGCGAGATTCTGATTATCTCGACCCCGCACGACCTGCCGGGTTTCCGTCGGCTCTTGGGCGACGGCAGCGACTTCGGCGTGCGTTTTGAATATGCCGAGCAGCCCAGTCCCGACGGTCTGGCGCAGGCTTTCATCATCGGCGAGGAGTTCATCGGCGACGATTGCGCCTGCCTCGTGCTCGGCGACAACATTTTCCACGGCGTCGGCTTCACGGAACTGCTCCGCCAGAGCGTCGTCGATGCCGAACAGAACGGGAAAGCGTCGGTTTTCGGCTATTACGTGAACGACCCAGAGCGCTACGGCGTGGCTGAAATCGACGACGAGGGCAACTGCCTCAGCATTGAGGAAAAGCCGAAGGAGCCGAAGTCGAACTATGCCGTGGTCGGCCTGTATTTCTACCCGAACAGCGTGGTTGAAATCGCCAAGAACATCAAGCCCAGTGCACGTGGTGAACTGGAAATCACGACCGTCAATCAGGAATATCTGAAGCGCGGCGAACTGAAAGTTCGGAAGTTGCAGCGCGGTTTTGCGTGGCTCGACACCGGCACACACGACAGTCTGAGCGAGGCCAGCACCTTCATCGAAGTCATCGAGAAGCGTCAAGGTCTGAAAATCGCCTGTCTCGAGGAAATTGCCCTGCTCAACGGCTGGATTACTCCCGAAAAACTGCGCGAAATCGCCCAGCCGATGCAGAAAAACGCCTACGGGCAGTATCTTTTGCAGTTGATTGGCGGTTGAAAAAGTCAGAAATCGTTTTTTTGAGAAATTATTTTGGATAACAATAATTAAAAAAGTAATATGGAAGAGAACAAAAACATTGCAATTGAGAATGCAACAGAACAGGAAGAGAAATCATTGATTGACTTCCAAAAAATTTACCAAACCCTGATCCTGAACTGGAAGTGGTTTGTGCTTTCGCTGATTTTCTGCTTGGGACTGGCAGCCATCTATCTGCGTTACACAACGCCGATTTATCAGGCCTACGCCAAGCTGATCATTAAAGGCGACGAGGGCCGAGGAAGAGGCGCACTGATGAACAGTACCACCTTCGGAACCCTTGCGAACACGTCGGGTATCGAGACCGAGATGGAAATCCTGCGCTCACGCTTTTTGTCTGAGCAGACGGTTCGCGACCTGAAGCTCTACACGACTTACAAGAGCGTGGGTAAGGTGACGGAAAACCTCCTTTACCTGAATCAGCCGATTTCTGTCGATATTGATCCGGCTCACCTTGAAAAACTCTCGGGTCCCATCAACATTGACATTGATGTTGAGAAAGACGGTTATCACGTCGAGGGAACTTACAACGGAAAATCTTTCAAGAAAGTCATCACCAAACTGCCGACATCGTTCCAGATTTCCGCAGGAACGCTGACTTTCACGCAAAATTCTGTAACAACAGCCAATCCGGGAAGTACATTCAAAGTGCAAATTCTGTCACCCAAAACGGCTTCCTACGGATTTGCAGGACGTTTGGGTGTGAGTCCGTCTGCAAAGAGTAACACTATTGCCCAATTGGTGATGACCGATCCGCTTCCGCAGCGCGCAGCCGACTATCTGCGTCAGTTGGTGGTCTGCTACAACCGTCAGGCCAACGAAGACAAAAACGAGATTGCCGTCAATACCGAGGCGTTCATCAACTCTCGTCTGGAGAAGATCAATGCCGAACTGGGAGCAACGGAAGGTGAACTTCAGGCTTACAAGCAGAGCCATGGCATCGTAACGCTTGGTATGAGTGGAAGTGCTGGCTTTGGTGGAAAAGAAGAGTATTCAAAAGAACTGCACGAGGCCAACACGCAGGTTGCCCTTATCAATAGTATGAATGAGGCGATGATTGAGAATACTGGCAGTTACAAAACCCTGCCTACGAATATCGTAAACGACGCTGGTGCTTCGCAAATGATTGCCAAATACAACGAACTCGCCCTCGAGCGCAACCGACTGCTTCGTTCCGCATCGGAAACGAGCCCTGCCGTTGCACCGATTACTGCGCAGATGGACGAATTGCAGAACAGCATTCAGGCTTCTCTCGACCAGACGCGCAAAAACTACGAAATTCGCAGAAACAGCATCGCACAACAATACAACAAATATGCAGCAATGGCTGGAGCAACGCCCGAACAAGAGCGTATGCTCACGCAGATTGGCCGTCAGCAGGACGTGAAGTCGGGTCTTTACCTGATGTTGCTCCAAAAGCGCGAGGAAAACTCCATTTCGTTGGCTGCAACGGTCGATAAGGGTAAACTGGTTGACACGCCTTCAGCCGGTGGTCAGATCAGCCCGAAGCGGTCGATGATTTTCATGAGTGCCCTGATTGCAGGTTTTGCCATTCCGTTCCTGATTTTGGTGGCGCTCACCTTCTTCCGCTATAAGATTGAAGGTCACGACG
>JAFYJH010000038.1 GCA_017538195.1 Prevotella sp.
GCGATAGTGCTCGTCGCTTTCGAGAGCCGCCAACGCCACCGCCTCCGAGAAGCGGTTGTAGCCCAGATATTTGTTGATGTAACTCACGAAATGGTCGTGGCCTTTGCCGATGAAACCGAATCCGCAGCGCAGACCGGGCAGCCCGTAGAACTTCGACAGCGTGCGCGAGATGATCAAGTTCTCGTATTTGTTCACCAACGGGGCAATGTAGTCCGTGTCGGTAGTGATGAAACTGGCGTAAGCCTCGTCGATGAGAACCATCGTGTCGGAAGGAATATTCTCCATAATCCGCCCGATTTCATCGGGTGTCAGGCTGTTTCCCGTCGGGTTGTTGGGCGATGCCAGCAACAGCATTCGGGGGTGGATTCGGTTGGTGTATTCGATGACCTCGTCAATGTCGTAGGCGAAAGTATCGTCCTGTTCGTGCAGGGGATACATCTCGAAAGTGCCGTAGCATTCGTCGGCCACCTTGTTGTAGTACCACCACGAAAACTCGGGAATCAGAATCTTCTTGTTGTCGCCCTTCATCAAGTAGTAGTGAATGGCATTTTTCAGGATGTCCTCGCCGCCGTAGGCCAGCAAAACCTGCTCTTCTGGCACGCCGTAGATCTCGCTGACGCGCACACTGATGACACTCTTCTTGCCCTGATCGTAGATGCGCGTGTAGAAGCACAAATCTTTCGGGTCAAAATTTTTGATGGCCTCCACCACTTTCTGGCTCGGCTCGAAGTTAAACTCGTTTCTATCGAGAAAATTGATTTCTTTTTCCATAAAATTCGGTTTTTTCGGCTGCAAAGATACAAAGAATTGGGGAATAACGGCTTAGAATTAAGAATTATTTGTATCTTTGTGCCCAAAATCGTGTAAGTTTATGGAAAAATCGGGCGATAATTCCTCAAAAAATATCATCATCGGCTTCGACGCAAAGCGAATTGTGCGAAACGGAACGGGACTCGGCAGTTACGGTCGGACGCTGGTCAATGACCTCGCGGCTGACGACAGCCTGCAACTGCGACTCTACGCGCCCGACAAAGGGCGCGACGACCTGCGAAACCAGATTGTGAGCCGTCCGAATGTCGCGTTTTTCTATCCAACACTTCACACTTCACACTCCACACTTCACGCTTCTTATTGGCGCACACGCGGAATCGTCCGCGACCTGCTGCGCGACGGCGTTCAGATTTATCACGGACTGTCGGGTGAACTGCCCGTCGGCATCCGAAAAAGCGGCATTCGCAGCATCGTCACCATCCACGACCTGATTTTCCTGCGTCATCCCGAATTCTACCATTGGCTCGACACGAAAATCTACGCTTGGAAGTTCCGCCAGACCGTCCGTGAGGCCGACCACATCATCGCCATCAGCGAATGTACGAAGCGCGATATTATCGAGTTTGGCGGCGTCGATGAAAGCAAAATTTCGGTCATTTATCAGAGTTTTTCGCCCCAATTTTCGGCTCAAGTCGCGCCCGAAACTTTGGAAAGCGTCCGACAACGCTACGAACTGCCGAATCGCTACGTTCTCAATGTCGGAACAATCGAGGCACGAAAGAATATCTTGTTGGCAGTCAAGGCTTTGCATTATTTGCCAGAGGAAATTTCGCTCGTTGTTGTTGGCCGTCGGACGAAATACACCGACAAGGTCTTGGAATACGCGAAAAATCACGGTTTGAGCCATCGAATCAAGATGTTTCACGGCGTTCCCGACGACGACTTGCCCGCGTTCTACGCACAAGCCGAAACCTTCGTCTATCCTTCTATTTACGAGGGTTTTGGCATTCCCATCATCGAGGCCATCAGTTGCGGATTGCCCGTCGTTGCCTGCACAGGTTCGTGTTTGGAGGAGGCCGGCGGTCCCGACTCGCTCTATGTCGCTCCCAACGACGAAAAAGCAATGGCCGACGCGATTCGCCAGACCCTCAAGGGCGCCGATGGACGCGAAGAACGCATCTACCGCAGTCGCGACTATATCCGCCGTTTCGAAGGCCGCGATGTCGCCCGACAAGTTGCCGAGTTGTATAGTTTTTTGAAATAGTGAGAAACAGTTCTCGAATATTTGAAGAAAACTAACCGTAAACCCAGAAACAGTCAGGAAGTATATTGTTCGGCATTGAATCCAATTTTAGGAATTCTTCTGTTGATGCCTGAACCCTGTAAAACATCTCGTACGCGCTCATATTGTTTGACAACATCTGGACGAACAGATGGAGGAGTTTGTTTTAATGATGACTCTATTAAGTTCTCACTGATTGGAACATTCTGCAAACCAGCATTCATCGCGGCGTCATTCACAATATAGGCGATATCACTCGCAATATATCCGTCTGTTTCCTTGGCAAACTTACGCAAGTCCATTTCTGACGTCGGACGGTCTTTCAAATGCAATCTAAACATTTCAAGCCGCGCTTCCTCATCTGGCATCGGAATATAAACCAGTTTGTCGATACGTCCTGTTCGCAAGACAGCGGGGTCAATTTTGTCAGGTCTATTCGAAGTTGCGATGACAAAGATTCCTCGATGTCCGCAATTGTTCATTTGGGAAAGAAATTCATTTACTTCTCCCGATGTTTGTTGCATCATGTCTGTTCTTTCTGGCACGACCGCATCAAATTCATCAAAACAAATGATGGTTGGCTGCATTTTCTGGGCTGAATCAAATAATGCGGCAATTTTTTCTTGAGTTCCATGGACAAAGGTGCTCGCAATGTCGCTCGCCTTCACCATCATGAAATTGAATCCGGCTTCTTCTGCAAATTTTTCCGCAAAGAATGTTTTTCCACAGCCCGGAGGACCATAAAGAAGCATTCCATTGGGCAATGAAATTTTATATCTGTGAGCTTGTTCCTTGTTTTTCAACCAAAACAAAACTTTCTTTTTCAAATTTTCTTTCAACTCAGCCATCCCTGCGATGTCTGCAAACCCATTGCCTTTCGGTTTTGTCGCTTCGACAGGAGAGGAATTTTCTTTTCTGACACCACCTTTTTCTAATGTTTCAACACGGCGTTTTTGCGTGGAGCCCAACGAACCGGAATCATCCATTTTTTTTAGGTCTTGGACCATTTCTTTCACATTCTGATAACGGCCATTACGATCAGATGAAAGTCCTTTTTTAAAGAATTTCTCCCATTGGCTTCCGACTTTTTCCTCAGAAAAATCAAGGGGATTCTGTCTTGTTGCCAAGAGAGAATCTTTTTCCGCATGACCTTTTGTTTGCCAAGGTGCTTTTCCCGTCATGAGCTTATAAAACAGGGCTACCAAAGAAAACGTATCGGATTGTAATGAATGTGTGCCATCAATCGCCTCATTTGCTAAGTAAAAGAAATCCTTTTCCGCCGTGCTGTAAATTGCTTTTTCCTCTTTTTCTCTGCAACTGTGACCTAAATCGATAATTGTTGGAGAGAGTTCTTTGTCAATGATGATGTTCGACGGACTAATTTTATTATGAATGATTCCATAGTCATGCATGTATGAAATTCCATCTAACACTCCTTTCATAATACCGACAGATTCGGCAGCAGACAACTTCCCGTTTCGATTAACATAATCTTCAAGCGATTCTCCCTGATAGAATTTGGTAATCATGTAATGGAAATCCTTGTCTGCTGCCGAAATTTCGCCACAATCTATGAATTCTATGACATTCCGATGTGAAAGATCCATACAGTTGAGAAACTCCAAAACTTCCTTGTCGTTATACAGTAATTCCTTTGGTGTCTGAGCCATATCGTATATTTTCAGGAAATAAGGAGTGTTGTTTTCGTCAACCACTTTATACGCCTCATAGAATCCATTGCTTGAAATGTTGGACTCAACGACATATCCCTTTACACATTGGCCTATATCTAAGAAATTCATATTCAGATCTTTTTATTGCATTTTACTGTAGAAATGATATCTTCCTTCATGGAGAATATCCAAAAGACGCTCCATGAAATCATCAATATCAGGAGTCTTGTCAATGAAGATTTCTGTCATCAGCCATACAGAACCACCGTCTTGAACCACAACCTTCAAACACTTAACATCGCGCGTCAATGTATTTGCAATCTCAAGAACTTTCATCTTTTCTCCAGGCTGTACTTCATAAATGCCAGGCATTACTAACTGGAAAAACAATTCGTCATTTTTCGGGTTAAAAATGATGAAATTTGAGCCTTGATACCTAAATACCAACCCGAACTCCTCTTCTTCGAATTTGACCCCATTGTTTTGAAGCCACTCTTTGTAAACGTTCATATTACTTAGTTGTTTTAGAAAAATCCAAGCGGCCCCCTACAAGGATTGTTATTTTTTCACTGATTTCTGCATGCATACAAAAGCGCAGAGCCCGCCCTGTTTTCAGAAAACGCCTTTGGTTGCATGAGGTTCTCCGTCATTGAATTGCTCGAAGATTTTTCAAATTGGGATTAGAACACTGCAAAAATACAAAAAAACAGAATAAAGACAAAAGAATTTGAAAAAAATCTTTGCTTTTTTAAATCTTTTTTATAACTTTGCGGTCGTAAACTAAGAATAAATTTAACGTTATGGATCAAAAATCGAATAAATCTGCTATTCTGATTACCCATGGCACAGACACCTTGGCATGGACTCATGCCGCCGTCCGCTATGCCGTGAAAAACAACGTCGTCAATATCGCCATCACGGGTAGTCAGATTCCTATGCCAGACGGTGTGGGCGACTTCTCTGATGCTTACGCAAATATCGGAAATAGCATCCGATTCCTGTCGCAGTTTAAGCCGCCGCACATCTTCACGGTATTCAACAACGGGCAGAACGCCTTCTCCGACTCGCTCTACAAAATCAACCGCTGGGACAATCAAGCCTTTGAGGGCGACCTCATCGGAACCATGCAGTGGGACGAGGTGAAATTTCGTGACGACGACGTGGTCGAAACCACCGATACTCCTACGGCATTGGACACCCTCTATGTGGTGACTACGGGAGGCACTATCGAGGCCACTTTCAACCAAGAAGGTGTCCTGTCGCCTCAACAGAACCGGCTCTCGTCTTTCATCAAGTCCAAGTTCGACAATCCCGATACGAAAATTGTGTATATGCCGGCTTGCACCATCGACTCGTCCGACCTCACTTTCGCCAAGATGAAGGCCGTGATAGAGAAGGTGAAGGAGTGCTTCGAGCATATTGCTCCCAATTCGGAAGTGAAGGTCGATATGGCTTTCGACGAGAACGTGCGTGTCATCTATACCGACCCCTTCAAGACCGAAGAGCAGTACCGTAAGGAGATGGAAGGGGCCTCGGCCGTGATTCTGGCCGGCTATGGCGGCGGCAACATCAACATTGATGAGGGTTCGGGTTTCTCGCCCTTGCGGCTCATTAAGGAGAAGAGCCATGAGCTGCCGATGGTGCTCACCTCGCAAGTGGCACTGGGGCCTGCCGACTTCATCTACGAGAACGCGTGGGAGGCTATCAAGGCTGGTGCCATCTCTGGAGTTGACCTCTCCATCCCTGAAATCCAGATGCGCCTGGCATACTTGATGGGGCACAGACAACAGATAGAAGATTATTGCGCCTCACATCAAACCGATTTCATGAAGGTTGTGGAGTGGCTGTTCATGTCGGGAATGAAGTTCCGCACCAACCGCAGTCGCAGGAAATATGAAACCGAAAGAGGAGTGGTTTTTGACAAGAATGACCTTTTAATCAATTACATTTTTGAGGAGAGTTTGAAAAAAAATAATAACAATATAGTGCAAAATGAATAGTTTGTATATCGGCCTCGGAGGCGCTGGAATTGCTTCCGTCGCAACATACGCCAAGATGGCGCAAGGAAAAGATCTCAACCGGAATGATGAATTCCTTTATCTTGATACGGATGAATACATGGTAAGACAGTTTCCTGTCATGGGTAATAATGACTTTGTTCTACTCGGTGGTAACCAAATGTCTCTCGATAGGTTGATTCAACGAGAACGGTATGATTTGTCTGGTTCTGACGAATCGAGAAAAAAACAAGCCCGGCATTTTTTTTCGTGGTTTGACGAAAACGCCCCTGACAACTGGTCTCGTTTTCCCTTGAATATGGGAAGCGGAGCGAACAGAATGGCGGCCCGTGCGATGCTTTTCTATGACTATAACAACGTAAAAAATAGAATCGCTAACAAATTAACCTATGTCGATGAAAATGGGAACCAGCAAATCAGAGAGGTATTTGTGGTGTATGGTACTTGTGGCGGCACGGGAAGCGGCATCGTGCTTGACATCCTTTATATGATTCAAGAGATATTCCATGTACAGGCCCGACATAACTTTGTCAATTTGCTGCTGATAATGCCTGAAGGATATATTCATGAACTCGGGCTACGGGATGTAAGATATTCTAAATATTGCTTGAACTCATACGCCCTCTTTGAAGAAATCAATGCGTGTCTCAAGGATTATTATGGTTTCCAAGGTGATGACGTGAACTATGCGGGTATGCAGTGGTACAAACACAGATGTTGCGATGACGGGACACCACCTGTCAGATTTCATGTATTCAGCAAAGCATTCTTGTTTGAATCGGTTGATCCGATGGCCAGACAACCTTTCAGCTACAAACAAATTGCCGACAAGGTGTCCGATTTCATATACTCTTTTGAATTGAGCAGTTCTGCACATCACGTAATAGCTAATCATTTTAGAGCGGAGAAAATTAACTCAAGAAATAAACCATTCATCAAGGGTTTTGCCGCCACAGGCATGTATGTGGTGCAAACTTGGGAGGAACTGACCCGCAAGTATGTGAAAGAAAAATTCATTTACCAGATGCTATATCATGGTTTTATCGGGTCAGGCGAGCAATTGGAACCCAATGTTTTGGGAAAAGATATTTGTGTGTTTGATGCGGAAATAGATCGACTCATTGCCGATTACCAACATCAAATGCACAAAATCTTTACTGAAAAGTTGGAAGGTGTCAGCAAGGACGAACTCTATCATATTGTAGCAACATTAGAACGGCAATTAATCCACAAGGACACCCGTGTTTTTGAAGATGTATTCGAAAGAGATGGGAAGGGAATGGATATGGAGCTAAAGCGGTTGTTGATGCAAGTGAAGGATTTGACTAACTCTTTATGTGTAGAATGGGCAAAACGTTATAACTTGAACCATGCCCTTCAAATCATTGAACACTTGGATCGCATGTGTGAAATGAGATGGAACAATGTAGTGTCGAGTTTGAACGATGCCATATCAGAATTACAGTCTCAATTACTGTCTCCTCTACGAAAGTTAGTGCTGAGCAGGGCATCCAGAAATGAAAAGGTTGCAGCACTTTTTGCGGACTTGGTGCAATGTGTAGTTTATCGCAATTTGTCGGAGCACGGCTATTTGGATGATTGCAGGGAACGTTTGCGTGAGGCCATTGGATCCATTGATTTAAACAGTTTTGAGATGACCTATGGTGTAAGCGTTGGCACTTGGGAACACCATTACATTAAACACCTCATGGCAATATACTATGATTCCACCAAGTCTGTTTGGCCGAACCTTGATATGTTATTGGATAGAGAACATGCATGTCTTTACGAAGACAATCCGGTAGAACGAGACTATGCCTCGTTGGTGCTTCAGGATGGCAAAAATCCGGATTTGAGATTCGATTTGGGCAACGACAGGTTGTTGTATTCGTATAAAACCCGTTGTGTTGGAGAACTTGATGGCGATGACGAAAGATGGAGTAATTGCTTTATGGATTTTATGAAGGGTGATGTCAGGGATAGTATCAGAATAGCGTTTGAGGCTTATGCACAAAAGGTCAAACAAAAAGCCGAGGAATTGGCTAATGCCCCGGAATTGTCCAAATCCTTCGCCACCGTGTTTAGTCTTCTTTCCCCGAATGAGCAGAGTGCTTTGGTAGATAAATTGAGCTCGTTTGATTCGATATCCCTTTCAACCCATTGTCCAGTTGCGCAAAGACCCTCAATGTCGTTGTATTCGGCCGATTTCCACAACATACCTAACTTGCAAGGAGCATTGGCACAGAATCAACCACCCATGAACACTCACTTTGTGCAGAATACATACCAGCCAGACCGAGTGGTGAAGTTGAATGTTGAATTTGGCTATTCGCCTGATGATTATCGTTATTATGACTGTTATAAAGGTGAATTTGATAGACATTTGCAAACTCCTGAAAGGGATTGGCATCATCAACCTTTCATCGACAAGAGGTTCGCGAAAGAACGCAAACTTGGAGAAACCTTGGCAGACATGTTTGAGAGGAAATCAGAGGAAGAATAAGAGAACATAAATATGGAAGAAAATTATAACCTCCAACGTTTCCTCGACGCCCAACAGCGTAACTACGCGCAGGCCTTGCGCGAAATCAAGAACGGCCTAAAGCAATCCCATTGGATCTGGTATGTTTTTCCTCAGTTGAAAGGGTTTGGGCATAGCTATAATTCCGAATACTACGGAGTCGACGGCATAGAGGAAGCACGTGCCTATTACGACCATCCTGTGCTGCGGGAAAGGCTGATCGAAATCACAACAGCCTTGCTGGAGCATCAAGATAAGCCTGCCGTCGTCATCCTGTCCCCTATCGATGCCCGGAAAGTTAAGTCATGCATGACGCTGTTCTGGCTCGTGTCGGAGAATCCTTTGTTTAAGACGGTAATAGATGTTTTTTATGAAGGTCGCATGGACAACAAAACTATTAAAAGGTGTGGTCATGCCTTTGGACGAACTGATGAAGAGGAAATTTTAAGGAGAATTGTAAAAGAGAAAAAAGTATGACATGAAAGAGAATAAAAATAGATTTAAATGGCTACGGAACTATTGGCCATGGGTTGCTGGAGTAGGATTCATACTCTTAGCTAATTACCTGTGTAACCTCAATGTTGATAGGGCTTGTGACAAAGGAGTTTTGTGGCAGATAGAGATGCCGATATTGATACTGATTGCTCTTGCCAGCATTGAGCCACATCTCTATTTGCAAGGAGGAGGTGGTATTATTTTTGCAGTTACCTATGGTGTAGTGCTATATCGTGCATACCATATTTTGCGGCTGAAGTACCCCGACAAAAATCGTTTTCTTCCACTTTTGATAGCACATTTGTTCGGGTTCTTTGCTTCATATTTGGTTCACGCAGGCTATAATTTTCATTGTATCATCGTCGGTACTTTTTAATAATAAAACAGCAATGTCTAAAACCCAACATGAACTCAAAATCAGGCCCGAATATTTCGAGGCGATTGTGAATGGCGAAAAAACCTTTGAGGTGAGGTTCAACGATAGGAATTTTGCAAAAGGTGATTTGTTGATTCTACGAGAGCACGACGGAAACGGTTACACTGGACGCACCAGAACAGTAGAGGTCACCTACTTATTGGACGACCCGAATTATTGCAAAAAGGGCTATGTGATTATGGCAATAAAAAATGTCACTTCACCGTGAGCAGGTAGTAATTCTTCTTGCCCTTCTGCGCCAGCAGATATTTTCCGTCGATGAGGTCGGCGGCGGTGATTTCGCGTTGCGGATCGGCGAGTTTCTCCTTGTTCAGCGACACGCCACCGCCTTGCACCATCTTGCGCATTTCGCCCTTCGAGGGGAAAACGGGCGCAACGGTCGTGAGCAGTTCGATGGCAGGCTGACCGAGTTGGTCCTTGCCGATTTCATAGTGCGGAACACCGTCGAACACGTCGAGGAAAGTCTGTTCGTCGAGTTTTTCCAATGCCTCTTTCGTCGCCTTTCCGAAAAGGATGTTCGAGGCTTCGATGGCTGCGTCGAGGGCTTCCTGCGAATGAACCATCACGGTGACTTCCTCGGCCAGTCGCTTTTGCAATACACGACGACCCGGATCTTGCTTGTGTTCCTCAACAATCGCGTCGATGACGTCTTTTTCGAGTGAAGTGAAAATCTTGATGTATTTTTCGGCATCCTCGTCGCTCACGTTCAGCCAAAACTGGTAGAACTTGTACGGCGTGGTGCGCTTCGGATCGAGCCAGATGTTGCCCGACTCGGTTTTTCCGAACTTCTTTCCGTCGGACTTCGTGATGAGCGGACAAGTCAGCGCGAAGGTTTCGACCTCGTTGCCGAGCGTGCGACGAATCAACTCCGTGCCCGTCGTCATATTGCCCCACTGGTCGTTGCCGCCGAGTTGCAATTTCACGCCCTTGTGCTGATAAAGATACAGGAAATCGTAGCCCTGCAAGAGCTGATAGGTGAACTCGGTGAACGAAAGGCCGTCGCGAGCCGTGCCGTTGAGTCGCTGCTGCACGCTGTCCTTCGCCATCATATAGTTCACGGTGATATGCTTGCCCACCTCGCGAGCAAAATCGAGGAACGTAAAGTCCTTCATCCAGTCGTAGTTGTTCACCATTTCGGCGGCGTTGGCGTCCTTCGACTCAAAATCGAGGAATTTCGCCACCTGTGCCTTGATGCACTCCTGATTGTGGCGCAGTGCCTCGTCGGTGAGCAGGTTGCGCTCCTGACTTTTTCCGCTGGGGTCGCCAATCATACCCGTCGCACCGCCCACAAGGATAATCGGCTTGTGGCCGCAACGCTGCAAGTGGCGCAGCATCATAATGCCGCACAAGTGTCCGATGTGCAGCGAGTCCGCCGTCGGGTCAGTGCCCAAGTAAGCTGTAACCATCTCCCTTTGCAGGAGTTCCTCCGTTCCCGGCATGATCTGCGCCAACATTCCGCGCCAGCGCAGTTCTTCTACGAAATTTTTTCTCATCGAATCGTTACTTTTAAATTTACGGGTGCAAAGGTACAAATAAGCGAGCAAAATGCAAAAGGAAAATTTATTTTTCTTTTCATTTTCAAGCGAGAGTACCTTATCCAAAGGTACAAATATTTCTCTAAAATTCTCTAAAAAATCACTCGAATCACCGCGATTTAGGTGATTTTTTTGTATTCTGTCCCCAAAATCCAAAAATTTTTATGTAAATTCTTTGATAATCTCCAAAATTTTCGTAACTTTGCGAAAGAATTTTTTAACTAAACTAAAACTGAATTTCCCATGGCAACAAAAGAAAAAGAAACTGTGAACCCGAACAGCGAGAAGCTGAAGGCGCTGCAAGCCGCGATGTCGAAAATCGAGAAGGATTTCGGCAAAGGAAGCATTATGAAACTTGGCGACGAACAGATAGAAAACGTGGATGTCATCCCGACGGGAAGCCTCGGACTGAACGCTGCACTGGGCGTGGGCGGCTATCCGAAAGGCCGAATCATCGAGATTTACGGTCCGGAGTCGAGCGGTAAGACGACGCTCGCCATCCACGCCATCGCCGAGGCGCAGAAACAGGGCGGAATCGCCGCATTCATCGACGCGGAACACGCTTTCGACCGTTTCTATGCGCAGAAACTCGGCGTGGATATTGACAATCTCTACATCGCACAGCCCGACAACGGTGAACAGGCGCTCGAAATCGCCGACCAACTGATTCGTTCCTCGGCGGTCGATATCATCGTCATCGACTCGGTGGCTGCGCTCACGCCGAAGAAGGAAATCGAGGGCGACATGGGCGATTCTGCCGTAGGACTCCACGCCCGACTGATGAGTCAGGCACTGCGCAAACTGACTTCGACCATCGCCAAGACGAACACGACCTGTATTTTCATCAACCAGTTGCGCGAGAAAATCGGCGTGATGTTTGGCAATCCCGAAACGACGACGGGCGGAAATGCGCTGAAATTCTACGCTTCCGTGCGCCTCGACATTCGCCGCGTCACCTCGCTGAAAGACGGCGACCAAGTCGTGGGCAACCAAGTGCGCGTGAAAGTCGTGAAAAACAAGGTGGCGCCGCCCTTCCGCAAGGCAGAATTTGAAATCACCTTCGGCGAAGGCATCTCGAAAATCGGTGAAATTCTCGACCTCGGCGTGGAATATGGCATCATCCAGAAGTCGGGTTCGTGGTTCAGCTACGGCGACTCGAAACTCGCACAAGGTCGCGATGCCACGAAAGCCCTGCTCAAGGACAATCCCGAACTTTGCGAGGAACTCGAAGCCAAGATTATGGAGGCGATTTCGGAATAGAATTCTCGTCCATAAAAATCATCGAAGAGCGGCTGAAACGGTCGCTCTTTTTCGTCGATTCGTGCCAAATTGTCAGAAATCTGCCATCATTTTCGGCAAAACGTGTCAGTTGGCACGGCGTTTGTTATCATCGAAATGGATTCGCGTGTCAATTTTCATATAAAAAAGTTGTCACGAAAGAGTTTAGAAACGAATAACAAACTAAAATATTAAGAATTATGGGAAAAATTATTGGAATTGACTTAGGAACTACCAACAGTTGCGTTGCCGTGTTTGAGGGCAACGAGCCAGTAGTAATCGCCAACAGCGAGGGCAAGCGTACAACGCCTTCGGTGGTTGGTTTTGTGAAAGAAGGCGAGCGCAAGGTGGGCGATCCTGCCAAGCGTCAAGCCATTACGAACCCGAAAAACACGGTCTATTCGATCAAGCGTTTTATGGGTGAAACCTACGAGCAGGCCCGCAAAGAGGCCGAGCGCGTGCCTTACACGGTTGTGAACGAGGCTGGTTATCCGCGTGTCGATATCGACGGACGCAAATACACGCCGCAGGAGATTTCGGCGATGGTGCTCCAGAAGATGAAAAAGACCGCTGAGGACTATCTCGGACAGGAAGTGACCGATGCCGTCATCACCGTGCCTGCCTACTTCTCGGACTCGCAGCGTCAGGCCACGAAAGAGGCTGGACAGATTGCAGGTCTTAACGTGCAGCGCATCGTGAACGAGCCGACGGCGGCGGCTTTGGCCTACGGTGTCGATAAGGCCAACAAGGATATGAAAATCGCCGTGTTCGACCTCGGTGGCGGCACGTTCGACATTTCGATCCTCGAATTTGGCGGTGGCGTGTTTGAAGTGCTCTCGACGAATGGTGATACTCACCTCGGCGGCGACGACTTCGACCAAGTCATCATCGACTGGCTCGTGCAAGATTTCAAGAGCAACGAAGGCATCGACCTGTCGAAAGACCCGATGGCTATGCAACGTCTGAAAGAGGCTGCCGAGAAGGCGAAAATCGAACTTTCTTCGACCACGACGACCGAAATCAACCTGCCGTATATCTCGGCGGAGGGCGGTGTGCCGAAGCACCTCGTGAAAACGCTGACACGCGCTCAGTTCGAGCAGTTGGCCCACTCGCTGATTCAGGCTTGCCTCGTGCCCTGCCAGAATGCCGTGCGCGACGCAAAACTCTCGACTTCCGACATCGACGAGGTGATTCTCGTGGGTGGTTCGAGCCGTATTCCCGCCGTGCAGACGCTCGTGAAGAACTACTTCGGCAAAGAGCCGTCGAAGGGCGTGAATCCCGACGAAGTGGTGGCTGTCGGAGCCTCGATTCAGGGTGCCATTTTGAACAAGGAAGGCGGCGTGGGCGACATCGTGCTGCTTGACGTGACTCCGCTGACGCTCGGAATCGAGACGCTCGGTGGCGTGATGACGAAACTGATTGATGCCAACTCGACCATTCCGTGCAAGAAGTCGGAAACGTTCTCGACCGCCGTCGATAACCAGACCGCCGTCACCGTCCACGTGCTGCAAGGCGAGCGTCCGATGGCTGCGCAGAACAAGTCGATTGGCCAGTTCAACCTCGAAGGAATCGCTCCGGCGCGTCGTGGCGTTCCCCAGATTGAAGTCACCTTCGACATCGATGCCAACGGTATTCTCAACGTGTCGGCGAAGGACAAGGCGACGGGTAAGGAACAGGCCATCCGCATCGAGGCTTCCAGCGGTTTGAGCGAGGCCGAAATCAACCGTATGAAGGCTGAGGCCGAGCAGTTCGCCGAGGCCGACAAGCGCGAGCGCGAGCGCGTCGATAAGCTGAATCAGGCCGACTCGATGATTTTCTCGACCGAGACCTTCCTCAACGAGAACGGCGACAAACTCGGCGACGAGAAAGCCAATGTCGAAGCTGCCGTGCAGCAGTTGAAGGACGCTCACAAGTCGGGCGACATCGCCGCCATCGACAACGCCATCAACAACCTCAACACCGTGATGCAGGCTGCTTCAGCCAAGATGTATCAGCAGGCAGGCGGTGCTGGCGCAGGCTTCGGCGGACAAGATCCGTTCAATGGCGGTGCAGGCTTCCAAGGCGGTCAGCAGACCCAGTCGAATCCCAACGACGATGTCCAAGACGCTGATTTTGAGGAGGTTAAGTAAGAAAAACTCAATATTTTATAAGAATCCGTGCAGTCGAAAGATTGCACGGATTTTTTTGTAACTCTGCCGAATTTGGACGCAAATCAGCAGAGAAAATGGAATTTTCTATCATAAAATTTCGGTCGTTTTTTGTCATGTGGATTTTTTTTAATATCTTTGCATTATCAAACTAAAAAACGACGAAAAAATGCTGGTAAAGACCTATTGCGCAGCGGTGAACGGGCTTGAGGTGACGACGGTGACGATTGAGGTGAGTATGAATCCGGGGGTGATGTATCGCTTCACGGGACTCGGCGACACTGCCGTGCGCGAGGGTCGCGACCGCATCGCCGCCGCGTTGCAGCAGACGGGCTACAAGTTTCCGCACGGCGACATCACGGTGAATATGGCACCGGCGGACTTGCGCAAGGAGGGTTCGTCGTTCGACTTGCCGTTGGCCATCGCACTTTTGGCTGCCAGTGGAAGCATCGTCTGCGAAGAATTGGAACGCTATATGATTGTCGGCGAACTGAGCCTCGACGGGTCGTTGCAGCCTGTTCGCGGTGCGCTGCCCATCGCCATCAAAGCGCGGAAGGAAAAGTTCAAGGGGCTGATTGTGCCGTCGCAGAACGTGCGCGAGGCCGCCGTTGTCAATAACCTTGAGGTTTATGGGATGTCGTCGTTGCAGGATGTCATCAATTTTCTGTCGGGCAGACAGGCTTTTGAGCCGCTGCAAATCGACACGCGACGCGAATTTTACGAGCAACAGGCGCATTTCGACCTCGATTTCGCCGATGTGCGCGGTCAGGAGGCGGCGAAACGCGCCCTCGAAGTGGCGGCTGCCGGCGGACATAATTTGATTATGATTGGCAGTCCGGGTTCGGGAAAGTCGATGATGGCAAAGCGGTTGCCGAGCATTCTGCCGCCGCTCTCGCTTGCCGAAAGCCTCGAAACCACGCAAATCCACTCGATTGCAGGCAAACTCGGACGAAATGCCACGCTGATTTCACAGCGACCGTTCCGTGCGCCGCACCACACGATTTCGGAGGTTGCACTCGTCGGAGGTGGCTCGAATCCGCAGCCCGGCGAGATTTCTTTGGCGCACAACGGCGTTCTTTTCGCCGACGAACTCACCGAATTCAACAAACAGACGCTCGAAGTGTTGCGCCAACCGCTCGAAGACCGAAAAATCACCATCAGCCGCGCCAAATATTCGTTGGATTTGCCCTGTTCGTTTATGTTTGTGGCCTCGTGCAATCCCTGTCCCTGCGGCTACTACGGCGATCCGAGCCACCAATGCGTCTGCACGCCCGGCCAAATTGCCCGCTATATGTCGCGTATTTCCGGTCCGCTGATGGACCGCATCGACATCCAAATTGAAATCACGCCCGTGCCGTTTAAGGATATTTCGAAGGCTGCGCCCGGCGAACCGAGCGAAAAGATTCGCGAGCGCGTCGTAAAAGCCCGTCAGCGGCAGGAAGAGCGGTTCCGCGACCACAAGGCCGTGCATTGCAATGCGCAGATGACCGAAAAAATGATTCACCAGTTTGCCGAGCCCGACGAAGCCGGCGTTCAGATGCTTCGAATGGCGATGGAACGACTGTCGCTTTCCGCCCGTGCCTACAGCCGAATCTTGAAGGTCGCAAGAACCATCGCCGACCTCGAAAATTCCGAAAAAGTCCAGAGCCACCACATCGCCGAGGCCATCGGCTACCGACAACTCGACCGAGGCGATTGGGCAGAGCGAGGAATATAATAACTAAACAAGACTGGCGAGCAAGCCTTTGCAGCCTTCCAGAACGTCGCACCACGTGGTTTCAAAGTCGCCCGTGTACCAAGGATCCGCCACGTCGCCCGGACGGTTGGTGTAGTCCATCAGTTGATGGATTTTTCCCTGCGGATCGTCGCCGCAAATGCGCTTCATATTGCGAATATTCCACGTGTCCATTCCAATCAGCAGGTCGAAGCGGTCGTAGTCGGCGCGGGTCATCTGGCGAGCCGTCTTTCCCTTGCAGCCGATGCCGTGCTCTGCGAGTTTCCGGCGGGCAGGCGGATAGACTTCGTTGCCGATTTCCTCCGTCGAAGTCGCTGCCGACTCGATATAAAACTGATTCTGAAGTCCAGCCTTTTCGACAAGGTCTTTCATCACAAATTCCGCCATCGGACTGCGGCAAATGTTCCCGAGGCAAACGAATAAAATCTTGTGTTTTTGAGATTTTTCCATTATTTTTCTGATTATTTTTTGACAAAACGAATACTAAAAACCGCTATTTCGCAAGGAAAAAGAGGCTGACACCGACAACCGAAATCAATTCACCTAAATACCTCATCTAAAATCTTTTCGACCAAAGCATTTGAAAGAAGTTGATACATTCAATATCTCTACTTTTGATTTTCCTTTAAAATAGTAAATACCACTTTGGGTTTTTAATCAAATATTTAACAAAAAAGAGGACATACGTTGCTGCAATTCTTCTGTAAAAACAGCAAGTACTTTTGGGTTACAAGTACATGTTGAAGCAAACAGCTCAAAAAGTTGCCTCTCCTCATCACTCTCAAAATAAAATCCTCCTTGCCGCTGAATAATTCTGGTACAGAGATACAACGTCGAAATTTTATTAAAAGTGCCGAATATTTCTGGCTTCGCTTTCTCCAAATTGATGTTTATGAAACTCAAGTCTATCATTTGTCGCAGTTGAGAAACATTGAACGAATCGAGTGTCTTGTCTTGGGCGAGTATCATCTTAAACAAGGTACATTGAAAGTTATATTTTCCCTTTTCTATATCGGAAAGTGATTTTATCTTCTCCGTTTTACGCCAATAAACAGCTTGTTTCTTTAGCATCGCCTGATTCAAATCCTGACGTTGGAGCAATTCGTTGTAACCATTAAATTCAGCACACAAATAATCAAAACCTTTTTGAAGGTCATCATAAGCTGCAAAATCCAACATATATGGATAGTCAAGACAGACTTCCAGCAAATCTGCTGTGCGCATAGTTTTGAGCAAGTGATTAGGCAATAGCAGTTTTTCCTTGATTTGATTAACGCTGTATTTATTAAAGTTCCACTCCTCATAGCCTGGATAGAGCGGGAAACTATAGATGTGTGTGCATGTCCAAAAATTGGCCGACACGATTATTTTATCCAAATCTTCAGATTTGACATTCTGAAACGTGCCGTTTTTATAGAGTTTGAATAGTGCCTTTTCTGGAAATTCCAGTAGATAATTTTGTTCATCATTGTTCCGATAAACTATCAAATAAGGATTTTCTACGATTTCCCTTTGCAGCCATGAGGGTTGAATCGAGTCTGCCTCTTGCAAGTAATACACCTGTTCAAGGAGAGATGATTCTACCAATTGGACATCACTTTCTTCTACCAATTGGACATCACTTTCTTGATGGGAACATCCAACGCCAACCATTGCCATCATAATGAAGGAAACTAACAACATTAAATTTTGTTTACTCCTGTAAAATTCGATTTTCATATAGCCCTTTCTATTTTTTTTGCAAATGTACGAATTATTTCGGAACGAACAAAGAATGTTGAAAAAAATGTTGTATCTTTGCAATATAAATTCGGAATTTTATGAAGGATGTCAAGGTGAATCATTACGACGATGGAACGGCAAGCGTTCTGCGTAAGGCGGTCGTGTTTGAAGAATTGCGGTTCTATCAGCGGAGCGATGTGCTCTATCAATTAACGCAAATTTTTTGCCAACGTTTTCTTCCCAAATATGGCGACAGAACGGTTGACCAAATGGTGCAGGCTGCGCGTAGCACCAAGCAGAATATTGCCGAAGGAAGCAGCGACGGTCAGACTTCGACGGCGATAGAGTTGAACTTGCTCGGCATTGCACGCGGTAGTAACAAAGAACTGCTTGAAGACTACAAGGACTACTTGAAGCGAAAGGGAATGGACGAATGGTTCGGGAAAAATCCTCGCTTTGAGCGTATGCACGATTTCTGTAAATTTCATAGTAAATATGAAGATTACAAGGAATTGTTGCCAAAAATGAATGACGAGGAGTTGGCGAATATGGCTATCTGCTTGTGTCATCAGATTGACAAGGCGCTGACGAGTTATATTCAGCGAAAAGACAGGGAGTTTACAACAGAGGGTGGCATTCGTGAACGAATGACTGCGGCAAGACTCGAACAGCGTGAAACGCAAAAGGAAATCATTGCTCGGCAGCAAAGGGAAATTGAAGATTTGCAAAAGGAGGTTGAGCGGCTGAAAGGGCTTTTGTCGGGGAATTAAATGGGAGATTACTGGAAAATCCGGAAAATCTGGATTTTCCGGATTTTAAAAAGTGGCGACTATCAATTTGATGTCGCCACTTTTTCAGAGGAGCGGATGATGTTAATCCGCCAACTTGGCCTTGATGAACTCGCGGTTCAGTCGTGCGATGTTAGCAATGGATTCGCTCTTGGGGCAGACGGCTTCGCAGGCACGGGTGTTCGTGCAGTTGCCGAAACCGAGTTCTTCCATCCGCATCACCATATTCTTGGCGCGACGGGCGGCCTCGGGACGACCCTGCGGCAGCAATGCCAACTGGCTGACCTTCGACGACACGAAGAGCATCGCCGAACCGTTCTTACAAGCGGCGACGCAGGCTCCGCAACCGATGCAGGTGGCGCAGTCCATCGCCTCGTCGGCATTCTCCTTCGGGATGAGGATGGCGTTGGCATCCTGCGCCTGTCCCGTGCGAATCGAGGTGTAGCCGCCAGCTTGGATGATCTTGTCGAAGGCTCCGCGATCGACCATACAGTCCTTGATGACGGGGAAGGCTGCCGAGCGCCACGGTTCGACGGTGATGACGTCGCCGTCGTTGAAGCGGCGCATGTAGAGTTGGCAGGTCGTTGCACCGCGCTCGGTCTTGCCGTGCGGCGTTCCGTTGATGTAGAGCGAGCACATACCGCAGATTCCCTCGCGGCAGTCGTGGTCGAAGACAAACGGCTCCTTGCCCTCGTTGATGAGTTCCTCGTTGAGGATGTCGAGCATTTCGAGGAAGGACGTGTCGTCGGGGATATTCTTCATCTCGCGTGACTCGAAGTGGCCTTTTTCGCGTGGGCCGTTTTGCTTCCAGTACTTAATTGTAAAACTGATATTTTTTGCCATAATCTTTAGTTCTTATAGTTACGTGTTTGTACCTTGATAGCCTCATATTCGAGCGGTTCCTTGATGAGTTCGGGCGTTTTCTCGTCGCTGCCCTGATACTCCCAGCAACCCACGTAGAAGAAGTTCTCGTCGTCGCGCTTGGCCTCGCCTTCCTCGGTTTGGTGCTCCTCGCGGAAGTGTCCGCCGCAGGATTCCTCGCGATGGAGGGCATCGTTGGCAACGAGTTCACCCATCAGGATGAAGTCGCGCAGGTGGATGGCCTTGTCGAGTTCGGTATTGACACCTTCCTTCGTTCCGGGGATGAAGAGGTTGGTCTCGAACTCCTTGCGAAGTTCCTTCATCAGTTTCAGACCCTCTTGCAGTCCTTCCTTCGTGCGACCCATTCCCACGTGCTCCCACATAATGTGGCCGAGTTCCTTGTGGATGGAATCGACGCTGCGCTTGCCCTTGATGTTCATCAGGCGGTCGATTTCGGCATTGACAGCCTTCTCAGCCTCGGCAAATTCGGGCAGATCGGTGCTGACCTTGCCCCAGATCGACTGGTCGGAGAGGTAGTTCTGAATCGTGTAAGGCAGCACGAAATAGCCGTCGGCCAAGCCCTGCATCAGCGCGGAAGCACCGAGGCGGTTGGCACCGTGGTCGGAGAAGTTGCACTCGCCGATGGCGAACAGGCCCGGAATGGTCGTTTGCAGTTCGTAATCGACCCAAACACCGCCCATCGTGTAGTGGATGGCGGGGAAAATCATCATCGGGTGATAGTATTTCACGCCGTTGATTTCCTTCGCGAACTTACCCGGATTCACATCGGTGATTTCCTCGTACATTTCGAAGAGATTGCCGTAGCGCTGCATAATTTCGTCGATGCCGAGGCGGTTGATCGACTCCGAGAAGTCGAGGAACACAGCCAGACCCGTGTTGTTCACACCGAAACCGTGGTCGCAACGCTCTTTGGCGGCACGCGAAGCCACGTCGCGCGGCACGAGGTTGCCGAAAGCCGGATAGCGACGCTCCAGATAGTAGTCGCGGTCTTCTTCGGGAATTTCATAGCCCTGCTTCGTGCCTGCCTGCAATGCCTTGGCGTCTTCGATTTTCTTCGGCACCCAGATACGACCGTCGTTGCGCAGCGACTCCGACATCAGCGTCAGTTTCGACTGCTTGTCGCCGTGGACGGGAATACAAGTCGGGTGAATCTGAACGTATGAGGGATTTGCGAAATAAGCACCCTTGCGATAGCACTGGATGGCGGCCGTGCAGTTGCAGCCCATTGCGTTGGTCGAGAGGAAGTAGGCATTGCCGTATCCGCCCGTCGCGATGACGACTGCATTGGCCGAGAAACGCTCCAATTTGCCCGTCGTGAGGTCTTTGGCGATGATGCCGCGTGCACGACCATCGACAATGACGAGTTCTTCCATCTCATAGCGCGTGAAAAGCTTCACCTTGCCCAATTCTACCTGACGGCTCAGCGACGAATAGGCACCAAGCAGCAACTGCTGACCCGTCTGACCTTTCGCGTAGAACGTGCGGCTCACCTGAGCACCGCCAAACGAGCGGTTCGCCAACATTCCGCCGTATTCGCGAGCGAAGGGAACGCCCTGCGCCACGCACTGGTCGATGATGTTGTTCGACACTTCCGCCAGACGATAGACATTGGCCTCGCGAGCGCGATAGTCGCCACCCTTCACCGTGTCGTAGAAGAGGCGATAGACCGAGTCGCCGTCGTTCTGATAGCACTTGGCCGCGTTGATACCGCCCTGTGCAGCAATCGAGTGGGCACGGCGCGGCGAGTCCTGAATACAGAAATTATAGACGTTGAAGCCCATTTCAGCGAGCGAAGCGGCTGCCGAAGCACCGGCCAGACCCGTTCCCACGACAATCACGTCGAGCTTCAGCTTGTTTTTCGGGTTCACCAGTTTCTGGTGAGCTTTATATTCCTTCCATTTCTCGGCCACAGGCCCCTGAGGAATCTTTGAATCTAATACTTTAGCCATAATCTTTCTTAAAATTAAAAATTAAAAGATTAAAAATTAAAATCATTTGCAGCAGGCCGCCGCAGCACCACATTCTCCACCGCTGCACAGCGACGGAGCACAACCGAAGGCAAACGCCAGAACAACCGCGATGAACATCAGAACCAGCAGCGTCACATACGTGTTGCCGATGCACTTCCAACGCTTGAACCACGTCTTTCCGCTCCAGCCGAAGGTCTGCATAGCCGACCAGAAGCCGTGCGTCAGGTGGAACCACAGAGCCACGAGCCAGATGATGTAGAGCACCACGAACACCGGGCACGAGAACGTCCGCACGATGTAACCGAATCCGTCGGCAGGATTGCCCAGAGGATCGGCGATGTGCAACAACTCGGCAAACATCATGTTGTACCAGAAATTAAAGAGATGGAGCAGCAGTCCGAGCAGAATGATCAGACCCAGCACAAGCATGTTCTGCGAGGCCCATTCCACTTTCGACGGCTTGTCCGTCACCGCATAACGCTCTCCACCACGCGCCCGACGGTTCTGCATCGTCAGGATGAAGGCGTACACAATGTGAATCACTGCGAGTGCGGCCAGACCGAGCGTAGCCGCGACGGCATACCAGTTGGCACCCAGAAGCTCGCAAATCATGTTGTAACCGTCTTTCGAGAACAACGCCACCACGTTCATACAACCGTGAAAGGTCAAGAACAGAATCAGCGCAACACCCGTGACGGACATTACAACTTTCCTACCAATTGATGAATTGATTAACCACATAAATGATTGATTTTAAATGAATTATTAAATGAAAAATACTTATTTTCAGGTATATTCACGCATTTTAGCGAACAAAGGTAACACAAAATTATGAGATTCGCAAGCGTTTTTGCAAAAAATCGCCTTTGAAACGGATTATCTGTACCTTTTTCCGTCGTTCTATGGCATGATGGCGAAGTTCAACTGCCGTTTTTCGAGATTCGCCGACGCCACGCGGATGTGAATCGGGTCGCCAAGTTGATAGACGTGGCGGCGACGACGACCCACCAAGCAATAGTTCTGCTCGTCGAAGTCGTAATAATCGTCGTCGAGGTCGCCGATGGGAACGAGTCCCTCGCAGTGGTTTTCGTCGATTTCGCAGTAGATTCCGAACGAGCGGATGCCTGAAATATGCGCGTCGAAATCCTCGCCGATGTGTTCCGCCATGTATTCCACCATCTTGTACTTGATGGATTCGCGCTCAGCCGAGGCCGCGAGTTGCTCCATGTCCGACGAATGTTCGCATTGCTCCTCGTAGTAACGCTCGTTGCCGCTCTTTCCACCCTGTTCGTAGCGCGTCAGCAGGCGATGGACCATCGTGTCGGGATAGCGGCGGATGGGCGAAGTGAAATGCGTGTAATACGGGAATGCGAGCCCGAAATGGCCGATGTTGTGGACGGAATATTTCGCCTTCATCATCGCACGAAGGGCAATGGCTTGGACGAGTTTCTGTTCGCGTTTTCCCTCGACATCGTCCATCAGTTTGTTCAGCGACCGAGCCGTCTGGCCGCTCGTTCCGGCGGTTTTCAGTCGATAGCCGAAGCGTTTGACAAACTCGCTCAACTGCTCCAATTTCTGCACATCGGGATTCTCGTGGATGCGGTAAGGAAGCGTTTTCGCCTTCTTGCCACGCTGCGGTTTTCCGATGGACTCGGCGACGGTTCGGTTGGCCAAAAGCATAAACTCCTCGATGAGTTTGTTGGCGTCGCGCTGCCGCTTGAAATAGGCGCGAAGCGGACGACCTTTTTCATCGACATCGAAGTGAAGTTCCTCGCCCTCGAACTTGATGGAACCGTTTTTGAAACGCTCGGCACGCAATTTTTTCGCCAGCATATCGAGCAAGAGCAACTGTTCGGCATTTTCGCCTTTGAGGTCGTGAGGATGCAGTTTTTTGGAGTTGTCGAAAAGGTTCGGCGACGGCTCTCCCGTGCCATCGACAACGCCGTTTTGTTCGAGCAGTTCCTGCACTTCCTCGTAAGCGTAGCGGCGGTTCGACTTGATGACGGTGTGGACGATGCGATGCGAGCGCACCTGCGCGTCCTCGTCCATCAGCAGAATGACGCTGTAGCAGAGTTTTTCCTCGTCGGGACGCAGCGAACAAACGAAGTTGCAGAGGTGTTCGGGCAACATCGGAATCGTGCGATCGACGAGATAGACGCTCGTGGCGCGTTTCTGCGCCTCTTTGTCGATGATCGAGCCTTCGGTAACGTAGTGCGACACGTCGGCAATGTGGACTCCAATTTCAAAAAGTTTGTCTTTTTTCCGAATCGACAAAGCATCGTCGAAGTCCTTCGCGTCGTGCGGGTCGATGGTGCAAGTCCATACATCGCGGAAATCCTCGCGCTCGGCCAAGTCTTTCTCTGTCACCTTGCCCGAAATTTTGTTGGCAGCCTCCTCCACCTCCTTCGGATAGCGATAAGGCAGGCCATATTGCGCCAGAATCGCGTGCATTTCGGCGTTGTTTTCGCCCTGCTGACCGAGAATGTCGATGACCTCGCCCACCATATTCCGATGCGACGCGTCGGGCCACTGCGTGATGCGAACCAAAGCCTTGTCGTCGCTTTTTCCGCCTTTCAACTTGCTTTTCGGAATCAGAATATCCTGCACAATGAGGTTGTCTTGCGTCACGAGGAAGGCGATGTCGCTATCCACGCGCAACCTGCCCACAAACGTGTCTTTCGCCCGTTGCAGAATCTCCAAAACCTGCGCCTCGCGAATGTGGTTCCGACGGCGAGCCATCAGTGAAAAACGCACGCGGTCGCCGTTTTGCGCCCACAGCGAATTGCGCTCCGACACGAAAATCGGCTTGTCCGTGCCGTCGGGAACAATCGAATTTTTGCCGTTCAACTTCCTTACAAAGCGACCTTCCTGCACCTGTCCGCCCATATTCAGCCGATAGGCGTTATCGCCTTCTTTCTTCAGAAAATCGTCCCACGCCATTTCGTCTAACACGCTGAGTGCCAACATTTTCAGCGGATGCGTGTTCAGTCGCAACTCGCGGAAAATCACCTTCAATTTGAATGTCGTCTGCGGATTTTCCGTAAACAAATCGTGCAACAGCCGCTCCACATCCGCCTTTCCGCTTTTGCATCGGCGCGGTTTTTCGTCAGCCTTGCTCTCCCGTCTTTTACTTCTTCCCATAGCTTTTCTGTTTTTAGTTAAGATTTTCGATGCAAAGATAATGAAAAAAGTCAAAAAAACTTTGTAAATCGAATGTTTTTTCGTATATTTGCACTTGATAATTCAATTCACGATAAAAAAAATGGGGTAAAGATTCGATTTCTGGCAATTTTGTTGTTCTTTTTGCCGATTTCATCGGAATTAAGGGCACAAATCGACGATGTTCTCGAGGATTTGACAACCATCGACGACATCGAGGCGGAATCGTGGGAACAGACTTACGATTTGCTCAGCGACCTGTTGGAAAATCCGCTGAACCTCAACACGGCCACGCCCGACGACTTGCGCCAACTGCCCTTTCTCAGCGAGGAGCAAATCGAGGAGATTTCGGAGTATATCTACCGCTACGGAGCCTTGCTTTCGGAGGGCGAACTGGCGATGATTCCGAGCATCGACGAAACGACGCGACAACGGCTGCTGAAATTTACGTATTTCGGCGATTCCGAGGAGAAAAAACGCTCGTTTTCGGAACTTTTGCGCGAGGGTCGCCACGAATTGATTGCCACTGGAAAAATCCCTTTCTACGAGCGGCGCGGCGACCGTGAAGCCTACCTCGGACCGCCCTATAAACACTCGCTGCGCTACACGTTTCAGAATCAGCAGCGACTCAAGGCTGGTTTCATCGGTTCGCAGGATGCCGGCGAGCCGTTTTTCACCAACGGAAATGCCGCAGGCTACGATTTTTACGCCTTTTTCGTGCAGGCGCAGCGTTTCGGACGGCTGAAAAACCTCACGATCGGCCATTATCGGCTGAATTTCGGTCACGGATTGGTGCTGAACAACGACCTTTCTTTCGGAAAACTCTTCTCGCTCAGTGCTGCCGACCGCAATCAGAACGTCATCCGAGGCCATTCCTCGCGGATGGAATACAACTATCTGCAAGGTGCTGCCGCCACGATTTCCATCGCGAAAAACTTGGATTTGACGGCGTTTTTGTCCTATCGCGACATCGACGTAACGCCCAACGGCGACGAACCGCCGACCATCCGCACGATTCTCACTTCGGGCTACCATCGCACGAACACAGAAATGAATCGTCGGCGCAATGCGTCGGAATTTCTCGGCGGAAGTCGCCTTGCCTATCGCTACAACCGTTGGAACGCCGCCGTGACGGTGGTTTACGACGCTTTCGACAAGCCTTTGAAACCCGTTGAAAAGCGGTCGAAGGCCAATCTCTACCGCGAAATCTATCCCGAAGGACAGCATTTCTGGAACGCCAGCGTCGATTACGGTTATCGCCATTCGCGCTTCACCTTTAGCGGCGAAACGGCGACCGGTTCGTGCGGCGGATTGGCCACGATGAACACGCTCAACGTGAAGTTGGCAGGGCAGTTGTCGCTCATCGCCATTCAGCGTTTCTACAGCTATCGCTACTACGCGCTTCACAGCCAGAGCCTCAGCGAAGGCGGCGCGACGCAAAACGAGAGCGGAATCCTTGTCGGTGCGACTTGGCGACCGTCCTACGCGCTTTCCGTCACCGCCTACACCGATTTCGCCTATTTTCCGTGGGCTCGCTATCAGGTCAGTCAGCGGTCGCAGGCGTGGGACAACCTCGTTTCCGCCACGTGGAAACGCCGTCAGTGGAAGGTTGATTTGCGCTATCGGCTGCGACTGCGCGAAAAGGACAACGCCGACCGCTCTGCACTCGAAAATCGCACGGAACAACGGGCGCGAGCCGCCATTTCCTACACGGAAAAAACGTGGAATCTGCGGACGCAGACCGATTTGAGCCACATCGGAAACAGTTTTGGTTGGATGCTTTCCGAAACCGCCGGTTTTAAGACGGAAAACATCGCGTTGAACGCCCTCGTCGCCTATTTCCACACCGACGACTACGACAGCCGCCTCTACCTCTACGAAAACGGTCCGAAGTACACTTTTTCTGTTCCGATGGTCTATGGTCACGGTATTCGCTATATGCTGATGGCGCAGTGGCAGCCCTCGCGTCGCCTGCTGTTCACCGCCAAAATCGCCACCACCAATTATTTCGACCGCTCGACCATCAGCAGCGGCTATCAGCAAATCGACGCCTCCTCAATGACCGACCTCGACTTGCAACTTCGCTGGCGGTTTTGAGTTGTTTTTACACAAAAAATTTGAGTTTATTTCACAAAAAAAATCGACTTATTCCACACAAAAAAAAGAGTAATTTTACAAAAAAATGCCCCAACTGCCATTGCAGCGGGAGCATTTTTCAATAATTTCCGAGGATTATTTCACCACGAATTTCCGACCTTGTTGAACATAAATGCCTTTCGGCAACTTTCCAGACTGCGTCATTCGACGGCCTTGCAGGTCGTAGATAGCGTCGTCGGCAGCGATTTCGAGGCGAATTCCATCTTCAATGTCGGTGACGATTCCGCCATTCTTCTGATACCAGTCGAGGATTTGCTCTTTCGTAATCGTCACGTAGTTGATGGCGTAGCCATTGCCTGCGCTGTACGATTCGTCCTCGTAAAGCAGAGCGACATTGCCGTTGGGCAGTTGAATCATCGTCGAGTAGCACGAGCCATTGGGCTGGATGTTATACACGCTCTTCCACGATTTTCCACCGTCGAGGCTCATCGCCAACTGCAAACTCTCGCGACCGCCCGTATTGATGTAAGAATGGAGCAGAATGTCCATTCCATCGACGTTCTTGCGGTTGTAGTACAAAATATCGGCATTGCAGGCGTTACCCCAGATGTCGCCCGTCCGCTTCTGCGTTCCCCATTTGAAATCAACCGTTCCGTCGGCATTTTTCGCGTAGGTGGCGGTGTTCCAACCGCGATTTCCGTTCTGGCGCACACTGAGCAGCAACGAACCGTCGTTCATTTGCTCGAGTTTCGACTCGTCGCCACCCGAATAGGCAACCGACTTGCTCAGTCGCCACGTTTCGCCGTTGTCGGTCGAATAGATGACATAAATATAATACGTTGACGAGCGCGATTCGCAGCAGTTCGTGGTGAACATGATGACGCCGTCGTTAGTCAACAATCCCTTACCCGAAGAGGTGAAGAGGTTGTTCACGCTGAGTTTGCCGTTGCTGCTGTTTTCGTCGTAGAATTTCGACGACTCGAAGAGGTTTTTCGTCAGTTTCCACGACTTGCCGTCGTTGGTACTTTTTGCGAAGCCCGCAGTGATCATGCCGTAGCCCCAAGTTTTGCTTCCCGAAGCCATCAGACAGACCAAATCGCCGTTTTCAGCCCTTGCCAAAGCGGGGTCGCCGAAACCGAAATAAGCGGCTGTATATGCGTCGCCAATCGCCACGTCGGCCTTGTTCGTCCACGTCCGTCCGTTGTCCTCGCTGCGCATCGTAATCACGTCGATTTTATGGTTGCCGAGGTCGGAATTGCTGTTGTATCGCTTGTCGATGGCCACGACGAGGTTGCCGTTTTGGTCGAGAACCATCGCCGGAATACGATAGTAGCGGCAGTTGTCGCTCGTCGGCTTAAAGACGAAGTTCTGCTGGTCGAACACCTTCATTCCCTGACGCGAGGGTTTGCCCACAGAAGCCACGTTGAGCGACTGCGACTTTTCTTTGCAGGTGTAGGAAATCTCCGAGAGCGCTGCTTCGAGGATTTTTTCAAGTTCAGCATCTTCTTTCACCGTTGCGCAGAGCCAGAAATAGTGCTTTTTAGCTGAAACATTGCCGATGTTGATGCTTGCCGTCGTGCCGATTTCGTCGGTCGAGCCGAGCGGAGCCGACGGAATGTTGGCGATGAACTCCGTGGCAGTCGTTTCGTAGATGTAGAGGCTGCTGATGTTGTTCTTCGCAGCGACATTCAGTTTCACGGTAAATGTCGCGTCCGAGATATTTTGCATCGGTTCGACATCGATGCGGAGCATCAGCGAGTTTTCGTTGCCGCGTCCGCAAGTCTGATATCCGCGTGTGACGGAAACATTGCTTTCAAAGAGCGCGACGCTCTCGTCGATTTCGGTCAGCGTGACGGGATAGAAGGCGAAGTCGTTGTTGCCGTCGATGGCCGTCGGAACATCTTTGTTCCATCCGACCACCGTTGCGTCGCCACTGCCCACGTCGTTGGCATTGAGAACCACGCTGGTAGTCGTGCTTTGCACGTAGAAATGGCCGTCGGTGTTGGCAATTTTCTCGACGACGAGTTTCTCCTCTTCCGTTGCCGTCACGGGCACGTTCTGTTTGTGGTCAAACGCTCCGAAAAAGTTGCCCAAACCCGTTTGGATGTAGAATTTGCCGTCGCCGGCATCCACGAGCCGCACTAAATAGTGGGCACAGGTTGTAGCCATGCCACTCGGAGCCGTCGCCGAATTGTAGAGCGTGTGCGACGAGGCTTTTTCATAGACATAGCCGTGGTTTTTCGGCTGTGTGCCTCGGTCGAACATCACATACCACTGCCCCGTTGTCAAGTTGTTGGCATATTGGCTCGCCACACTGATGAGTTTGTTGTCAAATTCCTTGAGAGGATCGTTGGAAAGCCCTTTGCCGCCTACTTGGAATATTTTGATGTTATTCTCTGATTTACCTCTGACGGTGTAGGCAACCAATTTCTGGCTGGAGCGGTCGATCGCACGTGTTTCACCGTCGGCATCGGGAGCCGTAGGACTCACCGTTCCGTCCGTATTGAACGTGAGCGTCCACTTGCCTGCGGCAGCCTCATCGACTGGTTCGATGGCTTGATTATAAACGGGTACACCCCAGTATTTTCCCGTATATTTGCTCTTGATTTTCCACGTGCCGTCGCCGTTGGAGATGAACTCGTAGATGCAGGCTTCCGTCGAAGTGCTTCCGCTGTTCGGCACAGAATAATACGTTCCAGCATCGGCGATATAGGGCGTTCCGTTGGCCTGCTGCTGCAAAATGTAGCCCTTTCCGCTTTCGATGGCATTTTCTGAAGTCACTTGTGCGCCGACATTGACGGCAGACTGCGCGAAAACTCCTCCCATCATGCTGAATGACAGGAGAATCGTTGTCAAAAACTTTTTCATTGTCAAAAACTTTAACTTTTTAACCTTATAACCTTTTAACCTCAAAACCTTATTTCAGTCCGAGCCAGCCTTTCAGTTTGCCGAAGAAGTTGCTGTTTTTCACTTCCTGAGCAGCCTGTTCGATGGTCTCGCTGACCTTTTCCTTGGCGGCCTGCACGGTTTCGTTCTTGCTGAGGTCGTCGAGCATGTCACCGACTTTGTCCTTCACGGTTTCGACAGCCTCGCCAGCCTTTTCCTTCACGGCCTTCACCGTTTCGTTGTTGCTGATGTCTTCGATGACGTCGGTAACTTTCTCGCGCACGGTATCGACGGCTTCCTCGGCCTTTTCGCGAACAGCCTGCACGGTTTCGTTCTTGTTGATGTCGTCGATGACGTCGCTGACCTTCTCCTTGACAGACTCGACTGCCTCGCCGATTTTGTCTTTGGCTTCTTCGACTTTCTCAGCCATCGAATCCTTCACGGCCTCAGCCTTTTCTTCCACGGCCTCGGCAGTTTCCTCGACCGCCTCTTTCGCGTCTTCAACGGTTTCCTCGACAGCCTCTTTTGCGTCACCAACGGTTTCTTCGACAGCCTCAACGCTCTCTTCGACGGCCTTTTCAGCACAATCGCAAGCATTTTCAGCACAATCGCAAGCATTCTCGGCGCAGTCGCAGGCTTTTTCAGCGCAGTCGCAAGCCTTTTCTTCTACGGTCTCCGAAACATTCTCAACGGTTTCAGCGACATTTTCGACAGTCTCAGACACAGTTTCCTCGACATTCGCTTCCATGTTCTTGATTTCTTCGGTATTCATAATCGTTCAATATTGATGGTTGTGCCTACTCCCTTTCAAGCGTTTCGGCCTTTTCTTGTCTTGTTGGAATTATCTTGTAAGAATTGGAATTATCTTGCAAAAATTGGAATTATCTTGCAAGAATCGTCCCGTCACTTCATCCAGTTGCCCCGTCGGTAGTCCTTCGGCGACATTCCCGTGTGGTTTCTGAAGTAGTGGGAGAAAATCGTCTGGTTCTGGAAACCGAGATCGCTGCTGATCTGCTGGATGGTGAGGTCGCGACGACTGCGCAGCAGCGTTTTCGCCTGCGTGACGACATAGCGCGAAATCCACTCGACGGCTCCAACGCCCGTTTCCTTGCGGATGATGGTGCCGAAATATTTGGGCGACAGACCGAGCATGTCGGCGTAGAAACCCACCTCGCGGCTCGTGCGGAAATTCTGCACAACTGCGTCGTAGAAACGAGCCATCAACTGGTTGGCACTCGTGTTTTTGGGCGAACTTCCCTTGTTTTGTTTCTTGTAGAGGAGCAGAAGTTTCGACAGCACGTGCATTTCCGTCACCAACAGGTCGGTGCGAGCCGGATCGTCGATGTTGCTCAACATTCGGAGCGTGTTAAACACGTTCACGAGGCACTCATACTGCTCGTCGTTGAGACGGGTCGAGGGATCCATCTGAGTCTCGAAATGGACGCGGAAGGGATAATCCTGACGGAATCGCTCGAAGAAATTGGTGGAAATCACCAAGAGCGTCGTCTGGAAGTCGTAACTTGTCAATTCGCTCGTAATCGCGTGGTTCGGATAGATGGCGACGACTTCGCGAGAATGGAATTCGATTTCGCGCATATCGTATTTCCCAATCATCGAACCCCGATGACACAGGCCAATCACGAGGTGCGGCGAGGCGTATGGCTCGTTATCGACGGGCATCGACTCCACGTTTTCAATTACAACTAAGCCGCGCTTTTCAATCTCATCGGCCATTCTCTCAATCGGATGATTTTTCTTTCTGTTTCCTAACATTTTTCTAATATTTTCTATAATTTTGGTGCAAAAATACACAAAAAATGGAGAATAAACAAATTTTTCCGAAAAATTTTCAATTTATTTAGAATTTTTCGATGAATTTGTTAGCGATGGAGCGAGAATTTCGCTGAATAATCATGCTTTTTCGGTCGGTCGGTGATGTCCGTTCCATTTTCCGCCAAAAAGTCGGATGAGGAAAAGGATTCCGCGCAGGGTGAGTTCGATGGCCATCGCCGTCCAAACGCCCGGCAGACCGTATTCGCGGGCGAGCAATGCCGCCAACGACAGGCGCACGCACCACATCGAAGCGAGGCTCATCATCGCGGGTTTCAGCGTGTCGGCGGCTCCGATGAAAACGCCGTTGGCAACAATCGCTGCGGCAAACATCGGCTCGGCCCACGCCTCAATGCGCAGTACTTTCGTGCCCAAGGCAATGACTTCCTCGACGGGCGACATCAGCGACATGAATTCGGGGGCGAAAACCCACATCAGAACGCCCATCACGGTCATAATCGCGATGCCCAAACCGACCGACATAAAGGCAAACGACCGCGTCAGCAAGCGCTGACCGGCGCCGATGCTTTGTCCGACGAGTGTCGTGGCGGCCTCGGCGATGCCGAATCCGGGCATATAACACAGACTTTCGACCGTAATCGCAAGCGAATTGGCGGCAATGGCGACAGTTCCGAGCGGTGCCACAATCATCGTGCTGACCACGTAGGCACCGCCCGTCAGCAGGTGTTGCAATCCCATCGGCGCACCGATTTTAAAGGCGGTTTTCACCGTGTCAGACTTCAGTCGGAACGAGCCGCGACGACCTTTCAACGACAGCATTTTCGAGCGTACAAGCAGGAAATAGAGCATCAGAATGGCGGTGATCAGTTCGGCGAGTCCCGTTCCCAAGGCCGCACCCTTCACGCCCATGTCAAGGATGTAAATAAAAATGTAGTTGAAAACGACATCAAGCACGCACATCATGATGTTCAGAATCGACGGAATCTTCATGTTTCCCGAACTTTTCAGCATCGAACCGGCCAAGCCTTCCATCTGGAAGAAAATGCCGAAAATGCCGATCATCACGAAGTAGAGCGAGGCATCGCGGGCGATTTCCACCGTTCCGCCGAGCCAAAAGGGAAGTTGCTTGTGGATGATGAGGCAGATGATGGAAATCGTCAGACTCCACAGGAAACAACAAACCAACGACTGCCTGAGCACGCGACGCGCCGAATCGAAGTCGTTGGCACCGATGAAATGGGCGACTTGAACCGAAAACCAAGCGACGCAGCCGAAGCCAGTCCGCCCATCAGCCAAGTTGTCGATTCGACGAGTCCGATGGCGGCTGTGGCACGTGCGCCGAGGTGTCCGACCATCGCCGCATCGATGAAAAACATCACCGTGGCGGAGATCTGCGCCAGAATCGAGGGTATAGAAAGACTGACGATGAGGCGAAGCTTTTCGTTTCGCGTCATCGTCCGTCCCTCACGAATGTGAGCTAAAAGTTCGTCGCTCCGTTTTGACACTTATTTGACTCCTTCAACGGTGTAACCGGCGTTGCGAAGCAGTTGCAAAACGCCCTTGTCGCCGGGCAGATGAGCCGCTCCGACAGCGAAGAAAGTCGGTTTCGAAGCCATGATTGTCGGCATTTTCGCCACCCAGTCGGCGTTGCGGTCGTAAATCAGTTTGGCCTCTTCCTCGGGAGTCGAGTCGCATTTGCCGCCGAGTTTGCGGTCCATCACCTGCTTCAGCGTTTCCAAATTCTGCGCGTAGAAAGCCGAAGTGAGGTCTTCCATCATCTGCGAGTTGAATGATTCGTTGTCGATGAAGCACATCAGTTCCTCAACCTGCCGACTGATGGGTTTTCCCGTGTAGAGAACCTCGATTTGCTTCTGCAATGTCTCCAAACCGCCGCAGGGCAGACCGTTTTTCTTCGCCTGAGCCTGGAAATACTGGTCAAACGTGCTCGACGGGTCGAACTCGCCCATGTGCTTCGTCATAAAAAGCAGAAGTTGGAACTGCGTGACGAGCGCCATCGGCGTGAAGTTGCCCATTTTCGATGCCACCATCGGATTGCTCATTCCCGTGCCCATTTTCGCAATCATAAATGCGTCGAGCCGCTTGAATTCATCGGGCGTGAGATAATCCTTGATGGTTTTTCCGGCAGGCAGCGTCATCGCGTCCTGCACCGCCTTCAGACTGTCCGTGTTGGTCATCGTGTCCCAAACCAACTCGCCATAGACCTGATCGGTTTCGGTCAGAGCCTCGGTAACGCCGTTGATTTTGTGGACGAAGCCCACGTTAGCCAAGTGGTGTGTGCCGATGATGTACGAGGGTTTTTCCAATCCGTTGCCCGAGATTTTGTAGAGCAACTGCGCACTTGCGGTCATACTGGTCAATGCGAATACCAGTGCCGTCGTCAATACTTTTTTCATACGTTTTTTTTATTGAATTAAGTGAATTTCGCTGCAAAGTTACGCATAAGTGAGCAGAATACAAAATAAAAAGTAATCAATTTCACTTACTAATCCCTTAAACACCCAATCGGCACGACATAAACGCCGTCATCCCTTTGGTACGGGAAATCGCCTATTCCAGTTAAAACTATCATAAACGACGGCGACTTCATTCGTGTGGTATCTATGTCGGCAGCCAATGTGGTGAGCGACTTTGCGCCTTCATCAATCAAGGTGTCGCCGCCGAGTTTTATTTCAATGAGTCCGTAGGAACCGTTTCTAAGATGAACGACGGCATCACATTCCAAACCTTTTTTGTCGCGGTAGTGATACACTTGTCCGTCCATAGCATCGGCATATACTCTGAGGTCGCGC
The DNA here is from genome assembly GCA_017538195.1 of Prevotella sp. Classification (GTDB taxonomy): domain Bacteria; phylum Bacteroidota; class Bacteroidia; order Bacteroidales; family Bacteroidaceae; genus Prevotella. Next base: position 33,997 of record JAFYJH010000038.1, read on the forward strand.
ACGGCAAGCGTTTCAAACATCAGCCCCATAGTTTCCAAATCGTTCAATAAATCGTTCGGACTGGCTCCCAAAGCTGCTGTTGCAATACTGGAATCAATGAAATAATGGTTGTCGCTCGTGCGTATCGCCGTCTTGCTTCTAAGGTTGGGATTCCACGCCGGCATATCCTCGATGACAAAAATTTTCTTAAGAGCCTTGATGTAATCGTAAACCGTATTGTCCGACAAACTGCTGGACTCATTTGCCTTTAAATCTTCGAGGATAGTGCCGATGGTCGCCATTGTCCCCTGATGACGGGCATACGAACGCATGAGCAGACGCACTCTTTGCGGGTCGCGCTTCACATCGTCCACACGCGAGATGTCGCTGTCGCACACAACATCATAATAATCAAAGGCCTGCGCCAGTGCGTCCGTTTCTTCCAATTCCAATGCACCCGGCCATCCGCCTCGACAAATCAGATAGGCCAAACGGTTGATGTCTATATGGCTGTTCCCCGAAACAGGCTTCCTTTCTGCGTCAAACAATTCCGACAAACTTACCGCCCCCGTCGAATCACCTGATTCAAACAGCGACATCGTGCGCATCTTCAATTTGGCAAAACGGCCTGTTCCAGAATGAAATATCTCATCGGTGGATGGTGGCACACTACTTCCCGTGAGAATAAAATGCCCCCAACCCTCACGATGGTCAACTTCAAACCTCACACTATCCCAAAGCGATGGAGCAATCTGCCATTCGTCGATAAGTCGCGGCGTGTCGCCGTCAAGAAGTTGCTTCACATTGATTTTGGCGGCCTGAAGATTCTGCTGCCTGCGCATGGGGTCTGCCATATACAAGACACTCGCCGCCTGCTGTTCTGCGGTGGTTGTCTTTCCGCACCACTTGGGACCTTCGACCAACACAGCCCCTTTTCTCCTCAATCTTGCAGCCAACATTTGGTCGGCAATTCGTGGTTTGTAAGCACTCATAATTGACGATGTTTATAATTCGCTGCAAAGATACTATAATTTGGTCAATTCTGCAAATTTTTATCCATTTATTTGGGAATTTGGCGCAATTTTATTTGGGAACTTGGCGCGATTTCATTTGGGAACTTGGCGCGACTTTGTTTGGGAACTTGGCACAATTCCGTTCGGTCATGAGTTTTTTACATCGTCCCCGTCGCTGTGCCGATTTGCTCCTGCTCCGATTTCTTCTCCATAAAGTCGTTGCTGATGCGGCTCTTGTGCTCCTTGGCTTTCACGCCCTGCTTGCCGAAGGTGTAACTCACGTTCAACATCACCTGCGAGACGGGCACGCGGATGTGCTGCATCTGCGAGTGGTCGCGATCCTTGTGGTACATATCCATACTGATGGCACCTCGGTCGTGCAGGCCGGCGATGCCGATGATGGCGACGTTCAGGCGCTTGTCAAGAAAATCTTTCGAGAGGTTCGCCACGAGCAGTTCGTAGCCCGACATCCAGCCCTGCAACGTGTAACTTTTCGTGTTCAGAATGGCGTTCAGACCGAGTTTAAAGTCGGCGGGCAGCGTCTGTTGCAGTCCGGCCATAAGATTGGCGTGCCAACCACTGTTTTTCATATCGAGTGCGCTACTGCGCAGGTCGGTGTAGTCGAGTGCGCCGTTGAGCATCAGTCGGGTGCTTTTCGTGGCGAGCCAGTTCACGAAGGCCGTCAGCGAGGTGTTGCGCCACTTCGCCACGTTGCCGTAAGTTAGGTTGAGCAGGTTGTCCTTGATAAAACCGTACATCGCGATTTGATTGTTCGTGAAACTCTGTCGAAGGCCGAGATTCAGCATAAATTTCTGCGAGAAACTGCTGTAGGAAAGGCCGATATTGTGCATTTTTTCGACATCGAGGTTGGGATTTCCGTAAGTGACGACGGTGGGTGTGTGGCGGTCGATGTAGGGATTCAGATAGCTGATACCCGGACGCGAAAGGCGCAGGTTGTAGGTCAGACCGATGTTTTTCGTCATCGACGGCGAGAAACTCAGCGACGCCGACGGTACGAGATTGCCGTAGTTGCTCTTGAAATCCGTGCCTGCACCGCGCTCGTACTCTACTTTCTGCCATGTGTGTTCGTAGCGCAGACCGGCCTTCGTCGCCAGTTTCCCGAATTTCGCCTCGTGCTCGGCATAGGCGGCAGCGATGTCGTTGCCGTGGTGGTATTCCATCGCCTCCGACCACGATCGATTGTTGCGCAAAATGTATTTTCCACCCAGATTCAGCGTCTGATTGGCAGCGATGGGCGTTGTATAGTCGAATTGCAGCGTCTGTTCGAGCGATTTCGGCTTGTTTTCCAAGTAAATATCGGGCATCGGTGCCTCGTAATGCTGTTCGTTGATGAGTTTCTGGGGTGTATAGGAAAGTTGGTACGACAGCGTCAGATAGCGGTTGCGTTCGGGCGAGAAAAAGTGCTGCCAGTCGGCTGAGGCGTTGAATGAAGTGTTCTTCATTTTGACGCGGTCGAAGTAGGTGTATTCTACCTGATTCTGTCTGACAATGGGGTTCGACTCCATTTTTGCCGTGAAGTCCGTCACGCTCACCGCCGCACTCACCACGTTCAGCGAATCGATGTCGTAAGACAGACTGAGATTGCCCATCACACCGGGAACACGCTGCTTGGAATTTTGGAAATATTGCGAGCGACCCCCGTCGGCGAACGACTCGCGGTCGAGCGTGGTTTCCATTTTTTGCCACTGATGGAAAGCCATTGCGTTACCCGATGCCGAGAGTTTGCCCTGCTGCGATGAGAACCAAACACCACCGCCAACGCGTTGATTGCCCACTTGTGCCCGCACGGTTCCCGTCGTGCCGTTGAGTTGCGACGAACCGCCGCCCGCCTGCTTCGCCAAGACGATGTTCAACACGCCGACGGCACCTTCCGCGTCGTATTTCGCACCGGGATTCGTGATGACTTCAATCTTCGCCACTGCCGCCGCAGGCATCATCTTGAAAATCTGCGACGCATTCTGCGAGAACATCGGGTTGGGCTTGCCATCGACATACACCTTGAACGCCGACGAGCCGTTCACCGTGATGTTGTCCTGTCCATCGACCGTCACCATCGGCACTTTGCGCAGCATATCGAGCACCGTGGCCGACTTCGACTCCTCGTCGGCAGCCACGTCGTAGGTCATTTTGTCGGCTTCCATTTTCACCATCGGTTTGGCGGCAGTGACCGACACTTCGCCAATCGACAGCGAGTCATAGACGGCATCGAGCGAGTCGAGATTCACCTGTGCCGTGGCTGCCGGAATCGACAGCCAGAGGGCACACGAAAGAGAGAGAATTGTTTTTTTCATTGTTATTTTTTTGATTGATGATTCGTTTGTTTGACGCACGAAACCGCAGGAAAACTACACGATTTTGAGCGAAATTACCTGTTTGACGGAAATCTCGCCCAAAAAGTTGCAGAGGTCGGTCGTTTTTTTTTAGTTTTTGAGAGCCTGACCTTTTTCTACGCGAATCCAGAGTTCCTTACCCTGCTGGCCATTGCCTGGCATCGTGTAGGAAACCTGCAAGAACTTTCCGTTTTCCAAGAGATGGAATGTCAGTTCATTGTCTTTTCCTGTTGAACTTTCGTCCGTGAGAATCGTTTCGAGATGTTCCACAAACGTGCTGTCCGACATCACCTTCCACGAACCCGATGCGTAGATGACGGCCTGTGCGCTCTTGTCGAGTGCCATATTGCAGAACGAGCCGTCCTTGTTCAGAATCTTGAACTGCGGCACCGCAAACATCTGCGTTTTTTCTTCCAGATTCATCACCACGCACTGCTGCCAGATGCCGGCCAGTTGCTCAACTTGCGGACTGCATTTTCCGCATTTCTTGTCTTTTTGTGCCATTGTAGGCAGGGCCAGCATCAACAGCATAGCCACGAAAAATTGCTTCTTCATACAATTGTAGTTTTTAAGTTTGTAAATAAATGAATAATAATGATAAAAATATCAACCTTTTAACCTTCCGACTGCCACGCACGTTGGATTTCCTCGATGCCGATGCCCAGCAATTTCATTTGTCGGAAGAGTTCGGGCAGCGTCTGCCGTCGGAACACCTCGCGACGGCGTTGCAGAATCTGCTCGCGGGCATCGGGCGCAACGAAATAGCCCAGTCCGCGCTTGTTGTAGATGACGCCCTCGCGAGCCAGATGCTCGTAGGTTTTCACGGCGGTGTTGGTGTTCACTTCGAGCATCACGGCATATTCGCGCACGCTCGGAATGCGGTCGTCGGACTTGTAGGTTCCGGCGAGAATCTCATCGCAGAGGCGGTCGGCCATCTGGATGTATATTGCTTTGTCGTTGTTGAAAGTCATTGTTTTACAAGGAGTTACAAGGAGTTCAGGAGTTACAGGAGTTCAGATTCATCGAATAAACTTGATTTTCTTGTGAGCCAACTGCCGACGACAGAACAGCCGATACGACAGCCAGAGGAACACGATGCCGAGCACGGGAGCAACGAATTTCCAAATTTGCATCGTAGGAACAATAAAATCCTCAATAAGCTGAGAAACACGCATATTCGGATTCGCAGATGCTTCAATCGATTGAGCGATTTCTTTCATGTTGAATAACCATGCAAAACCGAATGTAACCGCAACGATGATTAAGACGGAGCATCCGAAAAGAACCAATGCCGTGTAGAGCCAAGGTGTGCGACGAAAGGCAATTCCGCCAAACAGCATGAAAGCGACCCCAAAAAACTTCGTGACGACATTCGCCGAAACTGCTTCTGAAAAGAGCGCAGCAGGCAGCGTGTCTTTGAAAGCCTCCTGATAGATAGAGGAATCGTAGGCCATTCCCATCAAAACTTTCAGCGATTCGACATCGAAGATCCATCCGATGCCCGTGCAAAACAAAATCGCGAGATTTTGGCAAACAAGGACAAGAAAAACGCCCACTACAACGGCATAAACCACGCGGCTCAGCCATTTCTCGGCATTCGTCGCAGGCAGCGTCAAGTAGCGGATTTCGCCGCTGCGATTCGACATATTGGCAAAAACACTGCAAACAAAGGCGAAACTGACGACAACCGCAATCCACGCCGCATTGCTCAACGCCGACAGCGCGATAATACTTTCCGGCGCAACGGGAAGAACCTCGGCCCAATGGTTTTTCGGTGCCGACACCCATAAAGTGCTGAACAGCAACACGACAACCGTGCCGAAAAATACCAGCGACAGAATCAGAAGATTCGTCTTTTTCGACTCTTTAAAATGCTGACAGAGCAACTGCCAGAAACGGCGGAAATTAAAACTATTCTTGTTCATAATTTTTTATTCATTTGAAGTTTTTGAAAATTGGGTTCGTAGCGACAGAGACTGCGATAAGTCGCTATGAGCAGGTAGATGAGGGCAGGCAGATTGATGATGATGAGAAAAAATTCTTTCATGTCTTTTTGGAATTGCGTCGCAATACCAAATGCAGCGACAAAAGATAGAATAAGATAAACAGCACCAATTCCGCCAAAAATAATCGCGCCTTTGATGATGCCGTACTTTTGTAGTTTATTGGAAATAATAAAATACATGATGTAAAAGACCGCCAAAAGTAACAGGATAAAGAGACCATAAATCGGCTTATGGGAATATTCCGCCATCGCTTGAAGATATTGGCTATAAATGTCCGGGAACAGAAACCATAAGCCCAGTCTCCATAATCCTTCAACGACAAAGATTATCAATATCGTGGCAAGGAAAAAAAACACGAAAGCCAGCGCATGAAGCACAACATAGCGTTCAAGATTCGTTGCAGGGCATAGAAAATAACTTATAATATTTTTGTTTTTGACAATAGCCATTAAACTGACGAAATACGCTGTAAGAAACGTATATCCAGGTATTTTATGGATAATTTCAGCATCTTTAATAAATGCTCCCAAATAGTTTCCCGATGAAAACACCATGTGATCAATCCTAATGACAAGCAATATAAGGATGCCAACAAGTATTATTCGTGAAATTAAAGATGCTTCTTCTGTGAATTTCACTCGCAGCAGCCGCCAAAAACGCTGAAATTGGAATTGACTTTTATTCATCATTTTAACTTTTTAACCTTTTAACCTTTTAACCTTCCCTTAACGGCTGCATTAAACAGCAACTCCAGATTCACCGTCGTTTCCTGTCCGTCGCGATTCTCAACGATGACAGCCTTGCCCTGCGGTGTCGGCTCGGCATAGAGCACCTCGTCGTCGCCCTCGCCCATCGGACGATATTGGAACGCGAAACGCTGCTGCAAGTCGGCGATGGAAGCGTCCAAGAGAACGCTCTGGCGCGGCTCTTCATCGTCGTTTGATGGCAAATCGAGAATGACAACGTGATCGAGCAGCGAATCGACATCGTGCACCTGATGCGTCGAAACAATCACCGTCTGGTCCTCCTGCACGTAACGCGCCAGCATCTTTCGGAACAGACTCTTCGCCGGAATGTCGAGGCCGTTGGTCGGCTCGTCCATCAGCAGCACACGGCACTGCGTCGCCAACGCGAAACTCACGAAAATGCGCTTTTTCTGACCGAGAGAAAGGCCGTTGAGGCGCGTGTCCATATCCATCTCGAAGTCCGCGAGGCAACCGTTGAGCACCTCCTGGCTGAAGCGCGGGTAGAACGGCGCATAGAACTGCACGAATCGGCGCAGCGTCTTGTTCGGCATTTCAAACTCGTCGGGCATAAAAAACAGGTTTTCGAGCAGCGCAGGCTCGCGATGGCGCGGCTCGTGGCCGTTGATGGCGATTTTTCCGCCTTTCGGATGCAGCAAACCCGAAAGTAAGTGAAGCAGAGTGGTTTTGCCTGCACCGTTTTTGCCCAGCAAACCATAGATTTTACCCTCGTCGAACGACAACGACAAACCGTCGAAAACCTTCTCCGACTTCTTGTCATACTGATAACTGATGTTTTGAATGTCAATCATAATTCTTTCTTATTATTTATTAATGTGTAAAACGCATTTTTAGTGTACTACTTCAATAGTACACTGCAAAGGTATGGCGATTATTTCTAACCTCCAAATTTTTTAATAAATTTTAAGAATTTTCTTCCGACTTTTCGGTAAAAAAGCCGTTTTGTCCTTCAAATTTTCACTAAAAAACCGTTTTTCGGGGGTTCAACTTTTCGAAAAAAAGCGTTTTTCGGGCTTTTATTCCTTGAAAAACTGTCGCGCAAACTCCCTAATGACGTTGCCGGCAGCCACGGAAACGTTCAGC
>JAFYJH010000039.1 GCA_017538195.1 Prevotella sp.
AATCTTTAACCTCCCAAATACGGGAGAGTCATATCCGTGCACAGAACGCTGCCGAATCCATGTGGAATGGGAAAATGTGACGGTTCGTATCATTCTACCACTCATGAGGCCGAAAGAAACGGCCTCAGGCTTCCTGTACTACCTTCTGTCTATGTAAAACTCTCAAAGAACTCTATCTTCTGTCCCCGTCGCCCCATGTATTATATTATAAATAATGTGTGCGGCGGGCGCAACGCGGAAAACACCAGATTTTTCAGCGAAGCGGGTGCAAAGGTACGACTATTTTCAATAACAACAAAATTTTTTCAAGAAAAAAAATGAGTTTTCTTGATTTTTTCTGATTTGTTTACAAAAATAAGATATTTTCGGTGATTTTTCTTCCGTTTTTTATTCATTTGAGTGTCAAAACGACATATTCGGACTGTGTTCCGATGCGGAATTTTCCACCCCAAATTCCGATGCCGCTGGAAATGTAGAAATGGGTGGAATCGAGTTGATAGCTGCCGTAGGAACACTCGTAGATGGCTTTCGTAATCCACGAAATCGGCCAAACTTGACCGTAGTGGGTGTGACCGCTGAATTGGAAATCGACTCCGGCCTTGGCACTGCGGTCGAGGTGGTAGGGCTGATGGTCGAGAACAATCGTGTAGTTCGTTTTTTCGGGAGAAAAAGCCTTCATCAATTGGGCGACGCTTTTGCGGTGAGGATTGGTGCGGTCGTCGCGCCCGATGATGGTCAAATGTCCCAATTCGGGGAGATTCACGGCCTCATCGCGCAACACTCGGATGCCTGCATCGCGGAAAAACTGCTGTGCCTTCGGTTCACCGCTGTAGTATTCGTGATTGCCCAAACAGGCATAGACGGGTGCCTGCAAACGGCGAAATTCCGCGGCAACACCCTCTTCCAAAAGTGGTCGGACGCTGATGTCGATGATGTCGCCGGCGATGAGCACGAGGTCGGGCTGTTCGGCATTCACGAAATCGACCCACCGCGCCATTTCGGTGCGCGGGTTGTGGTAGCCCAAGTGCAAATCGCTCATCATGACGAGTTTCAGGGGGCGCTCTACCCTACCCTTCGTGTCGAGTTCGAGGCTCACGCGCGCTTTATTATAATAATGTGTATTTCCATAGACGAAAATTCCGACCATCACCGCTAAAACGGTCAACGAACCTACGACGCTGTTTTTGAGGAACGACGACGGAACGAGGTGCAGCAACTGTCCGAAGTCGAGCACGAGGAAGAGCATCGTGAGGTATAACAGGATGAAAAGCGAGGAATTTCCTACGTTGTACATCACACGCGCCCATGGGAGCGATACGCGGTCGAGACCCAACACGAAATTGAGGATGAACAGCGCGAAACAGGCCGCCATCGCCACGATGACGAGCGTTTTCCACACGGCTGTCAGTGGAAGAATCCGCCAAACGTGCCAGCCGACATAAGTACAGCCGAGGATTGGCAACAAGAAGAAAATAATAGCCCAGATTTTCATTTTTTCAACGCTTCAATCAAAAAACTGACGGGTCGGAAACCGTCGTTACAACTAATCATCGCAGACATCGGATTTTTCATCCATCCGTCGTAGAAATTGCCTTCGCCACGCGCAAGCGACTCGACAAAGGGACGCACGGAATCCCACGCCGAAGGGCAGAAACCGTCGGGACGCAGGCCATCGACGGAAATCCAACTCTGCCCGATGCTGACATCGCAGGCGTGCTCAATCGGATTTTCGTATTGCGCCATCAAATCCTCGTAAACGGTCTGGCGGACGGCGGTGATTCGGACTTTTTTCATTTCACAATCGTTGCACGGATGATTTTCACATCGTCGATGGGACGGTCGTAGTCGTCGGTGCGCACGTAGTCGATTTTCTGGGCGACATCAAGCCCTTCGACCACCTCGCCGAACACCGTGTATTGCCCGTCGAGCCACGGCGTTCCGCCGATTTTCCGATAATAATCGCGGATGTCGTCGGTCAGTTTGACCGTGCCGTTGGTCGCCTTGTCGATGCGCTCCTGATAGCGATCGAGCGACATTTCGCTGAAGTTTTTGCCGATGACGATGTAGAACTGCGCCGACGACGATTCTCGCTCGGGATTGACGCTGTCGCCCTCGCGAGCCGCAGCCAACGCACCACGCTTGTGGAAGAATTTCGGGAATACGATTTCGGCGGGCAGCGTGTAGTCGGGCGAATAGTTGCCGACCGACCTGCCCGGCTCAGCGTGGCGCGAGGTCGAGTCGCCCGTCTGAATCATGAAATCGCCGATGACGCGATGCCAGAGATTGCCGTCGTAGTAGCCCTCGGCGACGAGTTTTAGGAAGTTGTCGCGATGGAGTGGCGTTTCGTTGTAGAGTTCGAGCCGGATGTTTCCCATCGTGGTTTCGAGGAGCACTTCGCGGCGTGCGAGCGAGTCGGTGTCCTGTGCTGAGATGCCGGTGAAAATTGTCAGCAAAAACAGCAGAAAAATAGCGTTTCTTTTCATCATTTCGTTATTTTTATGAGATTTTTCGTCGCAAAATTACAAAAAAATGATAAAAAAATGTCGATTTTATTATTTTTTTCGTATCTTTGTGGCTGATTTATACAAATTAACACATCTAACGAAGACTGCAAAGCATGAAAAAAGACGGTTTTTGGTATCGGGTTTTCGACCTGTATTACGACGGATTCCGAAACATGACGCTCGGCAAGACGTTGTGGGCGATTATCCTGATTAAACTTTTCATCATTTTCGTCGTGCTCAAGGTGTTTTTCTTCCCGAATTTCCTGAAAACCCACACGGAAAAGGGCGGAGAAGCGGAATTTGTGTCGCAGGAACTCACGAAAAGAATTAACAATTAACAATTAAAAATTAACAATTAAAAGATAAAAATTAACCATTTACATAACCTAATTATTAACAATTATGCAAAATTTGCTATTAGACATTTCGACAGGTACAATCGACTGGGCACGCGCTCAGTTCGCCTTGACAGCCATCTATCACTGGCTGTTCGTACCACTGACACTGGGTCTGGCCGTCGTCATGGGCATCATGGAGACGCGCTACTATCGCACGCAGGATCCTTTCTGGAAGGATGCCGCGAAATTCTGGCAGAAGCTCTTCGGAATCAACTTCGCGATGGGCGTTGCTACGGGTTTGATCCTCGAATTTGAGTTCGGCACGAACTGGTCGAACTACTCTTGGTTCGTGGGCGACATTTTCGGTGCTCCGCTCGCCGTCGAGGGCATCATCGCGTTCTTTATGGAATCGACGTTTGTCGCCGTGATGTTCTTCGGCTGGAACAAGGTTTCAAAGGGATTCCACTTGGCTTCGACGTGGCTCACGGGCCTCGGCGCAACGATTTCGGCTTGGTGGATTCTCGTGGCTAACTCGTGGATGCAGGCACCCGTCGGCTGCGAGTTCAACCCCGACACGATGCGCAACGAGATGGTTTCGTTCTTCGAGGTCGCTCTCTCGCCGTTTGCCGTCGGCAAATTCTTCCACACGGTGACTTCGGCGTGGATTATCGGCGGCATCTTCACGGTTGCCGTCAGCGCGTGGTATTTGAAGAAGAACCGCGAGAAGAAACTGGCTTTGGAGAGTATGAAAGTCGGTGCTGCCGTCGGTCTGATTGCCTCGCTGTTGGCCGCTCTGACGGGTCACATTTCGGGTGAGCAGGTCGCCAAGTCGCAGCCGATGAAACTCGCTGCAATGGAAGCCCTCTACAACGGCGGTACGGACCAGAGTCTGACGGCTGTGGCGTGGGTCAATCCGTTCCAGCAGCCCGATTACGAGAACGATGAAGCTCCGTCGCTTCGCATTGCGATGCCCTACGCGCTATCGTTTATGGCAACGCGCGACATTCACGGCTATGTGCCCGGCGTGAACGACCTGCTGAAAGGCTACACCACGCCCGACGGCAAGACCGAACCTTCGGTTGAGGAGAAAATCGAGCGAGGAAAGAAGGCGATTGAGGCACTTTCGGCCTATCGTCAGGCCAAGAAAGACGGTGGCGAGGATGCCGCCGCACTGACGACGCTCAAGGAGAATATGCCCTACTTCGGCTACGGCTACATCAAGTCAGCCGACCAAGTCGTGCCGTTCATTCCCGTCTGTTTCTGGTCGTTCCGCGTGATGGTCGGAATGGGCGTTCTGTTCATCGTGTTCTTCGCCTTCGTACTCTTCCTGTTGCGCAAGAAAAAAGACCTGATGCGCTACAAATGGCTGCTCACGAGCGCCATCGTGCTCGTTCCGTTGGCCTACATCGCTTCTGAAAGTGGTTGGCTCGTGGCGGAATTTGGCCGTCAGCCTTGGACGATTCAGGATATGCTGCCCACGTGGGCTGCCGTTTCCGATGTCAGCGCAGGCTCTGTCGCACTCACATTCTTCGTATTCCTCGCCCTTTTCACGACGATGCTCGCCGTGGAAATCAGCATCTTGCTGAAGCAAATCAAGAAAGGGCCGGAGCACTCTGAGAGTTGAAAAATTAAAAAGTTAAAAATTAAAAAATTAAAAATATGACTTACGAATTTTTGCAACAATACTGGTGGTTCCTCGTTTCGCTGTTAGGAGCCCTGTTGGTGTTTCTGATGTTCGTTCAGGGTGCCAACTCGATGATATTCAGCCTCGGTCGCACGGAAAATGAGCGTAGGATGCTCGTCAATTCCACAGGTCGCAAGTGGGAACTCACGTTCACCACGCTCGTCACCTTCGGCGGTGCGTTTTTCGCCTCGTTCCCGCTGTTCTACTCGACTTCCTTCGGCGGTGCCTACTGGCTGTGGATGGTGATTCTGCTGTCGTTTGTGTTGCAGGCCGTCGGCTACGAGTTCCAGAACAAACTCGGCAACCTGCTCGGCACCAAGACATTCCAGTGGTTCCTCGTGTTCAACGGCATTTTCGGTCCGCTGTTGCTCGGCGGTGCCGTCGCCACGTTCTTCGAGGGCTCGAATTTCCTCGTCGAGAAAAACAACCTTGTCGATGCAGGCGCAATGACTCCGATTATCAGCCGCTGGGCCAATGCCTCGCACGGTCTCGACGCGCTGCTCAACCCGTGGATTCTCGTATTCGGACTCGCCGTCGTGTTCTTGGCTCGGATTTTGGGCGTGCTCTATATTATGAATAATGTGTCGGACGAGAACATCCGTTCTCGCGGCAGTGTTCGCCTGATTGGTGCGACGGTGCCGTTCCTGCTGCTGTTCGTGGGCTATCTCGTGCATCTGCTGTTGAAAGACGGCTTTGCCTATGGTGCCGACGGCGAGATTTTTATGGAACCGTACAAGTATTTCAATAATTTCGTCACGATGTGGCCGCTGCTCGTGCTGTTGCTCGTCGGTGTGGTGCTCGTGCTGTTCGGCATCATCAAAACCGTTGTCAGCAAGACCTACATTCGTGGCATTTGGCCGGTTGGCATCGGCGTTGTGCTCGTTGTGCTCGCCCTGCTGCTCTGCGCAGGTTGGAACAACACGGCCTACTATCCTTCGACCGCCGATTTGCAGTCGTCGCTGACGATTGAAAACTCCTGTTCGAGCGAATTTACGCTGCGCACGATGGCATGGGTGAGCCTGTTCATTCCGTTTGTGCTGGCCTACATCGTTTACGCTTGGCGCGCACTCGACAAGAAGGAAATTACGGCGGAGGAAATTAAAAACGACAGTGAAGCATATTGAAATTTGACGATTTGACAATTGACGATTTGACTATTTACAATTGAAATTTGGAAATTGGAAATTGACAATAAACATTTAAACAATAAACAAAAACTGGCGTGGGTTTCGGAACTCACGCCAGTTTTTTGCTTCGGCAGCGATTCGGCAACGTGGAAAGAAGTTATTTCGCCCGATCCTTGCTGCTGCGCTTGTCGCGATGGTAGCTGCGATAGTCGTCGAGTTCGATTTCCACGTCGGGCTCAAGCAGTTCGCCATCGTGCGGCAGGCGGAATTGCATATATTTGATTGGCAATCCACGCGAAAGCCACATTTGTTCGTAATAGGTCTGGATGTTGGGCGTTTGCACCTCGCCGTTTTCCGTCGAAAACATTTTTTCGTCGGCTGACGGACGCAGACGGTCGTCGTGGTAGAGGTCGGTCGTGGAAAACGCGAGCGGCAGTTGGTTCGCCTGCACGAGAAAATCGGTGTAGGTAAAAAGAAAATTCGAGTCGGTTTTCAGGTGGATGATGCCCTCATCGACGAGAAAACGGCGATAGCGTTCGAGAAAAAAGGTCGAAGTGAGGCGTTTTCGCGGATTTTTCATCTGCGGGTCGCTGAAAGTCAGCCAGATTTCCTGCACTTCGTCGGCAGCAAAGAAATGGTCGATAAATTCAATGTTCGTGCGCAGAAATGCCACGTTTTTCAGGCCGTCGCGAATGGCTTGCGAAGCACCCGTCCACAGCCGAGCACCTTTTATATCGACGCCAATGAAGTTTTTTTCGGGGCACAGTCGCGCCAGTTCAACGGCATATTCGCCCTTTCCGCAACCGAGTTCGAGCACAATGGGATGGTCGTTCTTGAAAAAATCGTCGCGCCAGCGAGCCTTCATTTCAAAAGGCCGCTGCGAAATCACGCTGTAAGGATACTGGAAAACATTTCCGAAAGTTTCCAGTTCCGCGAATTTTTCAAGTTTTCCTTTGCCCATTAGGAATTTTGAATGTTGAGTTTTGAATGTTGAATGATCGGCTTCGCCGATTGTCAATTATCAATTATCAATTATCAATTATCAATTACCATCGTCCAACCGTGTTTGTCCTCCACTGTTCCATACTGGATGCCACGCAAGGTGTCGTAGAGTTTCTTCGACCACGGTCCGGGCTCGTTTCCAAAATCGTAGCGCTTGCCCGTTTCGGGGTCGTCGATGTAGGAAATCGGCGAAATCACGGCAGCCGTACCACACGCGCCAGCCTCTTCAAACGTGTCGAGTTCCTCGATGGCAATCGGGCGACGCTCCACCTTCATACCGATGTCCTCGGCAATCTGCATCAGGCTCTTGTTCGTAATCGAGGGCAGAATCGACGTGCTCTGCGGCGTGATGTAAGTGTCGTTTTTGACACCGAAGAAATTGGCGGCTCCGGCCTCGTCGATGTATTTTCTCTCCTTCGCATCGAGGTAGAACTCGCAGGCGTATTGACCGCCGTGACAAGCCTCGGCGTGCGGACGAAGCGACGCGGCATAGTTTCCACCGACTTTGTAGATGCCGGTTCCGTGCGGTGCGGCGCGGTCGTATTCTCGCGTGACGACATACGGATTGCCCTGAAAACCGCCTTTGAAATAAGGTCCGACGGGACTGACGAAAATCATAAAGAGGTATTCCGTCGCGGGTTTCACGCCGACCTGCGGACCCGTTCCGATGAGCAGCGGACGCAGATAGAGCGTCGCACCGCTTTCGTAGGGCGGAATGAAGTCTTGGTTGAGTTTCACGACCTTC
>JAFYJH010000040.1 GCA_017538195.1 Prevotella sp.
GCTGCCTTCGACCTTTTTCCCGACAACTTTTCCCTTTTTCAAAGTGACTTCAATCGTCGCATCGGCAATGGCTGTGGCGTTGTTGGCAGGATTCAGGCAAACGACCGGCTTTCCCTCGATGTTGGTGATGGTTTCGCTGTAGCGCGTGTGGTCGTGACCGAAGAGAATGAGGTCGAAGCCGGGGATGTTTCGGGCGATGAGCAGCGAAGCGTCTTCCTCGGTGCCATCGGTAATGATGCCGCCTTCCGTGCCGCTGTGGAACAGGCCGATGACAACATCAGGATGCTCGTTTTCCTGTAAAAATTTCATCCAATGGCTCGCCGATACCACCATATCGTCGAAGCGAAGTCCGTTCCAAACCGATTCGGGCAGCCAGTTGGGAATGGCAGGCGTGAGCAGTCCGAGGACGGCGATTTTCAGTCCGTCTTTTTTAAGAATGGTATAGGGTTTCAAATACGGTTTCCCCGTTTTCGTGTCGATGACATTCGCGCCGAGCATCGGGCAGCGAACCTCGCGAATCCACTTGTTATAGACGGCGTGGCCGGGCTCGATGTCGTGGTTGCCGATGGTTTGCGCGTCGTATTTCAGATAGTTGGTGAGGTCGGCGGCGATGTTGGTCGTTTCGGTGTTCACGAAATTGTAATAATAGCACGTCGGCTGACCCTGCAAAATGTCGCCGTTGTCGAGCAGAATGACGCGATCGCCGTGCTGTTCGCGCAGTCGGTTCACGTAATTGCTGACGCGGGCCAACGAACCTCGTTTGGGCTTGCGATTGATGAAGTCGTAGGGGAAAAACGAGCCGTGAACGTCGCTGGTTTCGACGATTCGGAGCGTTACGGTTTTGGTTTTTTGCTTTGCCGTCATAGGTAGGAAACATAAAAGTGCCATTGAGCACGCAAGAATCGATTTTTTCATATTTTTTGATGATTTTTCGTCGTGTTGAGCAGTTTTTCGTAGAATTTTTCGTACTGCCGCGCCACTTTCAGATGGTCGTGATGGCGACGGATGTACTCGACGCTCTGCCGCTGGAGTTCGGGGATGCGCTCGGGATGCAGAACGAGTTGTTCGAGTTCGTGGAAAACGCTTTCGTAGGTCGGTCCGACATTGACAATAGGTCGGAGTTCGGTCTCGCCGATGATTTCGTAGTTTTCGGGTTCGCCTCCGCCGACGCAGATGATGCCTTTCGACATCGCCAACAGCGCGTTCATCGCGGGCGTGTAGGCGTAGAGTTGGTCGAGAATGGCATCCGACTCGTCCATCAGGTGCTGATATTCGGCAAACGGCACCGACTCGGCGATTTTCAGTTCGACTTTTTCGGGATATTTTCGGGCGATTTCCCGTGCGGCACGCAGCATAATGTCGGTGCCTTTGTATTCAGAACGCTCGCGGTTGATGCCGATGAAAAGGCGGATTTTTTGTCCTTTTTCTTCTGCAACTTCGGTTTGGGTATTCAAAACAATCGGATAGGGAACAAACTCCGTTTTTTCAGGAAAATGTGGCCGATAGCAAACATCGTATTCGTAAAGTCCCGTGACGATGCCGTCGCAATCGTCGGCGATATGGCGATTGAGCCGTTCCTTCGCCGTTCCGAGCCAGTCGGCGCGTTCCGCGAGGGCGTTTTTGTCGGTTCGCAGTTCGTCGCCGATGTTGAAATCGCTGTATCTCAAAGGCTTTTCGTTGATGCAAGTCGAAACCCAGTAATAGTCCATCCCGAATGCGCCGAGCACGATTCGCCGATTGTTTCTGCGCAAAAAGTTGTAGAAAGGACGGATTCGCTCGGCCTTCAGTTCAACGAACATCGGATTGATGAGTTGCACAATGTCGTAATTTTTGAACTTCGGCAGCAGTCGGATGAGCCGCAACAGCAGCCTAATACCACCGATTTTCGTCGGTTTTCGCGCAAGATCGATGTCACGCGGATAATTCTTCCAAAAATCGCCGTTGGAAGCCACCGTCACCTCGTGTCCGAGCGTCCGCAGCCCTTCTGCGAGCGTCCAATGCACGTTGCTGTATTCGCCGAGTAGTAGAATTTTCACCGTTCTCTTTTCAAGTGTGGAAGTGCGAGCATCAGCATCCGCAGACCGGCCTGAGAATTGGTCATTCGGCGGAACCAGCTGTATTTTTTCGTGTAGTTTCGGTCGGGTAGTGGGAAGAGTCCGTTTCGCTCGAGTTCTTTCAGTTGCTCGTTGAGGAAATCGCGGTCGCGCGTTTCGACGATGATGTTGTAGATGTAATCCATCGTGAGTTGTGCCACGCGGCGTTGCATCGCCTGTCGGTCGGCTTGAGGCATTCGGTCGGCCTTTTCGTTGAGTCGAAGAATCGTGTCGAGATTATCGTCGAAGCGTTTTCGCAGACTTTCGTCCGACTTCCGATGCGTTGCCGACTTCTGATGCTGACGATAGAAATAGGCTTTCGCTTCGGTCGTGAAAAGCCTTTCTGAACGCAAGAGCAGAAGCGGCGTAAATTCTTCATCTTCAGTGAATTGCTTGTTTACGGTAAAGTGAAGGTTTCCGATTAGACTACGATGGAAAACGTAACTGCAAACCGACGATTTGATGTTGTGGTGCCGCATATATTCGCTGCCTTGGAACGGTCCTTCGCAATCGAGTTCGCTTTTCGGCTTTTTGGGGCTTGTCGTCGCACTGAAAAGCAGCATATCGGGCTGTTTCGACTGAAGAATTTCAAGGCAATGCTCGTAGTTTTCGGGAATCAGTCGGTCGTCGCCGTCGATGAACTGGATGAACTGCCCTGTGGCGATTCGCAGTCCGGCATTTCGTGCCGCAGAAACGCCCTGATTGTCCTGCCGATAATAAATCAGGTGGCTCGCGAGGTCTTTGAGTTCGGTCAAAGGCGTTTCGTCGCTGCCGTCATCGACAAGGATGATTTCGCGCTCCTGCGGAAGCATCGACAAGGCCAAAATGCTCTCGACACACTCGCGAAGCATCGTGGTTGGCAGGTTGTAGGCCGTGACGACGAAACTCACTAACGGCTGCGCTTGTAGAACTTGTGTATGGTCGCGTTGATTCTGCATAAATTTTTCATTCCAAATAGTTTCAATAGTCTGATTTTCAATGGAATAGACTCGCCGCCTTGCCGTTGGCAAACGCTGTCGGGACTCGGCAATTCGGGCACTTTTCCCGTCACCTCCGCCACATCGAGCGCAATGTTCAGAATATGGCCGTAGTAGCCGTAACTGACGGGCATCAGCATCGTGTGGCCCTTCAGCACGTTCAGATGGGCCGTCAGCAGGTTGCTGAGCGCCTCGCCGTCGGCAGTTTCCGTGATTCCCTTGGGGTTGTGATAGTAGTAGTAAAGCCCTTCGTTCACCGTCGCCACCGTGCGGCAATTCTCCAACAGTCGGGGCAGCGTGTGAATGTCCTCAAACTTCATTCCCACAGGAAATTTGACGTCTTGAAACAACTCGCGACGATAGATTTTATTCCAAGCGTAGGCGTGTTTGAAAGCCTCGGTTTCGTACCAATAGGCGCGCATGTCGCTGAATTGCTGCTGCCTGAAGAAGAGCCGACGCTGCTTGCCTCGTTTCCCGACGTATTGATCAACGGGATATTCGATGAAATCGTATTCGTGGTGAATGGCGAGAATGTCCATCAGCGGCTTGAGCGTGTCGCCGTGGATGTAGTCGTCGCTGTCGATGAAGGTGATATATTCGCCCTTCGACTTCTTGATGCCCGCGTTTCGGGCGGCACTCAAGCCTTTGTTCGGCTGATGCACGACTTGGATTCGATGGTCGCGTTTCGAGAGTTCATCGCAGATTTCGCCGCTTCTGTCGGTCGATCCGTCATCGACGAGAATGACCTGAAAATCGCGGAATTTCTGCCTCAACACGCTCTCGACACATCGCTCAAGCGTCTGTTCGACATTGTATGCTGGTATGACAATAGATAATTTCATGCTGCAAAGTTACGAAATAATTTGCAGAAACGTAATAAAATGACTAACTTTGCGTTTTATTTTTAGAAAAAATATGAAAGAGAACGACAAAGACATCTACGGTCACATACTGAAATACACCAGTCTTTTCGGTGGCGTTCACGGTCTGAACATCCTCATCACCATTGTCCGCACGAAGATTGTCACATGGTTGCTCGGTCCGGGCGGCATGGGCTTGTCGTCGCTTTTTCAAACCACTGCCAACTTCATTTCGCAGGCCACGAATCTGGGCATTTCGTTCAGTGCCGTGCGCAACGTTTCCGAACTTTTCGACTCTGGCGACGAGGCTCGAATCGCCCATTTCATCAAGGTTGTGCGGGCGTGGAGCCTGCTGACGGGCTTGATTGGAACGCTTTTGTGTATGCTCATCGGCCCGATTCTGAGCCAACTGACCTTCACTTGGGGCGACCACACGCTTCATTTCGTCGTTTTGGCTCCGTTGGTGGGAATGTTGGCCGTGACGGGCGGCGAAACGGCGATTTTGAAAGGTGCTCGGCAGTTGCGCTCGCTGGCGGCGATTCAAATGTATAATGTCATTGCGGCCTTGCTGATTTCCGTGCCCGTCTATTACTTTTTCGGCGAGAGCGGAATCGTGCCCGTAATGCTGCTGACGGGACTTTTTGCCATGATTTTGACCATCCAAAAGTCGCACAAACTCTATCCGCTGCGTTTTTCGGGCATCCACGGCATTCTCGGCGAAGGCATGGGCATGGTGAAACTTGGCGTTGCCTTCACCTTGGCAGGAATTTTCGGGAGCGGTGCCGATTTCATCATTCGCGCCTATTTAAATAATGTTTCGTCGCTCGACGAGGTCGGCCATTACAACGTGGGCTACATGATGACGATGACCTACGCAGGCATGATTTTCTCGGCGATGGAAACCGATTATTTTCCGCGATTGTCGGCTGTCAATAACGACCGTTTCAAGTGTATGGACTTGATTAGCAAGCAGGCCGAAGTGTCGCTTTTGCTGATTTCTCCGATCATCGTGGCGGCCATTTTCCTGTTGCCAGTCGCCCTTCCGCTGCTGACGAGCAGCAAGTTTCTCCCCGTCGTCGATATGATGAGAATCATGTCGCTCGCGCTCTATCTTCGCGCCGTCAATCTGTCGCTCGAATACCTTTCCTTGGCAAAGGGCGCGTCGCTGTCGTACCTGTTTTTAGAGGGCGTTTACGATGTTTTCGTAGTGATCCTGACGATTGTCTGCTACCAATTCTACGGGCTGACCGGCGCAGGCGCAGCACTTTTGGCGGCAGGCGTTTTCAACACGCTCTTGGTGATGGGCTACATCGGTCTGAAATTCGGTGTCCACATCCGCAAGGCGATTTTCCTGTTGCTCCTGCTTCAGATGGGCATCGGCGTGGCGGCGTTCTTCGCCACGCAATGGCTGTCGGGCTTCGGCTATTGGCTCGCAGGCATCGGGCTGTTCGGCATCAGTCTATGGATTTCGGTGAATATTCTACGAAGAAAAACCCATTTGTGGGATAAAATCAAGGCGAAAATCAATAAAATTCTTGGAAAATGACGACGAGCGTATCTGTTTTGGTGGCGATTTACAACGCTGCGCCGTATTTGGAGCAGTGTTTGGACTCGTTGTTGGGTCAATCGATTGAGAACATCCAAATTTTGTGTATGGACGACTGTTCGACGGACAATTCTTGGGAAATTTTGCAGGATTATGCTCGCCGTGACGCTCGCGTGGAAATCTTTCAAATGCCCGAAAACAGCGGTCAGGCGAAGGCTCGCAACGAACTGATTCGCCACGCTCGGGGAAAATTCGTCACTTTCTTGGACAGCGACGACTGGATGGCTCCCGACACGCTCGAAAATTGCGTGAAAATCTTCGACGAACACGACGATGCCGACTGCGTGTTGCTGCGCGTCTTGAAAATCGACGAAAACGGCACGGAAACCGACTACGACAAGCCGATTCCGCCCTCGCTGACGGGTTTTGAGGCTTTCAAGGCCAGCCTGACTTGGGACATTCACGGCTGCTACGCCGCCCGACGCGAATTTTTCGAGCAATGGCCCTACGACGACACTTGCCGCTCTTACAGCGACGACAACTCGACCCGTCAGCATTACTACCATTCGCGTCGCGTCTATTACGCGCCCGATGCCCGCTATTTCTACCGCCAAAACGCCGATTCCACCACGCATCGCGTCAGCGTCCGCCGCTACGACTTTCTTCGCGCAAACACGAGTATGAAACGGCAGTTGCTCGACCTCAATGTCGGCGAAGAAATTCTTGATATTTACGAAAATATCCGATGGTTGAATTGCGTCGGACTCTACATGTTTTATTATCAGAATCGTTGCTTGATGTCGGCTGCGGACAACGCTTACGGACTTCAGGAAATCAAGTCGGTCTGGCGAAGCATCGAGGCGAAAAGGCTTCGTCCGCGCAACCGCTACAAACTGGGCTACGTTCCGCTGCAATGGTCGTGGCGGCTGTTCCGGGTCGAGGAAGAAATCTATTTTTTCCTCAGAAGCATCAAAAATCGGTGGAAAAACATTGCTTAATCGAAGAAAATTCGTATTTTTGCAGGTTGAAATCATTTTTGACCTGAAATTATTATGACTTTGATTATCGTTGCCATCTTGCTGATTGCCTATCTGTTAATCGGCACCGAACATCTCACCAACGTGAGCAAGGCCGCCGTCGCGATTTTCGCCGGAACGGTGGGCTGGGTGTTGTATATTTGCTACGGAATGGACTTCGTGATGGGTGTCCATCCGAAGGAATACGCCGATTTTCTGGGCAATGCAGCCCCGACAAGCCTCGGCGTGAAGCAGTACATTGCGCAAAACATTTTTTTGAAACACGTCGGACGGGCGTCGGAAATCGTGATTTTCCTCTTGGCAACGATGACGATTGTCGAAATTCTCAGCAACAACGGCTGTTTCGACTTCATCCGCCAGTTGCTCAAGACGCGCAGCAGCAGCCGAATGTTGTGGACGCTGTCGGCCATCACGTTTCTGCTGTCGGCCAACCTCGACAACCTTTCCACGACGGTGATGATGCTTGCCGTGATGCGCACGCTGATTCAAACCCGTCGGCAGCGAATACTTTTCGGTTCGGCGATTGTCATTGCAGCGAACTGCGGCGGCGCGCTGACGGTGATTGGCGACCCTGCGGGACTGGTTTTGTGGAATATGGAAAAAGTGACGGCGACGGCATTTTCAATGCGAATGGCGATTCCGTGCCTTGTGGCGTGGGCCGTTCCGACGTGGTGGATTGGTCGCCAACTGCCTGAGCGTTGCGACCTCGAATGGTCGGCGATGCCTTATCGCGGCGACGACACCCGCCTGACCGTCTGGCAACGCCTTCTGATGCTGTTTCTCGGCATCGGCGGCCTGTGGTTCATCCCGACTTTCCATAATATCACGCAGTTGAGCCCGTTCCTCGGAGCCTTGTGCGTGTTGGCGGTGCTGTGGATTGTCGATGAACTCTACAACCGAAATCTGGCGGCATCGGGCGAATTGGCGCGTCGGAAAGTGCCGACCGCCCTGCAATACGAAACGATTCAGATGGTGCTCTACGTGATGGGCCTGATGCTCGCCGTCGGCGTGGTCGAGGAAACAGGCGCAATCCAGTGGCTCGTGGCCCAAATCGCCAACTACGGCCTCGACAGTTGGTGGCTGACGGGACTTTTCGCCTCGCTGCTCAGTGCCGTTTTGGAAAATTTTGCAACTGCCGTTACCTTCTTCTCGTTGAATCCTTTGGCCGAGCAAAATTCCCTTTATTGGAGCGTCGTCGCCTTCGCCTCAGCCATCGGCGGCAACGTGCTATGCATCGGTTCGATGAGCGGCATCGCCCTGATGAAAATGGAGCGCATCCGCGTCGGTTGGTACTTCCGAAAAGTCGGCCTCGCCACGCTCGTCGGATTGGTCGGCGGAATGGTGTTGCTGATGGTGGTGTAGCCTCAAAAATGAAACTAATTGACCTAAATAACCTAAACAAAAATAACAACTATGATGCAAAAACGACTGGTTGAATGTGTCCCGAATTTCAGCGAGGGACGCAACATGGGAATCATCAAGGAGATTACCAACGAGATTGAGAGAGTGAAAGGAGTGAGACTGCTCGACGTGGACCCGGGCGACGCGACGAACCGCACGGTGGTGACTTTCGTTGGCGAGCCGGAGGCGGTGCTCGAAGCGGCGTTTCTCGGCGTGAAGAAGGCGGGGCAACTCATCGATATGCGGCAGCACCACGGCGCACATCCGCGAATGGGTGCGACCGACGTTTGTCCGCTGATTCCCGTCAGCGGCATCACGCTCGAAGAGTGTGCTGAACTGGCTCGGAAACTGGCGAAAAGAATCGCCGAGGAAGCGAAAATTCCGTGCTATTGCTACGAGGCGGCGGCTTTCAAGCCCGAAAGACAGAATCTGGCGGTTTGCCGTGCCGGAGAATACGAGGCGCTGCCCGAAAAGTTGTCGAATCCCGAAAAAGCACCCGATTTTGGGGCGCGTCCGTATGACGAGGGCGTGGCTCGCACGGGCTGCACGGCGGTCGGCGCACGCGACTTCCTCATCGCCGTCAATTACAACCTGAACACGACTTCCACGCGCCGTGCCAATGCCATCGCTTTCGACGTTCGCGAAAAAGGTCGTCCGAAGCGTGAGGGCGGTTCGCCCGTCGGAAAACCGATGAAGGACGAGAACGGCGAGACGATTATGATTCCCGGCACGCTGAAAGCGACGAAGGCCATCGGTTGGTTTATCGACGAATACGGCGTTGCGCAGGTGTCGATGAACATTACGAACATCAACGTAACGCCGCTGCACGTGGCTTTCGACGAGGTTTGTCGTTGCGCACAAAATCGCGGAATCCGCGTCACGGGAACGGAAATCGTGGGTCTGATGCCGAAGCGCACGCTCATCGATGCTGGAAAATACTTCCTCGAAAAGCAGAATCGCTCGACGGGAATCCCCGAAAACGACATCATCAACATCGCCGTGAAGTCGATGGGATTGGACGACCTCAAGCCATTTAATCCGCGTGAGAAAGTCATCGAATACTTGCTCGAAGATGCCAATAATACGACGAAAAAACTGGTGGATTTGACCGTGAAAGGCTTTGCCGAGGAGACTTCTCGCGAGAGTCCTGCGCCCGGCGGTGGCACGATTTCGGCGTATATGGGTGCGCTCGGTGCTGCGTTGGGAACGATGGTGGCGAACCTGTCGAGCCACAAGGCCGGTTGGGATGCGCGTTGGAACGAGTTTTCGGCGTGGGCAGACAAAGGTCAAGTGCTGATGACGGAGCTTTTGCACCTCGTCGATGAGGACACCGAGGCGTTCAACCGCATTATGGAAGCCTTCGGAATGCCGAAGAAAACCGACGAGGAAAAAGCGGCTCGCTCGGCTGCGATTCAAGCCGCAACGCTCTATGCGACGCAGGTTCCGCTGCAAACGATGAAGGCGTCGTTCAAGGCGTTCGACATTTGCCGTGCGATGGCGGAAGAGGGCAATCCGAACAGCGTTTCCGACGCTGGCGTGGGTGCTTTGGCGGCTCGTGCGGCGGTTCTTGGCGCAGGTTTGAACGTGAAAATCAATGCGGGAAGCCTCACCGACAAGGCAACGGCAGAAAAACTCATTGCCGAAGCCAACGAGCTCATCGAAAAGGCGAATGTCGAAGAAGCAGAAATCATCAAAATTGTCGAATCGAAATTATAATATAAATAGGAGTTATCGCTTCGCTTAGGAGTTAGTTCGCTGCGCTCACGAAGTTAGAAGGAGTTAGCAGTCGTCAGTATTCGCCATTGAAAAAACTATTGACTATTAACTCCTGAGGTCGCAGACCTCTTAACTCCTCTTAACTCCCTCTAACTCCAAAAAAGAAAAAATATGACCAACGAAGATTTTAGAAAAGAAATTCAACTTGGGATTCCCAATGAATTGCCCGAAATCAAGCCATACGACACGGAAATCAACCA
Organism: Prevotella sp.; assembly: GCA_017538195.1. Taxonomy (GTDB): domain Bacteria; phylum Bacteroidota; class Bacteroidia; order Bacteroidales; family Bacteroidaceae; genus Prevotella. Next base: position 9,891 of record JAFYJH010000040.1, read on the forward strand.
CGCACCGAAGCGCAAGGAAATTCTCAGCGAAGAGGAGAAGAAACTCGCGCTGAGGAATGCGCTGCGCTATTTCCCGAAGTCGCTTCACGCGCAACTCGCGCCCGAATTTGCCGAGGAATTGAAGAACTACGGCAGAATCTATATGTATCGCTATCGTCCGAGTTACGAGATGTACGCCCGTCCCATCGGCGAATATCCTGCGAAATGTCAGCAGGCGGCGGCGATTATGATGATGATTCAAAACAACTTGGACAAGGCTGTGGCGCAGCATCCGCACGAACTCATCACCTACGGCGGCAACGGTGCGGTGTTCCAGAACTGGACGCAATATCGGCTGACGATGAAATATCTCTCGGAAATGACCGACGAGCAGACGCTCGTGATGTATTCAGGCCATCCGCTCGGACTGTTTCCGTCGCACAAGAATGCGCCGCGTGTCGTCGTGACCAACGGAATGGTGATTCCTAACTACTCGAAACCCGACGACTGGGAACGATTCAACGCGCTGGGCGTGAGCCAATACGGTCAGATGACGGCAGGGTCGTATATGTACATCGGACCGCAGGGCATCGTCCACGGCACGACGATAACCGTTTTGAATGCGGCGCGGAAGGTAAGACCCACCCCTAACCCCTCCCGTCAGGAGGGGAATGGGCTTCTTTTTGTTACCGCAGGTCTCGGTGGAATGTCGGGCGCACAGCCGAAGGCAGCAAACATCGCAGGCGTGGTGAGCATCACGGCGGAAATCAATCCGTTGGCTGCCCGAAAACGCCACGAACAGGGCTGGGTCGATGAACTGCACGAGAATCTCGACGAACTCATCGAAGCCACGAAGAAAGCCGTTGCAGAAAATCGCGTCGTGTCGATGGCGTATGTCGGCAATGTGGTCGATTTGTGGGAACGCCTCGCCGACGAGAACATCAAAGTCGATTTGGGCAGCGACCAGACCTCGCTTCACAATCCTTGGGCAGGCGGTTACTATCCCGTCGGCTATTCTTTCGAAGAGTCGAAGCGGATGATGGCCGAAGAACCTGAGCGTTTCAAGGCGGCTGTGCAGGAATCGCTGCGCCGACAGGTGGCTGCCATCAACAAACTGACGGCCAACGGAATGTATTTTTTCGACTACGGCAACGCTTTCCTGCTCGAAGCGAGTAGGGCAGGAGCCGACATCCTCGACGAAAAGGGCGGTTTTCGCTATCCCAGTTATGTTCAAGACATTATGGGGCCGATGTTTTTCGACTACGGCTTCGGTCCGTTCCGTTGGGTTTGCGCATCCGGCGACCCGAAAGACCTCGAAACCACCGACCGACTCGCCGCCGAAGTGCTCGAAGACATGATGAAAACATCGCCTGCCGACATTCAAGGGCAGATGGCCGACAACATCCACTGGATTAAGGAGGCAGGCAAGAACAAACTCGTGGTCGGTTCGCAGGCGCGGATTCTTTACGCCGATTCCGAAGGCCGCACGAAGATTGCCTTGGCGTTCAACGAGGCCATCCGTCGCGGTGAACTTTCCGGGCCTGTTGTGCTCGGACGCGACCACCACGATGTCAGCGGCACCGACTCGCCCTTCCGCGAGACCTCGAACATCTACGACGGTTCGCAGTTTTGCGCCGATATGGCCGTGCAGAATGTCATCGGCGACTCGTTCCGCGGTGCCACGTGGGTTTCGATTCACAACGGCGGTGGAGTAGGCTGGGGTGAGGTCATCAACGGCGGCTTCGGAATGGTTATTGACGGCAGCGAACAGGCCGACAAAAACATCCGTTTGATGCTGCTCTGGGACGTGAACAACGGCATTGCACGCCGCTCGTGGGCTCGAAACAGCGGTTCGATGGATGCAATCAAGCGAGAAATGGAACGCACTGAAGGACTGCAAGTGACGCTGCCGAATCTGGTCGATGACGACATCATCAACCAAGCGTTTTGACGAAATTTATTCCTAACGAAAAAGGTAAAAAAGCACTCGACTTTTTTACCTTTTTTCAACTCCCAATTGTCAATTATCAACCAACGGTCACTGACCAAAGGGGAGTAATTGCTAATTGTCAATTGTCAATTGTCAATTGTAAATTATCACGCGACACCTCGTCCGTGACAATTCTTGAATTTCTTGCCTGAGCCGCAAGGACACGGATCGTTGCGACCGGGCATCTTGTCCTTGACGATGGGCGTGCGGTTGATTTGCTGCGCCTGACCGCGCGTATCGGTGTGGGCGGCGGCCTCCTGATTCGGATCGACGAGTTCATTGCCGCGCTGCTCGTTGTAGCGTTGCGAACGCTGTTCGGGCGCAGCCTCGCGCACTTGCTGCTGTTCCATTTCGGGAATCTGGCCGCGTGTCAGAATCGAGGCGATGCGGTTGTTCATTTCGTTCACCATATCGTCGAACAACTTGGCACTTTCGAGTTTGAAAATCAACAGCGGGTCTTTCTGCTCATACGAGGCGTTCTGCACCGAGTGGCGCAGTTCGTCGAGTTGGCGCAGGTTCTCCTTCCAACAATCGTCGATGATGTGCAGCATAATCGTCTTCTCGAACTCCTTGACGACCGTTTTCGCCTCGCTGTCGTAGGCTTCGCGCAGGTTGCAGGGAATGTTATAGACGCGCTTTCCGTCGGTGATGGGCACGAGGATGCGCTCGTACATCTGGCCTTGCTGCTCCTGCACTTGCTTGATGACCGGCCACGCGACGCTTTGCAGGCGGTCGGTCTTGCGCGTAAATTCGTGCATTGCGGTTTGGAATGCCTGCTCGTAGAGTTTTTCGCGTGAAGTGTTGATAAATTCCTCATTCGTAAAAGGACATTCCATCGAAAGAATTTTTAAAAATTGCTCGCGACAGCCTGCGTAGTCGTTGTTGTCGATGATGTTGATGGTGCGGTCCCAGATGATGTTGGCGATGTCCATTCCGATTCGCTCGCCCATCAGCGCGTGGCGACGCTTCTCATAAACAACCGTGCGCTGTTTGTTCATCACATCGTCGTATTCGAGCAGGTGTTTTCGCGTTCCGAAGTGGTTTTCCTCGACCTTTTTCTGGGCGCGTTCGATGTTTTTCGTAATCATTCCGCTTTCGATTCGCTCGCCTTCCTTGAAGCCGAGTCGGTCCATCACGGAAGCGATTCGCTCAGAGCCGAACAGTCGCATCAGTTTGTCTTCGAGCGATACGTAGAACACCGAACTTCCGGGGTCGCCCTGACGACCGGAACGACCGCGCAACTGGCGATCGACACGACGGCTTTCGTGACGCTCCGTGCCGATGATCGCAAGTCCGCCGGCGGCTTTCACCTCGTCGGACAGTTTGATGTCGGTACCACGACCGGCCATATTCGTCGCAATCGTCACCGCACCCTTGCCATTCGAGTCCTGTTGTCCGGCGAGAGCCACGATGTCGGCTTCCTTCTGGTGCAGTTTCGCGTTCAGAACCTGATGAGGAATCTTGCGCATCGACAGCATCTTCGACAGCATTTCCGAGATTTCCACCGAGGTCGTACCCACGAGGGTCGGACGACCGGCGTCGCGCATCGCCTCGATTTCGTCGATGACGGCACGATATTTCTCGCGATTCGTCTTATAGACGCGGTCTTCTTGGTCGTTGCGGATGACGGGCTTGTTCGTGGGAATCTCGACGACATCGAGTTTGTAAATATCCCAAAATTCGCCTGCCTCGGTGATGGCCGTACCCGTCATTCCGGCGAGTTTGTGGTACATTCGGAAGTAGTTTTGCAGCGTGATCGTGGCGAAAGTCTGCGTGGCGGCCTCGACCTTCACGTGCTCCTTCGCTTCGACGGCCTGATGCAGTCCGTCAGACCAGCGGCGACCTTCCATAATACGGCCTGTCTGCTCATCGACAATCTTCACTTCGCCGTCGATCACCACGTATTCGTCGTCCTTGTTGAACATACAGTAAGCCTTGAGCAACTGGCGAATCGTGTGGACGCGCTCCGACTGCACGGCGTAGTTGTTCAGCAGGTCGTCTTTCTTATCGACGCGCTGCTCTTCGGTGAGCGAAGTGTCGGCTTCGAGATCGGAAAGTTGCGAGGTGATGTCGGGCAAGACGAAGAGGTCGCGGTCGTTCACCTGCGAGGCGAGCCACTCAGTTCCCTTGTCAGTCAGTTCGCAGGAATTGAGCTTTTCCTCGACCACGAAATAGAGCGGTTCGATGGCTTCGGGCATCCGACGGTTGTTGTTTTCCATATAGATTTCCTCCGTCTTGAGCATACCCGACTTGATGCCTTCTTCCGACAAATATTTGATGAGCGGCTTGTTCTTCGGCAGGCATTTGTACGAGCGGAACAGCGACAGAAAACCTGCGTCGAGGGCTTCCTGACCTTCCTTTTTCTGGCCTTGCTCCATCAGCGACTGACCCTGCGAAATTTTCTGCTTCGCATCGGCGAGATATTGCGTGGCGAGGCGACGCTGCACCTCGACGAGCCGTTCCACGAGCGGCTGATATTCCTCGAACATCTGGTCGTCGCCCTTCGGCACGGGACCCGAAATAATCAGCGGTGTGCGGGCGTCATCGACCAACACCGAGTCCACCTCATCGACGATGGCGTAGTTGTGGGCGCGTTGCACGAGGTCTTGCGGCGACGAAGCCATGTTGTCGCGCAGATAGTCGAAGCCGAACTCGTTGTTCGTTCCGAAAGTGATGTCGGCATTGTAGGCGCGACGACGCTCGTCGGAATTGGGCTTGTGCTTGTCGATGCAATCGACGCTGAGGCCGTGAAATTCGTAGAGCGGTCCCATCCATTCCGAGTCGCGCTTGGCGAGATAGTCGTTCACGGTGACAACGTGGACGCCGTTGCCAGTCAGCGCGTTGAGGAACACGGGCAGCGTTGCCACGAGCGTTTTACCCTCACCCGTCGCCATTTCCGCGATTTTTCCCTGATGCAAGGCGATACCGCCGAAAAGTTGCACATCGTAGTGAATCATCTCCCATTTCAGGTCGTTGCCGCCAGCCGTCCAATGGTTGTGGTAGATGGCTTTGTCGCCGTCGATGGTGATAAAGTCATTCGACGGATTGGCCGCCAAATCGCGGTCGAAATCGGTCGCGGTTACGATGGTTTCCTCGTTTTCGGCGAAGCGACGAGCCGTTTCCTTCACGATGCTGAACGCCACGGGCATCACTTCGTCGAGGGCTTTTTCGTAGATTTCGAGCGCCTCTTTGTCCAATTTGTCGATTTGGTTGAAAATCGCCTCGCGCTCGTCGAGCGGCGTGTCTTCGATGGTCGCCTTCAACTGTTCGATCTGCTCTTTCTGCGCCTTTGCCGACTGCTGAACATACTGCTGAATCTCCTTCGACTTGGCACGAAGTTCGTCGTTGCTGAGGGCTTCGATGGCGGGATAAGCCTCCTTGACTTTCTCGACAAGAGGCTGAATCAATCTCATATCACGTGCCGACTTGTCGCCGAACAGTGACTTCAGAAATTTGTTGAAATTCATCTTGTTATTTGACTATTTTACGATTTGACTATTTTTTCGATCAGAGTTCTCAAGGAACTCCTTTTTTAACTTTTTAATTTTTAACTTTTTAACCTAATTATATAAAGCGGGTGCAAAGGTACGAAAATATTTCCGTACTTTTGCCTGCGTTGCTACTTTTTTAATTTTTTCCGTTAAAAAAGCGGCTCGGTCGAGCAAGCGTTGGGTGCTCGGATGCGGATGCTCTTGGCGATGGTCGGCGCGATGCGATCGACGGTGACGGGCGTCGAAACGCGGCTGCTCTGCGTGCCTGCGCCGTAGAAAATGATGGGGAAGGGCAGAAATCCCGACCGCGAGGTGAACGATTCGTTGGTGTCTTCGTTCTGAAGTCGCCAGCCCGGAGCCACTTCGACGATAATATCTCCGCTGAGGCTCGGATTGAAGCCGTTGCGCAGTTTCAAAATGTCGTTGTTGCCTGCCAGAAGCCGCTCCGAGGTGTAAACATCGGCGATTCCGGCGTTTTGCACGAGGAAATCCTGCGAGCGTTGCAGCAGTTCCGACATATTGATGCGTTTTTCCTCAATCAGCTTGTGGTTGAGGTACATCTGATTCGAAAAACAAGTCTCGACATAGCGTCCCTGCCCGTAGATCGCGGTCAGGAACATATTGAGCAGGTTGGCCGTGCGGTTGATGTAGAACGTGCCGGTCGGGATGCGATATTGCGAGAGGTCGCTTTCGCGCTCGTCGGCGTAGCCCGTGCTCGTCACGACGAACAACACGCGCTCGTTGCCGACGGCCTTTTCAATGCCGCCCACGAGCCGACCGAGCGAGTTGTCGAGTTGCATATAGACGCTCTCCATTTCCGTCTGCCAATCTGTCGTAATTCCGTCGGGATTCGCCGCCGAAAGCGTCACCATCAGCATATCGCTCACCTCGTCGGCTCCCATTCCCGTTCCGCTGACGACCTTCAAGGCCATATCGACAACTTCTTCATTCGTAAGTTGTTTATTCTTATGAAGTTCTCGCGTTATGTTCGAGTTTAACTTAATCCATTCTGGTGTCGAGGCGGAGTAGTAGGTCGAGGTGCGCCATCGGTTGTTGTTCGCGTCGATCCAGAGGGCTCCGTCGGCAGCGTGTCCAGCAGACAAAATGGCAGGACTTTTCTCGGCTGCGACGCTCCAAACGATGGCGGAACCCTGTGTGCTGACCTTCAATTCGTCGCCGACGGTCGAGGTCGTCAGGCGGTGGGGCGAGGCGAAATGCTTGGAATCATCGACGCAGAAAATCGGTCGGAGCGTGGCTCTGTCGAGCCATCGGTTGGCGATGATGCCGTGATAATAAGGCGTTGTGCCCGTGACAATCGTGCTGACCGCTGAAGCCTGATCGACGGGCGAAAACGGATAGGAAGCCGCGTCGAAAACAGTTCCTTCCTTCAGCAGTTTTCGGAAGCCCGAAGCGTTGTAGAGCGGCGTGAAAGCCTCCAAATAGTCGGTGCGCAACTGGTCGATGGTAATATTGACGACGAGCCTCGGCGCAAGTTGTATGGCCTGAACTTCCGTGCCTGTGATGAAGGCGACAATGAGGGCGAGATATTTATTCATTTGACGATTTTACTATTTTACTATTTGACGATTTTACTATTTGACAATTTTACGATTCGACAACTTGACGATGTGTTGTTGGTATTTCTAAGTACGATTCTGAAAAACAAATATAATGCCAAACTTCCCATACTCACGGCATAGTTCTGGAAAAATGAGCCGACCATAAACAAGAAGATGCAGACCAGATAAAACATCCAGAACCAGTGTCGCCGTCCGCCTTTTCGGTCGCGAAAAGCGGCATAAACGCCGATGAGCGCAAGCGGATTGAGCAGAAGAATCTGCAAATTGAGGCTGACGGTCGGGTGCTTCGAGAAAATCATCGCCGTCAAAACGAGGCCGCAGAGTCCGACAATCAGCATCAGCAGTGCGTCGAACCACCAGAAATTCTTGTGAAAATATCGCTCAAGGACAATGACGAGAAACACGAGCAAACCAATAAGATTAATCAAAGATGATGGATTGAAACGCGATTTTTTGACAGGATTTTTGAACATCGGAACAATTACTTTCTGCTCTTTCACGAGCGGAATCGAGTCGCAGAAGGTCGCCGTTTCAAAGTCGTCTTTCAGATGGAAAGGCAGAAATTGCTGTTCGCCGATGGTTGTCAGGCGGTCGGCCTTCAATCCGAGCAACAAATCGTTGCCGAATTTCGTCCACGGATCTCTCCACGAACAACTTCGAACCAATTCCCGAAACGTCCAATGGCCTGCCTGCCGATGGTAGTTCACTTCCATCGACCCAAGAATCACATCGCGAGCCTTCGTCGTGCAGTTATTATAAAAGATGTTATAGCGATAGTTCCGATTTTCGGGCTTGTAATTTTCCTCGATGGTCTTGACGACGCGCAGTTTCTCCTCCGGCGGAAGGTTCAGTTCCTGCTCGATGACGCCGCGCCGCTCGTAGGCGTAAATCTGGCAGAACTCGTCGAAAGGCTGGATGCCCATCATATAGTCGGTCAGGCCGAAGATGAAGCGCACGACGAAATTCGACTGGCTCATATCGAAAATTCCGTAGTTCACGGCAACATCCACGCCCTGCTCGCGGTTCACGTAGCGAATCGCCGTGTGACCGTAGAGGCTGTACGATTCCTGTCCCGCCTGACACGTGAGCAGACTGATGCTGATGGTTGAATCGATGCGGGCGGCTTCCTCAGCCGTCAGTTTTGCGTCGTCGGAAGTTCGCGGAGAAGTTTGTGCAAAGGCATTTCCGCCGCCGCCCACGACGAGCAGCAGAAGCCAAAAATGAAGTCTTAAAATCGTTTCAAAAAGTTTCACGATGCAAAAATAACTTATAATTTTCGATTTTCGTGCGTTTATCTCGATTTTTTTCAATAATTTTGCATCCTGTTAGCGAAATGTCAATCAATTTTGACACAAAAACGTGAATTTTGACACTATGTATAAGAAAAAAATGATAGTCGGCATCCTCGCGTTGGCTGCCGCAGCAAGCGTTTATGCGCAGAGTGGAACGAACTCGCCCTACAGCCAGTTTGGACTGGGTGTGATTTCCGAGCGGTCGGGCGGTGTCGGACGAGGAATGAACGGAGTCGGCATCGCCTACAAGGAACATAATCAGGTGAACGCGCTGAATCCGGCGTCGTATTCCGCGATTGACTCGCTGTCGTTCATTTTCGATGTGGGACTGTCGGGCCAACTGACGAATTTCGAGGAAAACGGCAAGCGGCTGAACGCGCGGAACGCCAATTTCGAGTATGTCGTGGCAGGTTTTCGCCTCGCGAAGCATCTCGGCGTGAGTTTCGGCGTGTTGCCTTACACGAATGTGGGCTACGACTACAGCGTTTCCGAGAAAGTCAGCAGCACTTCCACGGAATATTACACGAGCACGTTCTCGGGCAAGGGCGGACTCCACGAAGCCTATCTCGGAATGGGCTGGGAGCCGTTCAAAGGCATCGCTTTCGGTGCCAATGTCGGCTACCTCTGGGGCGGCTACGACCGTGCGGTGCTGAATACCTACAGCGACAACTACGTGAATACGCTTGCGAAGGTCTATACCGCCAATGTGAAAAACATCAAGTTCGATTTCGGTTTGCAACTGACGGCTCGACTGTCGAAAAAAGACCATCTGACGCTCGGCGCAACCTACGGACTCGGCCGTAAAATCGGCGGAAAACCGACGTGTCAGGTGATTTCCTACAATCCGCAGACGAGCGTTTCCGACACGATTTCCTACCCGAAAAACGGCGAATTGGACTTGGAAATTCCGACGAGCATCGGCGCAGGACTGATGTGGAGCCACAGCGGAAAGGTGAAAGTCGGGGTCGATTACTCAATGCAGAAGTGGGGCAGCGTGAAGTTCCCAGAATATTCCGTCATCAATAACGTTCCCACGTATCAGTTGGCGGAAGGCATCTATCAAGACCGCCACAAAATCTCGCTCGGCGCGGAAATCTGCCCTGCCGAAAGCAGCCGAAAGTTCCTCAATCGGATTCGCTATCGCGCAGGCGTTGCCTACGCTACACCTTATTTAAAAATAAACGGGAACGACGGACCGAAGGAACTCAGCGCGAGCCTCGGCTTCGGAATCCCGATTTTCGACGGCTGGAATAACCGCTCGATTCTCAATATCAGTGCGCAGTACGTGCGGCAGGATTGCAAGATGTTCATCAAGGAAAATACGTTCCGCATCAACATCGGCCTGACGTTCAACGAGCGTTGGTTCGACAAGTGGAAAGTGGAGTAGGGAAAGGCGATGAAAGCTCAACGAACACTCCTGTTATTCGCGATTCTGGCGCTGCTTGCGGCCTGTCAGGAGCAGCACGAGCACATTGCACCGGCGGTGAATCCGCGCGACTCGCTTCCGATGATGACGAGTTACGGCGTGAACGCGCTGATTTCCGACTCTGGCGTCATCAAATATCGCATCGTCAGCGAGCAGTGGGACTACAATCCGAATGTCGATCCCTCGCGTTCCATCTTTGAAAAAGGACTTTTCCTGACCCAGTTCGACGAAAAATTCCACGTGCAGGGCTACATCCAGTGCGACACCGCCTACAACTACGACAAAATGCGGCTTTGGGAACTGCGCGGACGGGTCAGAATCCTCACGAAAGACGGCCTGCGCTTCACGAGCGAACAACTTTTCTGGGACGAGGCGAAGCACGAATTCTACTCGCACGTTTTCTCGAAACTCGTCACGCCGGAGCGAACTCTGCAAGGCACGTATTTCCGCAGCGACGACCGAATGACGCACTACTACGTGTCGAACTCGAAAGGCTCGTTTGAAAAGAGCGATTTCGACGGTTCCAACGACGAAAAGCCCGGCGGAAACGACAACGATCAGCCATTCCGCGATATGTCGCAACCGCAACGGAAATCGACCCGATGAAACAACAAAAATTCTGAATATGGAAGGACAAATAGACATACCGTTATTGATTGGAATCCTTGTGGCAATGGTGTTTTCCGCCTTTTTCTCAGGAATGGAAATCGCCTTCGTGTCGAGCAACCGCCTCTTGGCCGAAATCGACACGGGAAAAAGCAGCCTTACACAGCGCATCCTCTCGCGCTTCCACGCCCATCCCAACGGTTTCGTCAGCACAATGCTCGTCGGCAACAACATCGCGCTCGTCGTCTATGGAATCCTGTTCGCCAGTTTCTTCGACAGGACGCTCTTCGCCTCGCTCGACGATGCCACGCGAGTGACGCTCGACACGATTCTCTCGACCTTCGTCGTGCTTTTCACGGGCGAATTTCTGCCGAAAACGCTCTTCAAAAGCAATCCCAACCGACTGCTGAACTTCTTCGCCGTGCCCGCCTATCTGTGCTACGTTTTGCTGTGGCCCGTCAGCAAGTTCTCCACGTTTTTGTCGAAGATTTTCCTCAGAATTTTCGGGATTCGGATGAACAAGGAGGTCGAGGAAGGCGAATTTTCGCGAGTCGATCTCGACTATCTGGTTCATTCCAGCATCGACAGCGCAAAGAACGACGACGACATCGACGACGAGGTAAAAATCTTCCAAAATGCCCTCGACTTCGGCGAAACGCGCGTTCGCGACTGTATGATTCCGCGCACGGAAGTCGTCGCCGTCGGAAACGACTGCACTGCCGACGAACTGCGCCAGAAATTCATCGAGAGCGGCCACTCGAAAATCCTCGTCTATGACGACGACATCGACCATATCAAGGGCTATGTCCACTCGTCGGAAATGTTCCGAAACCCTGCTGACTGGCGCAAATCGATCATCGACATTCCCTTTGTTCCCGAAACGATGATGGCGCAGAAACTGATGCAGATTTTCCTCGCGCAGAAGAAGTCGCTGGCGGTTGTCGTCGATGAGTTCGGCGGCACGAGCGGCATCGTTTCGCTTGAGGACATCGTCGAGGAAATTTTCGGCGACATCGAGGACGAGCACGACAACTCGAACTACGTCGCCAAGCGGCTCGAAAGCGGCGAATACATCCTCTCGGCACGACTCGAAATCGACAAGGTCAATGAACTTTTCGACCTCGACCTGCCCGAAAGCGACGACTATATGACCGTGTCGGGACTGATTCTGCACGAATACCAAAGTTTCCCGAAACTCAACGAGGAAGTGAAAATCGGAAAATTCAAGTTTAAAATCATCAAGAATACAATGACGAAAATCGAACTGGTGAAGCTGAAAATCGAAGATGAAGGCTGAAAAAACGGTCGCTGAACACGGAAAAATGCCGAAAAACGGCACGAAAAACCAAAAATTATCCGAAAAATTCCGTCAGTTCATAATTTTTTCGTAATTTTGTGCGCTTTTTGCAGACAATAATTAAAAAATCAATAAAAAACAAAGTAAAAAAAATGGCAGCAATTGGAAAAATCAGAAGTTGGGGTCCGGTGCTCGTAGGCGCGATTGCACTGGCACTCTTTGCATTCATTGCCGAAGAAGCGGTTCGCTCTTGCGAAACCACACGTAACGACCAGCGTCAGCAAGTTGGTCAAGTTTTGGGAGAAAAAGTCAGCGTGCAGGACTTCCAGAAACTCATCGACGAGTATCAGGAAGTCATCAAGATGCAGCAGGGACAAGACAACCTCAACGAGCAGCAGCTCAATCAGGTGAAGGACGCCGTCTGGCAGTCGTACATCCAGACCCGTTTGGTCGAAAACGAGGCCAAGAAACTCGGTCTGACCGTCACCGACGAGGAAGTGCAGAACATTTTGAAGGAGGGCACGAACCAGATGCTTCTCAGCACGCCGTTTGTCAATCAGCAGACGGGTCGCTTCGATGCCAACGCCCTGCAAAAGTTCCTCGCTGAGTACAAGACGCAGCAGGCCACGAATCCGCAGTTGGCTCAGCAGTATCAGTCCATCTATCGCTACTGGACTTTCATCGAAAAGACCTTGCGCCAGCAGGTTCTTCAGCAGAAATACCAGAGCCTTTTCGCCAACTGTCTGCTGTCGAATCCCGTCGAGGCTAAGATGGCTTTCGCAGGCGAGAGCGAGGAGAGCCACGTCGAGTTGGCCGTGTTCCCGTATAGCAGCATCGAAGACAGCAAAATCGAGGTCAGCGAGAGCGACCTGAAAGCGAAATACAACGAACTGAAGGCTCGTTTCCAGCAGCCTGTCGAGACGCGCGACGTGAAGTTTGTCGATGTCGAAGTGGCAGCGTCGGCCGCCGACCGCGCCGAAATTCAGAAGCTTTTCGCCGACTACAAGACGCAACTCACCGAAGCCTCCGACCCGACGGAAGTCGTTCGCAAGAGCACTTCGCTGATGCCGTATCTCGGTCTGCCCGTCGCTTCGTCGGCGTTCCCCACGGACATCGCCCAGAAACTCGATTCGATGGCTGTCGGCGGCGTCTATGGCCCGATGGAAAGCAAGTCCGACAACACGCTCAACCTCATCAAACTCGTCGCCAAGACGCAGTTGCCCGACTCGGTGGAATATCGCCGTATTCAAGTCGGTGGAACCTCGATTGAGGACGCTCACAAGCGTGCCGACTCGATCTACAACGCCCTGAAAGCAGGTGCCGATTTCGATGCTTTGGCAAAGAAATACGGTCAGACGGGCGAAAAAATGTGGCTCACGACGCGCGAGTATCAGCTTGCTCCGACGATGGATGCCGACACGAAGAACTTCCTGAACCAACTGAACACGATGGCTGCCAACGAACTTCGCAACATCGAACTTTCGCAGGGCAATATGGTTGTTCAGGTCGTGAACCGCAAGAATTTCATCACGAAATACACCGCAGCCGTCGTCAAAAAGACCATCGACTTCTCGAAAGACACTTATTCGACGGCTTACAACAAGTTCAGTTCCTTCGTCAGCGCCAACCAGAAGGGCGAAGACCTCGTGAAGAATGCCGAGAAGAACGGCTATCAGGTGCAGACGCGCAACGACATCACGACCGCCGAGCACTATCTGGCAAATATTCGCGGTACGCGCGACGCGCTGAAGTGGCTGTTTGAGGCGAAGGAAGGCGAAATTTCGCCGATGTACGAGTGTGGCGACAACAACCATCTGCTCGTGGTCGTCCTCGACAAGATTCACAAGGTTGGCAACCGTGCGCTCGAAGATCCGCAGGTCAAGGAATACGTGAAATCGGAAGTGATTCGCGACAAGAAGGCCGCCCAACTGTTGGAGAAGGCGCAGGGCATCAAGTCGATTGCCGACGCCAAGGCCAAGGGTGCCGTTGTCGATTCCGTGGGGCAGATCACCTTTGGTGCTCCCGTGTTCATCGCGTCGAGTGGTGCCAGCGAGCCTGCTCTGAGCGGTGCTGTCGCAGGAACGGCGAAGGGCGCGTTCTCGAAGGCTCCCGTGAAGGGCAATGCCGGCGTCTATCTTTTCCAAGTGACCGACCGCCACAGCCACTCCGAGGCTTTCAACGCCAAGGAAGAGGAAATGAAACTCCGTCAGCGCGTGATGCAGTACGCAGGCGGATTTATGGGCGAGCTTTACCAGAAGGCCAAGGTTTCCGACAACCGCTATCTGTTCTTCTAAGAAGAAATTAGGATATACGAAAAAGTCCGATGCAATCGCATCGGACTTTTCTTTTTGACTTTATTTCGGAAAAACTAAATTGTCAATTATCAATTGTCAACCAACGGTCACTGACCAAAGGGAAGTAATTGTCAATTATTAAAATTCTTCATCGTCTGCGACTTCCGCAGCATCGAGGCTCAAGTCTTCGGGATTCTCCTCGAAGGTTGTGCGATAGCTTTCCTCCGTGAGCATATCCTCGTCGAAATCGTCGTCCTCGTCCTCATCCTCGTCGAACTCGTCTTCCTTGTCCAACAATTCGTCGTCCTCTTCGCCGTCGAGTTCCTCCTCTTCCTCAAACTTCATACGCGGCTTCTCGATGAGCGGTTTTACCTTCGCAAAAATCGCCTCGACCCACAGTCCTTTCGGAATTTCAAGCACCTCAAAACCGTCGGCAACCTTTTTCTCGTAGAGTCCGCCTTTCTTGTGCAGACGGTCGGCAGGCAGCGTCGTCGTCGAGATATCGAAACCGCTCTCGATGATGTCGCGGATGCTCTGCGAAAGCGACTCCCAACCGCCTCCGAAATTGCGGTCGATGACCTCGATGAGTTTCGCCGCCGAAATGTGGCGGATATTCTCGTAGGTCAGGTCGGTCACGCGCAAAATCGGGCGTTTTTTCATCGCAAACTTCTTTTTCGTGCTCTCGTCCACCTTCACCGCGCTGACCTTGAAGCCGCGAGCCTGATATTTCTTGATGACTTCGGGCTTATCGACGACCACTTCCTCCATATCGAAAGCCGTTTTGACAATATCGACATAGCGGCGCATACTGTCGCGCAGTTCAACATCTTTATAGCCGGATTCGAGCATTCTGAAAATATCGTTTTCCTGCAAATCCCAGACGGTGCTCTTCGTGAGCAACTTGATGGACAATGACTTTTTACCTTGTTTTTTCATATTTTTCATTTCTGTTCTGAATGTGGGTGCAAAAATATATACTTTACGCTGAATGAGCAAACTTTTTTCCGCTTTTTTTCTGAAAATCGCGAACTTTTTGTACCTTTGTCGTCACATTCATAATATAATAAGGTGTAAGGACTCGAAAAGATGAGTGAACCATTGGCTGAAAGACTGCGACCGCGCTCGTTAGACGACTATGTCGGACAACAGCATCTGGTGGGCGAGGGTGCCGTTCTGCGGAAGATGATCGACGCAGGGCGCATCTCGTCGTTCATTCTTTGGGGACCGCCCGGAGTGGGAAAGACGACGCTCGCGCAAATCATCGCCAACAAGTTGGAAGTGCCGTTCTACACGCTGTCGGCGGTGACGAGCGGCGTGAAAGACGTGCGCGAAGTGATTGAAAAGGCGCGAAACGGACGATTTTTCTCGTCGGCGTCGCCCATTTTGTTCATCGACGAAATCCATCGTTTCTCGAAATCGCAGCAGGATTCGCTGCTTGGAGCGGTCGAGCGTGGCGTGGTGACGCTGATCGGCGCGACAACGGAAAATCCGTCGTTTGAGGTGATTCGTCCGCTGCTTTCACGCTGCCAACTCTACGTGCTCAAGCCTTTGGAAAAGGACGATTTGCTGGCCTTGCTAAATCGGGCTTTGAACGAGGACATCGAACTGAAAAAACGGAAAATCGAGTTGAAGGAAACCGATGCGCTGCTGCGCTATAGCGGTGGCGATGCTCGTAAGTTACTGAATATCTTGGAGTTAGTCGTTACAGCCGACGATGCCGAACCGCTCGTGATTACGAATGAAATCGTCGTGGCGCGTTTGCAGGAGAATCCGCTGGCCTACGACAAGGACGGCGAGATGCACTACGACATCATTTCGGCCTTCATCAAGTCGATTCGAGGCAGCGACCCCGACGCGGCTCTCTACTGGATGGCGCGGATGATTGAGGGCGGCGAAGACCCGAAATTCATCGCCCGACGACTCGTGATTTCGGCTGCCGAGGACATCGGTTTGGCGAATCCGAATGCGCTGCTGTTGGCGAATGCCGCCTTCGATGCCGTGACGAAACTCGGTTGGCCGGAGGGTCGCATTCCCTTGGCCGAGGCTGCTGTCTATTTGGCAACTTCGCCGAAGAGCAATTCGGCCTATCTCGGAATAGATTCGGCGCTCGAACTCGTCCGTCAGACGGGAAATCTGCCTGTTCCGCTGCATCTTCGCAATGCGCCGACGGGCTTGATGAAGCAACTCGGCTACAGCGACGGCTATCGCTACAGCCACGATTTCCCCGGAAATTTCGTGGAACAACAATATCTTCCCGACGACCTCACGACGACGCGCATCTGGCACGCGCAACATTCGCCGGCGGAGGAAAAACTCTATCAGAATATGGTTCGGAATTGGGGAGAAAGGTTTAAAAATTGAACATTGAAGATTGAAAATTGAAAATTGTCGCTTTGACGAAAAAGTAATCATAATTCTTAATTCTTAACTATAAATTCTTAATTGACAAATGAAAATCGTAGAACTCGACGGCTATGCCGCCAATCCCGGCGACCTTTCTTGGGAGCCGCTGAAAGCATTAGGAGAATTCACGCTTTACGACCGCACACCGCCCGAACTCGTCGTGGAACGGGCGAAAGAGGCCGATGCAATATTGATCAACAAAGTGGCAATCGACGAGAAAGTGCTCTCGCAAATGCCTCGGCTGCGCTACATCGGCGTGTTGGCGACGGGCTACAACGTGGTGGATGTCGAAGCGGCAGCGCGTCGCGGAATCGTCGTGACGAACATTCCCGCCTACAGCACCGACAGCGTGGCGCAGATGACTTTCGCCCACATTCTGAACATCACGAATCGCGTCGAGCATTACGCCCGACAATCGCGTGAAGGCCGATGGAGCAGCAATCCCGATTTTTGCTATTGGGACACGCCGCTCGTCGAACTTTCGGGAAAAACGCTCGGAATTGTCGGTTTCGGAAACATCGGAAAGAGCGTCGCCGCCATCGCCCGACAGTTCGGAATGGACGTGTTCGCCTACACGAGCAAAAATTCCAGCGATTTGCCAGAAGGCATCCAGAAAACCACGCTCGACGGCCTTTTTGCCACGAGCGACATCCTCTCGCTGCATTGTCCGCTCACGCCGCAGACGCGCCACCTGATTGATGCCGAAGCCTTGTCGAAAATGAAGCAGGACAGCATCCTCATCAACACGGGACGCGGTCCGTTGGTCGATGAACAGGCCGTTGCCGACGCGCTCGCTTCGGGTCATCTTCTGGCCTACGGAGCCGATGTTTTGAGCGACGAGCCGCCTTTGGCCGACAATCCGCTGCTGAAACAGCCCAACGCCTTCATCACGCCCCACATCGCTTGGGCCACGCTCGAAGCCCGACAGCGACTGATGGACATTTGCGTGGCGAATCTCCGCGCATTCATCGACGGAACGCCGCAAAACGACGTAACAAAACACATTTGACATAAAAAGAGGTGCCCCGCTTGGACTAAAAGTCTTTTGCGGGGCTGATGAAAGGAGGAGTGGTGCCACCAGGAATCGAACCGGGGACACACGGATTTTCAGTCCGATGCTCTACCAACTGAGCTATGGCACCCCATTTTTCACATTTCCTTTCGTGTTGCTAATGCGCTCGATTGCGTTTAGCGGGTGCAAAGGTACGAATATTTTCCGATTCTTCCAAATTTTTTGGACTTTTTTTTCTTTTTTGATGAAAAAATCTTTGTCGAGCGTGGTTTTTTCTCGATTTTTATTGTATCTTTGCCACAAATTCAAAACAACAACCCATTACGGGAATCGCATCCGTAAAAAAATAGTTGAACTATGAAAATTTTAGTGACAGGAGCCGCCGGATTCATCGGCTCGAAACTGATGCAGAAATTGGCCGAGAGAGGCGATGAAATCGTCGGAATCGACAATATCAACGACTACTACGACCCACGGCTGAAGTACGGTCGGCTACGCGAGTGCGGCATTGCGACCGACGCGCCGGAAATCGAGTGGGGGAGTGAGATTCGGAGCACGACGCTGCCGAATTGCCGCTTCATTCGGATGGCCATCGACGACAAAACCGCGCTCGACCGCCTGATGGAACGCGAAAGGTTCCAAAAGGTCGTGAATATGGCGGCGCAGGCCGGTGTGCGCTACAGCATCACGAACCCTTACGCCTACCTGCAAAGCAACATCGTGGGCTTTCTGAACGTGCTCGAAGCGTGTCGGAACTACGGCGTCGAGCATCTGATTTACGCCTCGTCGAGTTCGGTTTACGGGATGAACGCGAAGGTTCCGTACAGCGAGGACGACAAGGTCGCGCAGCCCGTGAGCCTTTATGCCGCGTCGAAAATGAGCAACGAACTGATGGCGCACGCCTACAGCAAACTCTACGGTTTTGCGACTACCGGCCTGCGATTTTTCACGGTCTATGGTCCTTGGGGACGGCCCGATATGTCGCCGATGCTTTTCGCACGCGCCATCAGCAAGGGCGAGCCGATCAAGGTCTTTAATAATGGCGATATGATTCGCGATTTCACGTACATCGACGACATCGCCGAGGGTACGATTTGCGCCATCGACCATCAACCAGAGGCGTCAGAAGTGCCGTTCAAGGTGTATAACATCGGTTGCAGCAACCCCGTGAAACTGATGGATTTCATCGAGGAAATGGAGTCGGCTTTCGGTCAGCCTGCGCAGAAAAATTTCCTGCCGATGCAGCCCGGCGATGTCTATCAGACGAATGCCGACACGTCGAAACTTGAAGCCGAATGTGGCTACAAACCTCACTGGAAATTGCACGACGGCATCGCGAATTTTGCAGCGTGGTACAAGTCGTATAAGAATCCTTTAAAAGACTAATATACAATCGTTTAAATAATAATTATTAAATAAAAAATTTAGGATTATGGAAAAGATTATTGGATTGATTGATGCACCGTTTACACCGATGCATCCGAATGGCGACATCAACCTCGAACCCATCGAGGCTTACGCCAAAATGTTGCACAAAAACGGGCTGAAAGGCGTGTTTATCAACGGTTCGTCGGGCGAGGGCTATATGCTCACGACCGAGGAGAGAATGGCGCTGGCCGAGCGTTGGATGGCGGTGAAGCCCGAAGGTTTCAAAGTCATCGTTCACGTGGGCAGTTGCTGTCTGCGCGAGAGCAAGAAACTGGCCGCCCACGCTGCGGAAATTGGCGCTTGGGGCATTGGTTCGATGGCTCCGCCGTTCCCGAAAATCGGTCGCATCGAGGAACTCGTGAAATATTGCGAAGAAATCGCTGCTGCCGCGCCCGAATTGCCCTTCTATTACTACCATATTCCCGCGTTCAACGGCGCGTTTCTGCCGATGCTCGACCTGCTGAAGGCTGTCGATGGGCGGATTCCGAACTTTGCAGGCATCAAATACACGTTTGAGAGCCTGTACGAGTACAACCAATGCCGGCTCTACAAAGGCGGAAAATTCGATATGCTGCACGGTCAAGACGAGACGATTCTGCCGAGTCTGGCGCAGGGTGGCGCGCAGGGTGGCATCGGCGGAACGACCAATTACAACGGTCGCGAACTCGTCGGAATCATCGAGGCGTGGAGTAGGGGAGACATTGAAACTGCCCGTGAAAAGCAGAATTTCTCGCAGGAGGTCATCAACGTGATTTGCAACTATCGCGGCAACATCGTGGGCGGCAAGCGAATCATGAAACTCATCGGTTTCGACCTCGGTCCGAATCGTGTGCCGTTCCGCAATATGACCGACGAGGAAGAACGCGCAATGAAGGCTGAGTTGGAGGCCATCGGATTTTTCGAGAGGTGCAACAAGTTTTAAAAGTTAAAAGATTAAAAAATTAAAGAGTTAAAGAGTTGATTCATTGAAAAATTCAAGGTTGAATGTTCAATAATGTTCAATGTTCAATAATTTTCAATGTTCAATCTTCAATGTTCAATATAAAAAATGGATACAAAACAATATCTTTCCGACTGGGCGGCTCGCTATAAGAGCGATTTGACCAAAAACATCATGCCGTTTTGGCTGAAAAACGGTTTGGACCGCCAAAATGGAGGCGTTTACACCTGCCTCAATCGCGACGGAAGCCTGATGGACACGACGAAGTCCGTCTGGTTTCAAGGTCGATTTGCCTTCACGTGCGCGTATGCGCATAATAATGTGGAAAAACGCCCCGAATGGCTCGACGCAGCGAAGAAAACCCTCGATTTCATCGAGAAATACTGCTTCGACGACGACGGCCACATGTATTTTTCCGTGACAGCCGACGGTCGTCCGTTGCGCAAGCGTCGCTACGTATTTTCTGAGACTTTCGCGGCCATTGCGATGTCCGAATACGCTTTGGCGATAGGCGACAAGAGCTATGCCGAGAAAGCGATGCACGTTTTCAACGACATTCAGCGATTCCTCTCGACACCCGGCTATCTGACACCGAAATTCGAGGCTGGCGTGGAGCTGCAAGGCCATTCCATCATCATGATTCTCATCAACGTGGCCTCGCGCTTGCGCACCGTCTGCGACGATCCGAAACTCACCGCGCAAATCGACGATTCCATCGAGAAACTGCGCAAATATTTCATCCATCCCGAATTCAAATGCCTGCTCGAAACCGTCGGTCCGAATGGCGAATTCATCGACACGAACCTGTCGCGAACCATCAATCCCGGCCACTGCATCGAAACCGCGTGGTTCATCATGGAAGAAGCCGCCCATCGCGGTTGGGACGAGGATTTGAAGCAACTCTCGTTGCAGATTTTCGACTGGTCGTGGGACTGGGGCTGGGACGAGGAATTTGGTGGCATCATCAACTTCCGCGACTGCCGCAATCTGCCGCCACAGGACTATTCGCAGGACATGAAATTCTGGTGGCCGCAGTGCGAAACCATCATCATGACGCTGTATGCGTACTTGGCGACGGGCGACGAAAAGTACCTCGAAATGCACAAAACAATCAGCGACTGGACGTACAAACATTTCCCCGACGCGGAATTTCCAGAGTGGTACGGCTACCTGCACCGCGACGGAACCGTGGCGCAACCTGCGAAGGGCAACCTCTACAAAGGACCGTTCCACATTCCGCGAATGATGGTGAAGTCGTATGTGCTGTGTAATCAGATTTTGAAGAAAATTTTAATATAATCCTCTTATTCAGGCCAAATATTGCTTAATTGTTCGAATAGTTCGGGAATAAATACCGTATTGAGATTCTCCTCGCCAATTCTTACCATTATCAAATTCTTGTATGGATTCACATAAAGAACTTGTGCGCAAATGCCCAGAGCATAATAGCCTGGGCTTTGCGTTTTTTTTGCTCCATAACTGCTTGAATTATACCAATTGAAGTGATAGCCGCCATTGCTGGCATCATACTCGGTCGATTGCCGTATCCAGTCTTCACTCACGATGCGCTTGCCGTCCCATAATCCACGGTTCAGATACAGACGTCCTATCTTTGCCAGATCTTTCATGGTTAGCGTGATACCGCCAAAAGTATGAGGCACCCGATGTTTGCGGCTGTCTATATCTATTAGCGCTGGCGACTCCATCTGTAGCGGCTTCCAAACCTTCTCGCTCAGATAGTCAGCAAAATGTTTGTTTGAAGCGCGCTCTATCACTATCCCCAAAATCTGCGATGTCATACTTTCGTAGTGGTGCTTTGTGCCCGGCTCGTCCTGAAATTTTAGTCCTCGTATCTGCTTCATCACATTGTGTCCATAGTTCAATCTGGCTATGGCTAAAAGCCGTTTCAGGTGCTTCAAACGGAATTCATACGTATCGTCAAAATCCAGTCCGCTCTGCATATCAAGCAGGTGCTTGATAGTGAGGCGTTTCCACATCGGGTCTTTATTCGCAAGTTCTGGCAGATAGTCCGTTACAGCATCGTCAATACTGCGTATATATCTATCATCCACAGCGATGCCGCACATAAGCGACGTAATGGATTTGGAAACAGAGAACACTGTGGCCAAACGGTCGGACGTGATGTCACCCCAATACTTCTCATAGACAATGCTGTCGTTCTGGATAATAAGCACGCCTTGTGTCTTGCTTTTGCCGTTCATAGCATCTGTAAATGTGACATTCTTATAATATTTTCCTTGATTATAGAAATGTAATGTGTCTATCCAGTTGGCCTTAGACTCTGCTACAGGAAACTGAAAAGTCTGTTTGCCGTTGGCAATAGTGTCATGAGGGTGATGATTGAAACTATAGATGCCTGGCCCGTCTTTGCCATCAGCCAAATAGCCTCTAATGACAGAACAAGAGACGAGGAAGAAGGCCGCAAACATCATAAATGCAATTCTCCAAATCTTTGTTTTCATTTGCCTTTTTATTTATTTTGTCCCATTTTTATTCATGAGGGCGAGCAAGTGTTATTGACTTCTATTTAACATAATGCCGATTATGTGCAAAATTGGCATTTCAAACCCGACGGCGGAAAAAATGGCAGTTTTACGCCTCAAACCCTTTCGTGCTGATGGTTTTGATGACGTCGTTGATGCCGAGTTCGTGGAATCCATTTTTGCGGACGGCCTCGGCAGCGTGTTGTTCCGCTTCGGTTTCCTCTGCGGAATGTTGGTAAACCATGTGGTTCGATTTCAATTCGGCAATCGCCCAACCACACAACGAAATGCAAACGATCAATGCAATAAAAATCAATACTGTGTACATAATTTTAAAGTTTTAATGTTTTGTCAAAATCTTGAAAATTCAATCCAAATTCCTTGCAAAGAACCTCGTGGATTCGCTGCACGGGAAAGCCCATCACGTTGAAATAACTGCCCGAAAGCGAGGTCACGCCGATGTAGCCAATCCACTCTTGAATGCCGTATGCGCCGGCCTTGTCAAGCGGTTTGTAATACCTCAGATAGTACGAAATTTCGGCCTCGCTGAGCGATTTGAACGTAACTTCCGACACGACGGAAAACGAGGTCTGTTTAACATAATTCTTCAATGTCACACCCGTAATTACGCGATGCGTCCGACCACTCAAACGCCGCAACATCGCCGCAGCGTCGGCTAAATCGCGCGGTTTTCCGAGCACTTCGCCGTCGAGAACGACGATGGTGTCGGCTGTGATGACGATTTCATCCTCGGCCACAGCGTATGCCGCCGCCTTTTTCCGTGCGACAAACTCCGCGATTTCGTCCGTCGGCAAATCGTCGGGAAAACTTTCGTCAATCCCGCTGACAACGCGCACTTCAAAGGGAATGTCGAGGCCAGCCAACAATTCGCGTCGTCGCGGTGAATTACTCGATAAAATCAGCTTCATGGCAATTGATAATTGATAATTGATAATTACTTCCCTTCGGTCAGTGACCGTTGGTTGACAATTGGGACTACCAGCCAAACGCTTTTTCATCGGCCATCCACAGCCCTTTCGCTTTCATCACCTGCTCGATGATGTCACGTCCGCAACCGTGTCCGCCGACCTTGTCACTCACATAGATGCTCGCCGCCTTCACTTCCGCGCAGGCATCCGCCGGACAGCACGGGCACCCTACCCTACTCATCACCTCCAAATCGGGAATATCGTCGCCCATATACGCGATTTCCTCGTCGCGAAGGCCGTATTTCGCCTTGAATTCCTCGTATTTTTCCACCTTCACCGAGCAACTCAAAAAAATGTCCTCCACGCCCAGATATTCGTAGCGTTTTCAGACAGATTCCGTCCGCGCACCCGACAAAATCACGATGCGTAGCCCCATTTTCCGTGCCAGTTGAATGGCATATCCATCGCGAATGCTCACCGTCCGAAACGGCTCACCGTTCTCGTCCATCGTCACCGTCTGCGCCGACAACACGCCGTCGATGTCGAACACGATTGCCTTGATTTTCTTTAAGTCGTAATTGATCATCATTCAAATAGTTTGAAGTATTTTGAGAGCAAAATCTATTACCATCGAGTCATCAACAAGCCCCAAAACAGCAATATCGTCATGAATAATGTCTTCTTCATCAAAGAAGTAGGTGAGCGCCCATTGAGCAAGCACTTTCTTCTCGGCATTTGTATCATTCTTTAGGATGGAATACAAGTCTATCAACTTGTTCTTTATTTGAAGATCTGTTTTGTCTTTATTGATAAAGGTCTCATAATGCTTGTCCAACTCGTCTTCTGGAATAACACATCCCATAATCTGATCCATGAAGGCATTGAATATGTCAGCCGATTCGGGCTTCAGGGCCAGCTGTGCAAAAGCATCGGCATTAGAGTTGTCAAATTCGTTTTGTATCTTTCCGCAGAAGAACAAGAGAGGTCTTACCGGGGCAATCTCATCTCCTAACATCATTACCATTGATTTTTATTCTTTCGTATATTTAAAGTCATTGCCTTCCCTTGAGGTTGTTACGAAAGAATCACCATCGAATTCCCTTATGTCAATGCAGCTCGTTTGACCATCATCAAAAGAAAACTCTATATTCTTTCCGTCATCAGACAACTCCCAGCGTCCGTCAACTTCATATATAGGAGAGGAACCATACTCTCCAAAGACAAAAGTTCCATCCGCTTTGAATTGAAACACCTCATAATTGTACATTGATGTCTTTTCACCATTATTTATACTGATAGTACCTGCATAAATGGGATGTTTCCACGTTCCTATCAGTTGCTCTCTACTGGGTTGTTTCTGGCTGCACGAAAGTAAGAGCATCAAATTAGCGAAAATCGCAAGTAAAAATAAACTTTTTCTCATAATAATGACTGTTTTTTTTTATTATAGGACTTCTGTTTTTATTTTTTCGCGCCACACCTTCATCTCCTGCGAAGTCCGTTAAACAGGAACTGAAAACATGACGCGACAAAATTACTTATTATTTTTGTGTTTACCAAATGTTTCTCTCTTTTTTATCGAACATCGATTTTTTCAAAGAACAATTAGTCCACTTTTAATGGAACTGGGACAGTCGTGATCTCATTCTTACTATATAGCACTCCGAACACGGCTTTCACGCGGGACATACATTCTCGTCCCATCATGATGACTTTCCATTTGCGGCTTGAGGTGTTGGAGGCATTGTAGGCAATTGTAGGCAATCGCATCCACCACTAACCTTCATTTTTATTTTCTTTCGTTTTCCATGCGTTTAGCCGCTTCTGTTTCCTGCACAAATTTGTCATTAAAAACATCGTAGTATTTTTTATGGCCATCCTTTTGAAGTATATACAGATGACTCCACTTAGATGTAAGTTTTTCACCAACCCGAATGCTTTCATATTCTGGTTCAATCAATAAGCCATAACGATCTCGCAACCCATAATGTCCCTTACCATCGGTTATGTAAAGAATCCCCTTAAATGGCTCAAGATAATGGAAACCGGAACGGGCGTAATGGGTACAAGCATATTGGTTATACCCTATCGAAAAGGACGGAAGCAAGATGCCAAGATAGATGACTAACACTATGCTCAATTGTACTTTCTTTATTTTTTGATATAGGGCTATCACCACATAAATGACCAATGCAAAACTGAGAAAAAGCAGGGAAACCCTCCACACACCAGCCTGTATTTGAGCATACCAGAATGTGACCATTGCCATGACAAGCACCCATGCCTTTTCAGCACTAACCCGATGATAACGGCAGATCAGCCAATAGGTGACGGGGACTGCGGCGAAACACATGAGTTGGCAAGCACGGGCACTCATAGTAAGTCCTGAGATGAATGCAAACAGCATGACCATTAAAATAGCGGAGATGGTTTGGGATTGTCTGTCGCGCCACAGGATTGCGCCAACAAGTTCTCCCCATGTCAGTTCTGTTCTCAAGGCCTTTTTACGTATTAACAAATACAGGTAGTAGATATATGGAACGGCCACTAACCAAAGTAGAAAGAAATAAACAATAACATCATATATTACGTTATTATACTCTATATGCGTCAAATGAAAAAAGTAATCGGCAATATGTTCCGTAATATAATGATTTGAAAAAACAAACCATGCCGCAAACGGCGCAAAGATGAGTAATGGTAGCCATGAACGAATCTCCATCTTTGACAACGACAACGACACAACAAAGCGGTAGAACATTGCGAGCATAATGATGACAAAAGCTGGGGTTAGCCAACCGCCATATATTCCACACGCAAACAGCATCCATACTGCACATATGGTTAAATCCAAGAAATGAAATTTTAATTTGATTGAGTTCATATCACACCATTTTAGATACATTCAACTATTGCAATTCGTCAGGTTTATCGTCAATTACAGCATTCTCTCGATGATTCTTAGGCTGTTCTTTCAGTTGCAACACCATCTTGTTAAACTCCGAAATTTTATCTTGCCTTTTTAATTCAAAATCATCATAGAATTCATTATCAAATTCTTCATCAAAACATTCAATTTCTTCCTCCTTCAATTCCATACGTAGTCCCTCGAGATTTAACTGCTCATAAATATAGATTTCAAACAATCTAATAATTTGTGACGCCTCAAGTTTTTGTAATCCTGATTTAGCCGTAATCATCAAATCCACAAATTTGGAATCCGAATTAAGTCGAAGTTCATAGTCGTTTGAAAAAGAAGCGGCTACAAGTTGCAACAAAAGAGTATAGTCAAAATCTTTTTCCAAACCAGATGGGACTTTAATTCCAATAATCCCCGAATCTTTAAATGTGCTTGCCACATCGAATTGGGAGATATATTCCTTGTAAACAGGCAAGTCTTCAAACTTGGTGTCTTCTGTGATTGAATCCAAAATAGATGGATACCACATTTCTATTGTACCATCCTTAACTTTTTCACGAAGTTCTTGAACGTAGGATTGAAAATCAAATAGTGCCATAAAATAATTTTAATTTTAAATTTTTAAAGATTCAAAATATCTTGTGCTTTCAACTATTCAGCAATTCGTCAAGTTCAGCATCTACGTTATTCTTCTCTTGATGATTTTGCAGATGAATTTCTCTTTGAATTTTCAGTCCTGTAATCATTCTTCGGTATTTTAAGAACCGCAATTCTCTCTCTAATTCAAGCGCTGCCTTATCATCCTCCGACTCAAAACGCAAACCCTCAAGATTCAGTTGCTCGTCAATATAGATTTCAAACAGTCTAATAATCTGAAACGACCAAAGTTCTTGTAATTCTTTCGTAACACTCTGATCTCCAAATTTAACCGTAATAATCAAATCTACAAATTGGGACTCTAAGTCAAGCTTAAGTTCATAGTCACTCGATAATGAAGCAGCAACAAGCTGTAAAAGAAGAGTATAATCAAAATCGTCTTCCAAATCAGATGGGACTTTCATTCCAATAATCTCCGCATATTTAAATGTACCAACAACATCGAATCTGGAAATATAGTCTTTGTAAACAGGCAAGTCTTCAAACTTAGTATCTTCTGTGATGGAATCCAGTATTGACAAATACTCCTCTTTTCTTGAACCTTCCTTTATCTGTTCGTTCCATTTTTCACGAAGTTCTTGGATAAAGTCTTGAAAATCAAACAAATAAGTGTTGCATGCCATAAAATTGTTATTTTAAGTTGTCCATAATATATTGTTTCGTTACTCTCAAGATTTTGTCCTCACCGACATCGAGGTCGTACATATCTTCCATCAGCACCCGCTGCAACAAACTCTTCAAACCGCGTACACCCAATTTCTTTTCGCTTGCGATTTTTGCCAAAGTACGCTTGCCTTCTTCTGTCAAGATCGAGCTAATATCGTTGGAAGAGAAATATTGCTCAAACTCGTTAAAAGGCGAACTGGCTCCCAAATCAAGGAGAGCGACCATCTCGTCTTCGGTAAGTTCGTTGAGGAATACGAAATTCTGGATGCGTCCCATGATTTCCGGCTTCACGCCGAACTTGATAAAATCGTCTTCCGTTGGATTCTTGTCCAGTGACAAATCATCTTCCTTCAAAACCTGTTCTGTAGCAAGGAAACCAATTTGCCGTTTGACTTTGGGAAGTGTCTCCTTGTCTGTATTTTTGTCCCTAAGACCATTGAATACTCCAGTAAACACAAACATCATTCTTCTTGTTGGCAGTTTGATGCTATCGTCGTCTCTTCCGAATCCTTCTTTGAAGTCCACCTCCCCCTTGTCGTCGATGATGTTCAACATTTCATTCACCACCCTCGCATTATAATATCCAGCATCGTATCCGCCTTTTTTCTTTTCAAACAACTTGTCAAACTCGTCGAAGCATACAACGGCACGCTCTACCTCATCCTTTGTCCATCCTTGAACAATCAATGAGGTGAAACCATCGGTGAGGCCGGGGCCAATGATGCCCTCCTGTACCAAAGAATTGCAATGAATAATCACGAAAGGAACATGGAACAATTTGCAGAGAACCTGCATACCAAAAGTCTTTCCCGATCCGCTGGGACCACAAACCAGCAGATTGCTTTTCGGCAAGGACATTCCCGATTGCCGTCCGTGCATCAGATAAGTATAAAACGCTACAGAAAGTTGAACCTTATACTCTTCCTGTCCAATGACAAAGCAATCGAGCAATTCCTTGATAAGCTCCGGCGTAATTTTCTTGTCGATGACATCGCCGATGGGAATATCCCACTGCTTGCTCATCGTAGCAAATTCTTGCATGGTAACAGGACCGAAGTGCTCGCTCCACTCCTTTGTCCTTTCCTTTACCATAATTTTCAGTTCTTCCTTACCTTTCTCTTTGATAATTTCATAATCTTTCGAGATTCTCTTTGCCAGAAGCTGATTGTACTGTCCAACTTTCTGCGGATTCCTCTCTATGTCATCGAAAAACGCATTTACTTTGTCCATTGGCAGACTAAAATCCGCAAATAATAACTGCCGTGCGTTTTGTTTTTGTCTTTCCTCAGTTCTATTCATACTTTTGCATTTTATGAGTTGATTTATTCAAAAATTCTTTTCCAGAACCCGGTTTTCTCTGGAATACAAAGAGCATCTATACCTGTCGATTCAAATACATTTCTGATAAGCGATGCCTCTTCGTCATCAATTCTATCGTCTGCAGAAATAATTTGCTGAATATAGAATCCAACAAGTGATTTGTCAAAATCTTTCATCTCGGAAATCTGTTTGACGGCATCTTCCACATTGAAAGAATTGGAATTTTCCATCACTCTATTATATGCGGCTTCATTTTCATTAAAAAGCTGAATGAGAAGCCTCTTCTCTTCTTCAGGAACAATGCCATCAATAGCGGCAAATTTGTATAGCAACCCGAGAATCATTTCTGCTGACTCCAGTGGTAATTCGAAAGTAATTCCTAATTCCCTGGCAATTTTATTTGTCATCAGTCTTTCATGCTGATTAAACTGACTATCAGTGATTGCCACAGATTGAATCATAAGCAATATGCGGAGCTTGGTAAGTTTATCAAACTTCGAGACTTTCCCAATGGCTTCTTCTACTGTCAACAAACTAACGGGAATTGTTTGATCCAGATTCTTTTGAATCTTTTCAAAACTTGACCGTTCAGAAATGTTTGCCTTGTCGTCGGCAAACATAATCCCTGAGGCGAGCGACAAAATCGCAACTTTTTCGTTAAAACTAAAATTATTCATGTCTTCGATTTTTTATTGATTATTTAATTGAAAATTCATCATTCTTATTGCAGCAACCACGAGGCAAAAAACTTATCATACACACTATAGATGCCTAATTCGTGGGTAATGAGGTCTTTCTCCAACAGTCCTTTGATGGCTGCCAAAACAGAACTTGCCGTAAGAAATTGATACCAACCACAACAATTTTATGCAAAGATAATAATAATGTTAGTATAAAACTAATTTTTCATTAATTTTTAACTAAATTTATCATTTCCACGGAATAAGTTTATATCGTCGTCCCTTTTTCCGCCTTCGATTATGCACTGATAACTTCTCGTTGATCTTTCTCTATCAATGCCAATAACTTTGTTCGCGCCACTTTGTGCATCTTGACACAAAAGAAAATAAAGCAAAGTATAAGGAGTCCGATAAAATATTCAGCATCGGGAATTATCTCGATAGCCATAATTAAAGAATCATAAATCCCGTGTGCAACTATAGGTACAAGAAGGACAAAAACCGCCATTTTTGAAGTCCGTTTCACAAAATAATAGACCGAATAATAATAGCCCATTAGGACGGCAAAAGCGTAATGTCCAGGAACGGAGAACAAAGCACGTCCAGCAGCTACATACTGCCAACCTTCAATATTATCAAAAAGGTATGTAACATTCTCAACTGCGGCAAAACCAAGACCGACACAAACGGCATAGACAATTCCATCGAAATGTTCGTCGAAATACGGATTTTTCCGCAGAATTAGCCATAGGGCAAGCAGTTTAAAAGACTCTTCTGGCAATGCTGCCACGAAGAAAGCTTTTGCCGTTGTACCAAAGAAACTTGAAGGTTGCCATGGCCCGAACAACAAATAATCTATTATCATTTCTACAATGACAACAGGAAAACAAATCAGCATACCTGCAAACACTGCCCTTAACAACCTTGTTATCGGTTCTGGCTGTGGATCTCTCTTCCAGATAAACAACCATAACAAAACAACTGGAAGCAACGCCGCTATGATAATGATAAGTGTGCCCATTCCTTTAAGTTTTAATTCGATTTAGTCAATAATAAACTCATGAATATCCTCAATAATGTCATCTATTTTCTTTCAAAATGATTGGCCCCAAAATGTTAGCAATTCTGTTGTCTGTAATGTCCTCTACTTGGGAAATCACATATTTGTGCAACAGTTTGTCGTTAATTTTTCTTTGACGGAGAATCCCCTCCTCCTGATTGTGGAGTTGTTGCTCATTTCCCACACCTTGCGTTGTCTCTAAAGTTTCCATATTGCGTTATAAAAAATTTTTACGCAAAGATACTAAAAATTTGCTGTAAATCATTTTTTTTGTTGAATTTTAACAATATTTGTCATTTTTGAGATTCAGACAGATTGTTAGTCCCAAAAATATTTCTTTATAGTGGCTCTGTCACCGACTTGTCAGAGATGAGCAGTTGAGTGACAAATGCCAGTACGAGCACGATGAGCGTATGGAAAATCAAAAGAATTGGAAAAAATCTGGCAGAGTCAGGGTTGTCTTTGTCGAAGCTCAGACTGCATTTGTTCTCTTTTTGAGCTTTCATAGTGAGAGCATCTAAATATTTGCTCCCCGTATCAACACTATCTTCCCCATTCACAGTTGCCCAGTTTAGCAGCGTATCATAATTGTTAAATGTCGAAATTGCTCGTTTCACATTTACGATTTCCCCTTGCAAGCGTATCGTATTATAGCTTATCATTTTTCGATTTTCTTTGTTTACAATAATGTCATTCTTCTTGTTATTATTAAAGACACCTATCGTGTCAAGCATATAATAAAGCGACAGATTGTTTTTTTGTTGGCAAATCGGTGTTCTGCCTATGGTGGGCATACATCTGTCAAGATTGCATAAACTCATTTTTCTCTTGAGAAATGGCTCCACATTTAAACCAGTGTCTAAAGAAATTATTTCTTTAATAGATTGGTTTATGATGTTGACGTATCGGTTGTAATCTTCTTCACTTAGATTTTCTCCATGAGAAGTTTCTAATCGAAAACTTGCCGTTATTTTGTTGACAGAGTCTTTGAGAGAATTGTTGATGGCAATATTCCCCACTTTTTTAGTGGTCAGATAGACCAATTCAAATTGTCTCAACGATTCATTCAGTGTTTCGAGATTCTGACAGTAGTAATTGGCGTCATCAAAATAGTTGTTGTACACGACATTGGGCAGCACTTCACTGGTTCTGACCAAATTTTTATAAAATACAAGTTGCATGATGATACCTACTAAAAGAGCAAAGAAGATGGAATGATTAAGAATCTGCGTTGCGCGAAATACTACTTTTGCTTCTTTAAAAAAATTAATCCAATTAAAAAGCCACCTCCAATCGGGCCACTTATAATAAGGAGAGTGTTGTTTAATCTCACCCATAAGAATAATAAAAACCAGAATTAAAACGAATACAACAGCCCGTTTCAAAATGTTATCTTCAACCCATAGCATACTTTTGACCGTGTCTTCTGCAATACCAATACCAAGCCACGCAGCAGCAATTGCAACTAAAATTCGGGGCAAAAATGGTTGGAGCGAATTAGAACTCGATTTTTTCAAGGGATTATTTATTCTTCCAGAAATGCGAATACACAAATAAGCGAGAAAAGCGAGAATCGCAACACACAAACCCAAACAATCAATTTTCGAAACTGCAGGATTGAAGCAAGCCCAGCCTATTGAAATCCAAGTGATTGCCATCAAAATTTGGCCTGCCACAAAAAACCTCTTTCCCCATTTTCGCGTCATAGCAGAAAATATCGCGTGTTTGGTGTATAGGAAATTCTGAATTTTCAATTCTAATTGGGGATCCAATGTCACTTCTCCTAACGCAGAATTTCCATTTTTTACAGAGGCTTGCCTACGGTTTTTCTTCAAGATTTTTTCCAATTCCTCCTCCGGATTATAAAACCAAGATTGACGGGTGATTGCCTCTTTCGTATCGTCAATTTTACCTTTTGGGCAGTAATTATAAGGTGCAATCACTTTGTTGATGTTCTTATCCATCAATCGGTCGGCAAATTTCCGGGTTTTATAAGAATACTCATCCCTGTTGTAATTGCTCCCCTCATCATTGACATACAAAGTATAACTTATCTTTGCTGAAAGCAGATTGTAAACATCCGATTTCCGCAAACTCTTGCGCACCTCGTCATAGAGCGGTGAGTTGGCAAAATCCTCTTCCCTATCCTCAAATTCAAAAACGAATGCAAGCAGGCAACATTTGGCGAAACTGCGGAAAATTTGTAGATCATCTGATTCCTCAGAATAATTCTCCATGAAAGGAAAGTGAAGAAACATTTTTCGGAAACCAACTTCTATAGGCCGATTGTTACCGTCATTTATTGAACCCTTAATTAAACCTTTAATTGAATCAACAACCGTTAGTTTCAAGCTTTCTCTATTCTGCGGAAAATTCAAAATGTCATTTCCCGTTTCTTTGGGACTGGTAAGCGAAATGGAGCCAATTTCCTTGAGATGGTCGTGGTCGCGAGCGTTTTCTAAAATATTATGGTTCTCTGGAACATCATAATAGAAAAACTGAATGTTTCGATCCGTAAGCACAACAGATACCCTATCATCCAAACTCGGCTCACCGAAATTCATCAGAAATTCATTGCGGACAGAACTTTCTGCTACCATGGAAGATGAAACTCCGCTGTATAAACATCGCTCTAAGGGCTCAAACTTAAACATATCGCTTCCTTTTTTTAGTAGTTACTCTTTGTCCTTGCCATTATTCTGATCAGAAGTGCATTTCTCGACGACTTCTTTCAACTTATTCAATCCCTTTCCCGACTCGTAAAGTTCCTTCAATGCATCATTGCCAACAATTTTCAATGTTTCATTGCCAACAATTGTATCTCTTACGCGAGAATTAGAATACAGAAAGAATTGCAAACTCGCAAAAGCGTCATTCAATAGTTTCTTGCCCCTCTGGTCATTGTACATAACCGTCGCTCGGTGATAGAATCGATGCATCAGGCGGTACAACTCGATTTCGTTCACGAATTTTCGTTCTTTGTTTGCATAGAAGTTATTCCAGACATACGTTGCGAATACAGACTTGTATTGGCCATTTCCATCATTATCTTCTATCACAGCATCGCGCTTGATGGGAAATTTGTTTCCATACAGTTGAATCAGCGTGGCATATTCCGAACCCATAAACGATTGGAAATCGTCGAAATCCACTTTTTTCTCCTCTTTATCTTCGATTGTATTCAAATCTTGACAAGTGTACAGCAAGAATGTAAGCAACTGCTCCATCGTGTAAACACAAGAACGAAGTTGCAGCTCAAGAAACTTGTTCAAGTGATAAAGGAACTGCCACGGTGTGGTGATGGGGTCGGCTCCGTTGTTGATGTTCCATCTGTAGTCAATCAGGTTGATTTGGCTCCTATGAAGGTCTTGAATAAAAGTCTGGTTGAACCCGGTGATTGGCATTACCCAGAATTTTCCCAGCGGCCCTCTATTGTCGAGGACATCATGGCGGAGTTGTTCCAAAACCTCCAATCGTTTGATTTTTGCTTCATCTTGAGGTTTCTGTTCTTTTTCTTTTTGGATATCCTTCTTATAATTGTGCGACAAAAAGTCAAACAGCTGCTTGATATAATCGCGCTCGTCCTTGTTCTCATTTTTATAGTCCAACAGATAATCACAGAAAATCATGTCGAACTTATATCTGCTCATCAGCAGCAAGGCCGTGCGCACATCACGTACGCCGACAATCTGAACATGAAGATCATCTTTATTAATTTTAGGGAAAAAAACGCCTGCATAATCAATATATTTTCCTTGTTTACAATTCTTTTTATCTTCTACTGTCGTCGGATGAACAAAAATTCCATCACGTCCATTTAGAACACTCTCGTTATCAATAAAGTCTTCGGTGATTGTTGGACAATAGTAACATTCGATTTTCTGCTCTTTCCAATAGAAATAATCTTTATCGATTCCTATACCATCGTAAACATTCACCTTATTATCATTTTTCCCGGAGTCCATCAAACGTTTAATCGTGCAAAGTTTGCATTTATGATTAGAACAAGTCTCGCGACATTCATTAACATCTACTTTCGTTTCATTCTTTGTTTCGTCAACTTCAATATTTTTGTCAGATACTTCATTTACATATTCCGTTTCTTCTGGGTTCATCAACTTTTTCTCTTCACCCGGTAAAGAGTCCTTACAATCAATTTTGTCGTCAATCAATAGAATTCGTAGGGCTACATCATGAAAATCATCCATTAACTTAAATTTGATTTTTGGAGTCGCATCAGAAACATCCTTTGGGAACAATATTAATTTTAACAACTCATAGCAATTACGTTCACGAATCGGATAAAAAGGATATACACGTCCAACAAATTCTGCCTCTAATGCCTTTTCTTTATTTAAGATTCTTGATTTTTTCGCATATTCAGCAATCCATTCCTTTTTATTAAGACAAGTATCAAACACATATTTTCCAAAGCCGTAAGCAGCAAGATTCCCAATCTTCCAACGCTTGCCCTCTACCTCATTTTTTGCATGTTCATATACCGTTTCAAATCGTTTGTCATCTTTTGATAAATATTCCAAGAATGTAAGCATACTAAACTCGACCATACATTCCTCTATTTCTCTCACACTCTCGCCCAGACATTTAAAGAGAGAATGGTAATATGCATGAAACATTTCGTGTATATATACAGACACTACATCTTCTAAACGATCCTTTTGGGACATATTGTCCATATATAGAACAATCGACTTGTCCGAGGGTTTAAATAGCCCTTTCAAATTGTAGCAATCCACATATTGACCTTCATAAAATGTCACTTTTTTATATTCCTTTATGAATTTTTTTATTGAAATTTCTATTTCACATTTCTTTTCAACGTTTTCTTTTCGACTATCACAATCAACATCCTCTTTCTTCTCACTAGTTAAAGAATTCATCTCTTGCTCAAGTTTTTCAATTATACCTCTATAACGTTGGAATAATTCAACCTTGATTTCTGTTTCATATTGAGGGTCATTTAATTTCCACGACGATGGATTTATTATATTTGATCGAAAGGCGGAACCGTCTAATACGATCCTCACCTCTTTCAACAAATCGCCGAAACAAATAAGCTGCTTTTCGGGTAATTCGAAAGAATAATTATTAACAATCTGAAGAAGTTTTTTTTCTTCTCCGGACAAAGATCTATTACCAACACTTATAACATTCATATCTATTTTTTAGTTATATTATTCGATTTTTAAATTATTATCACGAAGGATATTCAACGTTTCATTCTCATTACCGTATAACACAGGCGTAACATACACCCCGTGACCTTGCGCTTTTGAATCCAAATAAGTCTCTTTTTGGAGCCGGATGTTATATTCAAGATTCTCTTTTGCACTATCGTAATCATAAAGTCCTATTTCGTTGAAATATTCAAGTTCTTTTATGGCAGCCTCTATCTCTGTGTCATCCCAATTTACAACTCTCACCCAAATAGATGAGTTGTTGAAAAAGCTGAACTTATTGTTTAGAAAGGACATAAGTTGTGTGTAATGTTCTGCTATTCCTTTTCGCTTTTTCTCCAAAGCGTCTTTTTCTTTTTCCCAAAACTCTATATCCGCTTCTATTATTTTTTTTAATGAGGCGTTCTTGAATTTCGAATCTTCTAAACAGGCTTTTAATCCCAACAATATATTTTTCCGAATTCTAATATCTTCAGAAAGTGTTTGAAGGACACATTTCCAACGTAACTCCCCCAATACAATCACGCAGGGAAACAAATCTGTTGCCTTTTTCGTTTTAGGAACAGGCTGAAATTGATTGTTTGAGTCTTTGATTTTAAGTTTTGAAGAAATTGCGTGTGCAACATCATACCCAGTGGCCATGTACTTGTACAAAGGCGGTAATAGCCACAGGGCAAAGAGCCTGTCTGAATCGTAATATGTGTTTATTTTAACCATCTTCTTCAATTTATATTATATGGTGTTTCGAATATAGGAAGCTCTGGGTTATAACATTGAATAAACTCCCTGATGTCTTTTTCCTCCAATCGCTCTTTTGTTACTAGTGTTTTTGATTTTTCTAAAATTGTATTGCTCCCCTCTTTGAAATTATCAAAAGGCATGAAGCCACCTGTAATAAGTTTTTGCACGTACTTGTGATAAATACCTCTCGTATGTGTAAACAAATATACAATAGTTGTTTCATTTTCAAAGAGTTCCTTTAAAAATGAGAATTCTTCGTCTATGGAAGTGTCACTTTTTTCCATTTTTTTATTCGCATCATAATCTACCCAGTCCTTGTCATGCGAAAAGATTGTCCATCCTGCATTATCTACATTCATTGTTTTAAGATGATTTTGTATCTCACCAACAATGGCATTCAAATATCGCTGCTTATCATGCGCAGTTTCTTTAAATGGGAACTCTTCTGCAAAATAGACATAATAATCTTCTTGATCGTATTTTTCCTTATAAAAGCTAATACCAAAAATGAATGGAGGTTGCTTGACCTTGTCAATTTTATTCGTAATATTTTCTTTTGCATATTTAACAAGGGCATCTGTATCTTCTTTATTATTTGTTCCATATTCTACATTTTCTGCTAATTGTAGAGGTTTTATTTCAGCAATGTGTTTATTCCATTCTTCCGTATACAACAAACCAAGATAAGTGGATGGCTTAAATTTCGGAAGGCCATTTCCTATTTCTTCCGGATTAGCGTACGAGCTAATTTGACAGGCTGCTTTTTTAAGATTGCCAATCTCCCTACTTGTTATTAAGATTACCTTTTCCATAATAATTGATGTTATTAAAAAATTCTGATAATAAAAATTTTGAATTATTGAGTGCCGATTCTAAAGTTGAGAGAGTGATGAAAGGATAGTCACGAAGTTCTTTTTCCAAGTTAGGACTAAAATTGCCTCGGCCAGAATGGATGGACACAAAAGGTTTTTCTTTGAATTTGTCGTTTAAAATTAGACTGCCATTATCCTTCCTAAACAAACTATCTTGCCCCTTATCTTTATCAAGCAGGCCAAGATGTATAGAAACAAAATCACATGCCACTTCCTCCACTTCATTATTCTCTATATCTACGATTTTACCATTATCATTTACCGTATAAACAAAAATATTTCTTTTCTTTAACAATGCTATCTGCTTTGATTCTCTTGCTGTTGTCAAATTTTGAAATACCTCTGTTTTCAAATGATCCTTCTTCTCTTTTTCGGAAAAATCGTCAAAATTATCAGGAAAAGATAATTGGTTCCACGAAATATTTTTAGATAACAACCTAAAATAAATTTTCCTTATCAAATTCGAATAATCGTAGTTCCCTTCAAAAATAGTCTTAAAGTCGAGCCAATCTGCTGTCTTTTTTATTGCCGTTTGATGTAATGCATGATAAAATCCCCAGATTCGTTCATCAACAATGGCAATTCGGGTAATGGCAGACTCAATCACTTTGTACCTAAAATCATCATCTTTAAGTAAATCTGGCTGAATCAGGGTTGAAGTAAAGTTCTCGCCTGAAATAGAGTCTGTATATACTGCATTTTTTAATTCATCCGAATTCCAATCGTCCTGTTTTTTTGCATCCATCAAGTGATCAAAAAATAAAATATTATTCTTACTCTTTTTCCAACTCTCATCTTTTCCGTTTCTATCAAATACATTCGGTATTTCTTGATTGTAAAGACTCTGGTCTGGAAATTCTATAACTATGTTATATTTTTCTAAAAGATCTTTTTTCTTATCATCAATTTCAGAGTCGATCATAAATCTCGGGAAAATCTCAGACAACTTTTTCTTCACATCTAGTCGCCCATCTGTTATTGACAAATAGCAATCATTATCTGCCGTTATAAAATCAGCATGAATTTTCAAAAATTCTTCTTTGGAAAGACTAATAATGTCACCTTTCTTCTTGTCGGATAAATTTTCTTTTGTTTTCCACTTATCCAATTCAATGGTGTAGCACAGATTCCCATCTTTTTTTTCATCTTCAATTTCGTTACCTTCATCATCAACTTTTATTACACGGATATATCGCTCAGCTTTGGCTTTCTTATTTTGAATATCAAAGTTACCTTCATCATCAACTTTTATTACACGGATATATCGCTCAGCTTTGGCTTTCTTATTTTGAATATCAAAAAGTGTTTGTGACAAGTCTTCGTTTTTCAACCAAATGGCGCAGAATAGCATTTCTTTCAGTCCCTTGTCGTACTTGTTTAATTTCGCATCATCACCTATTATCATTATTTCTTTAAACTTTTCTTGTATTACTTCTTTTGCAGATTTAGCAGATTTGCAATTGTCATAGAAATATAAAATACACTTGTTATCTTCTTCCACAATTTTAATAGTTAAAACTAAATCCTCTGTATGCTTACTGTGTTTGGCCGCATTACGAAGGATGTTTTCCACAAGGGTAAACAGAGCATGACGACCCATCACGCCTCCAGGAACGGCTAAACGTAGTTTTGACAACTCATTTTTAAGTGATTGTTCGCTATTTTTTTTGTCGGATTTACCCGTATAATCTCTATCTCCATATTTAACTTTCAATTCAACAACAGGAAAGTCAGAAAAATTCTCTTTGTCGAAATTATATTTTCGTGTAA
Organism: Prevotella sp.; assembly: GCA_017538195.1. Lineage (GTDB taxonomy): Bacteria > Bacteroidota > Bacteroidia > Bacteroidales > Bacteroidaceae > Prevotella. The sequence goes on from JAFYJH010000040.1 coordinate 48,946, forward strand.
GATGCTCGGAATACAGCAGATATTGGAGCAAGAAATTTTTTTCATTTTTATCCTGTTTATCGTTTGAATGCCGTGCACCGCAATCGTCGTTGGTGAGAATGTCAAAGAACTCTGCTTTAAAATTCAGTCCGACCAACGGATACAGATCTGTAGAAACTATCGTGGCCACAAAATCCATACGTTCTTGTACATATTGGAGCACACGAACGTTTCCCCGATAATCGGCTGCAATAATATTTAATAAATCAGGATTAATCTTGTCAACAGTGTTTCTAAAATAGTTTTTTGTATTTGTCAGGAAATGACTACCCAAATCATGGCTTAAATTACGTGTTATTATTGCCGCAACTGCGGATTTGATGGATTCAATTCTATTATTCTTCTCCCAATCTTTTCCTCCAACCTCGCGATAGCATAAATTAACGGCGACAGACAAAAGTTTCAACTTTTTTTCATCAACCTTTTCTTTACAAACTAATATCAGCCCTCCAGAACTTAAATCGCTATCCGTTTTGCTGAACAGTCGGCTTGAAATCAGATATATATATTTTAAATCTTTGAAACTTTCATGGTAAATCTTCAAAAAATTAAAAAATTTTTCAATTTGCTTATCATCATTGTCGTCTGATTTTTTCTTTATTATCTTCTTCAATTCAGGTATGACTATATCTTCAAACCCTTTTTTGTCATCGACTTTAATTTTCAGGGTATATTTATCATTACAACTTGATTCGTTAAATTCGTTTTGGTCACCAAATTCTATTTCGAATATCGGAAGTACTAACTTAATATCTTGTGTAATAAAACCGACAAAAGTAAAGCCAGTTTTCTTAGCGTTCTCAAAAAAAGTACTATAAGTTAATCCTTTTTTGATCTTATCGCTTTCATCAGTATAAGAATACCACCCGTTGCCGTCTTTGTCATCTTTGAAAATAGGGTCATTTTGTTTGCTGACACTCAAAAACGTCGGTTTCTTCCAAGTGTTTCTGACATAATCCCAGATAGGCAATGTAAAATAAAAAATCTTTTCCCTATCATTATCCAAAAAAGACTGCATCCATTCTAAAAGTTTCTTCAATAAGGCTTCGTTCTCGGATTTTGCTCCATTTTTCCGAAATAACAAATCATCGTATAATTTTAATAAATGCTCGTTCATAATTAATATTAGTTTTTAGAATATAATATTGTTATAAAATTGGGAATGCTTGCATGGGGAACAGGATTAAAAAAACGTGTTTCTTGGGAATACATCTCAATTTCTTGCATTGAATTCACTGCTAATTGATTAATTGATGCATTATTGATATAATTGGAAAATGAATGCAGATATTTTTTTACATTTACTTCTCTTCCATCAATATTGAAATGGTGTTCATATGGAATGCATGTATTTCCTGTCGGATATGGGAGATTGTAGTCAAGCTTTACAAGATACGGATTATTAGTCACCAATAACAACAGGCCATCCCGTTTCACAAAAGAAGACAGTTTGTTAAAAACAGCGTATAAGTCCATATAATGCATGACCACCATACTGAAAAGGACTATATTAAATTGGTGTTGTGGGGTGTAGTCCATAAAATCAGCACACACCAACTTCCAATTGTTATTATTACCTATTCGCAATCTTGATTGCTGAATAGCATTCTCACTAAAATCTATTCCAATTCCATGCGCTCCTTTATTTGACAACAGTTCTATATCAAATCCACAACCACAGCCAATGTCGAGAACGCTTTTGCCATTCACATTTCCCAACATACCAAGATAGGCCGAGCGAACACCGAATCTTGGATTCTCCATCCAAAATTCAGAGAAATCATCATAAAACTTTTTTATCACATTCATAAGCCTAAAAGTTCTATCGTACCATTCTTGTATTTTGCAACAACTAAATCCGTCTCGGTATCTCCATTTTCCTTAAATGAAATTAATCCAGAAGCCCCTTTATAGCCTTTAATTTTACTTAGTTCAGACATAATCTGATTATCCGTTTTAGAACCATCACCATAAACGCTCAAAAAAATAGTGACCATATCATAAGCATAGGCTGCACGAAAATCTGGACTTTCATTGTATTTCTTCTGATACAGATATAGGAATTCCTGCATTTCAGGTTCTATGGTACCAATGCCAAGAAGATAGGAAAACTTTGGTCCAACAAATGTCATATTTTCTATTAATTTTGCAGGGAGTTCCATTACGGATTTGTTTGAACCACCCAAGTTACATACGAATTTGTCTGGGTTTATATCATACTCCATGGCTTGTTTTAACAATGCCGGGTATTCGTTTCCATATCCAAGTAAAATTATCTTTTCCGCATTTGAGGATTTGGCCTTTGTCAATTGAGCCTTGAAATCCCCATTATTCATTGGATATTCATCGTTGCCAACAATTGAACCACCTACATCTGTGAACATTTTTTTTAAATACTTGAAAGCATTGATTCCATATAATTCATTGGTGTGAAGAACAAATACCTTTTGAACTGATTGTCGGTGCAAATATTCGACCATCATTCGAATTTCTTGGTCTCCACCAGCAAATAACCGAAATAGATAGTTACTTAAATTTGTCACCTCTGGCTCGGCGGAACCAGCAAAAGTAATAACTTTGTTAGAATTAATAGTAGGAATACAGGCGTTTACTATTGGGGTTAAATCAATGTAATAGCAATCGATACTTTTGTCAAGTAATAGTTTGTTAAAAGCATTGATACCAATAGTGGCAGAACCTTGGCTGTCTTCAAACTTTATTTCAAGACGTTTTTGGGGAGAGTTAAACTGATCAAGAGCAATTTCAAATGCACGCTTTTTAGGTTCTCCAATGATAGCAGTCTTACCAGAGAGAGGTAAAATCACTCCCATTTTTACCATTTTTGAATCCTTTGAAGATCTGTCACATTCACGAGCGATGAGAAGCAATGTGCCAACTAATATTACTATGGTAGTCAGCCAAATAAGATGATTTTTTTTCATTTTTTTATTTTTTATTCGTTAAACATTTTATTTTCTATTACAGATAAATTCATTTTTTCCTCAGTAAACTCATAAGCGAGTTTGCCCTGTTGCAACAACAAACTCCTCTCGCAAAACTCCACCGCCTTAGCGATGTTCTGCTCGATGAGGATGATGGCGATTCCCGTTTTTTCTCTAATGGCACGGAGCATCTGGTACATTTCCTCTACTGCCTTTGGCGACAGCCCTGCACTGGGTTCGTCGAGAATGGCGAGGCGAGGATGGGCGGATAAGGTCATTGCCAAAGAAAGTTGGTGCTTCTGTCCTCCGCTCAGTTTGTCGGCCATCTGGCGCTGTAGTTCGCGTTTAGAACTCTGGAGCAAGGGAATAACCTCTGCTAATTGAACATTGAACATTGAACATTGAACATTTTTCCCCTGCGTTGCCAGTTGCAGGTTGTCCCAAACAGAGAGGTTAGGGAACACCTTGCCGCCCTGCTGCATGATAGAGATGCCGCGACGGAAAAGCTCGTTTGTATTCAACGCCGTGATGTCTTCGCCGTCGAAAGTGATTTCTCCCTTGCGGAACGGTATCATATTCATGATGGCCTTGCCGAGCGTGGATTTGCCGGAACCGTTGAGGCCGATAATGCCGACAGCCTCCCCCTGCCGCACTTCCAATGAAATGCCGCGGAGGATATCGACTCCTTCTTGGTAGCCGCCCCACAGGTCGTTGATTTTCAGAATCTCACTCATAGGCCCAAATAACTGTTGCGCACGTTTTTGTCGTCGAGCACCTCGGCAGTCGGTCCCACCTTGGCAATGACTCCATCGTCGAGATAGGCGCAGGTGTCTGCCACCTTTCGGACGAAGTGCATGTTATGTTCTATCATGAGTACGGTAATCCCTTCGGCTACCATCTCACGAATGATTTTCTCTATCGTATCAATATAGACGGGATTGACGCCAGAAGTCGGTTCGTCTAACAGCAGCAAACGGTCTTCACCCATCAGCAGGCGTGCCAGCGAGAGAATGCGCTGTTCCCCGTAAGAGAAGTCGGAGGCGTTGTCGTTAAGCATCGAGAGGTATTTGCAGTTTTCTCCAAAAATACGCTTCAGGATGTCCTTTACCTTGGCTTCTTTTTTGTTCTCGGCCTCTTTCCACCGTTTCGGGAGAATCAAGGACGAAAACGGTATTTCGCCCGTCTTGTCGTCGGAGGCCATCTTCATGTTTTCCATCAAGGTCAAACCGCTCAACAGTTGTCCGTCTTGGAACATACGCCCAATGCCCATCAGGGAGATGCGGTGGGCAGAAAGTTGATTGAAACTGTTGCCTTCGAAAATGACATCGCCGGTATAGCCCTTTTCAAATCCCGAAATGATGTTGAATAAGGTGGTTTTGCCCGTTCCATTTCCGCCGACCAAAGCCGTAATTCTACCCTCCTCTACAGAAAGATTGACACCACGCAGCAAGTCGAATGTCTCATTCTGGGCATTCGTAAAACTCATGTGTATGTCTTTCAACTGTAGTATCATATCAATTCAATATGGTTTTGCCCCAAAGACCTTGGGGACGATAATACATGACAAGAATCAAAGCGAGACCATAGATGATCTGTCGCA